>JAGQJA010000010.1 GCA_020430845.1 Myxococcales bacterium
TCCGGCCCCTTGGCTTCGGGCGTCGTCACGCACAAAACGTAACCCACGGTTCCGTTTTGTGCAAGCGCACCGGGGCGGTCTTCACCGTTGGGAACTCTGAGTTCCGTTTCGTGTGGACGTCCTGCGTGCGCCTTGGACTGGTGGCTTGACTCTGTAGTGCACTACAGGGTCCATACTTGGCGCATGGACTCGACAAGCCTGTCGATCGGTGAAGTCGCCAAGGAAGCGGGGGTGGGCGTCGAGACCGTTCGCTTCTACGAGCGGGAGGGGCTCGTCCCGGAGCCCGGCCGGCGGCCGTCCGGCTACAGGCAGTACCCACCCGACACCGTCCGCCGAATCCGCTTCGTCCAGCGCGCGAAGGAGCTCGGCTTCACGCTGAGGGAGATCCGCGAGCTGCTCAGCCTGCGCGTCGCGGCCGACAAGACCTGCGCCGACGTCCGCGATCTCGCGGTCGCCAAGCTGACCGATGTCGATCGCAAGCTCGGAGAGCTTGCCCGCATGCGCGCGGCCCTCGCGAGCCTCGCTGCCTCGTGCACTGGTGAGGGCCCGACGGCCGAGTGCCCGCTGCTCGACGCGCTCGATGTTCAAGGAGGTTCCGATGGCGACCGTTGAGCTGCTCTACTTTCCCGACTGCCCGAACGTCCCCGCTGCGCGCGAGCAGCTTCGCCGTGCGTGCGACGCCGCTGGCGTGCCCGCCGCGTGGAGCGAGATCGACGTGACGGCGGAGAGCTCGCCGGCCCACGCGCGTGGCTACGGCTCTCCTACCATCCTGGTCGACGGCAAGGACGTGACGGGGGCGCCTCCCGGAGACAGCGCCTCATGCCGAATCTACGTCGGCAGTGACGTCCGCGGCGTGCCACCTTTGGACGCCATCATCGCGGCGCTGCGCCGCTCGCCACCCTCACCATCGGGGAACGCCGCGAGCTTCGCCGTGATCCCGGGCGCGCTGCTCTCGATCCTGCCGGTCGTGAGCTGCCCCTCGTGCTGGCCGGCGTACGCAGGCGTCCTGGGCTCGCTCGGCGTGCCGTTCCTGATGGAGGCATCCTGGCTGCTCCCTCTCACCGCCGGAGCGCTGCTCCTCGCGCTGGCGGGCCTCGGCTACCGCGCGCGTCGCCGTCGCGGCTTTGGGCCGCTCGCGCTCGGCGCGCTTGCCGCCACCGGCATCCTGCTCGGCAAGTTCGCGCTCGAGCTGAACGCTGCCGTCTACGTCGGCACCGCGTTGCTCGTCGCGGCGTCGGTCTGGAATAGCTGGCCCAAGAAGCAGGCACCCGCGTGCGATGCGTGCGGATGCGCGCCTGAGGCCGTGCGCTCGTAGATCGCTGTCCCCGCAGCGCCTCCCGGCCAGCTTTGCCCCCGTGGAGGCAGCGCATGGCAGACGTCATCACGTGCCCTTCGGGGCTCCAGGGCCGCGTTCGCGGCATGAAGGTGCGCGAGGAGCGCGTCCTCGCGGACCGCAAGCTCGCCAAGAGCGGCGGCCAGGTCGACGAGCTGCTCGCGGCCTGCTGGGAGGAGACCCTCGACCCCGGGCCCTACGCTCTCGCCGAAGGCGCCAAGCTCGACCTCGGCAAGGTGCTCCAGGGCGATCGCTTCTTCGCGCTGCTCATGGTGCGCGCGCTGACCTACGGCCCCGAGTACGCCTTCGGAGTCTCGTGCCGGAACGACAACTGCCGCGCGCGCATCGACTGGGAGATCGACCTGACGAAGCTCCCGGTGCGCAAGCTCTCCGAGGAGAGCCGCGTCGCGTTCGTCGGCGGGAACCGCTTCGAGACCACGCTGCCCGACGCGGGCAAGAAGGTCGCGTTCAAGCTGCTGACCGGTGATGACGAGCGGAAGCTGCCCGCGCTCCAGCGCTCCGCGCCCGACAAGCTGCTCTCTGCAGTGCTTGCGTACCGCGTGCTCGAGATCGACGGCGTGGACGCGAAGGCGAAGCGCCAGTTCCTCGAGGACCTGACGATGCGCGATGCGGACTTCCTCGTCGACGAGTTCGACCGGGTCGACTGCGGCGTCGACACCACCATCGAGATCGAGTGCCCCGAGTGCTTCCAGACGCAGGAGGTGGAGCTCCCTTTCGACAAGGGGTTCTTCCTGCCGGGCAAGGACAGGACCGCGAGGCGGAAGGCCCGGAGCAGCTCTTCCCCGACGTGAACATGGAGACGTGGCGCGAGGGCCTCTTCCAGCTCTGCTGGCAGCAGCACGGAGGCTCGGGCCTCGCAGTGACGCTGGACGACGCCCTCGACCTGCCGACCACCGATCGCGACTGGCTCATCGAGCGGATCGGCAGCCAGCGCGCGCGGGAGGCGAAGGAGCTGGAGAAGGCCGCGCGCAACGGTCGAGGGAGGAAGTGACCCGTGGCGCTCAACAACCTCGGCCTCGGCTTCGTCTTCACCGCGCGCGACCTCGCTTCGGGGGCCATCGGGAACCTCGAGCGCAACTTCATGAGCCTCGACCGCCGCGTCGGGCTCGGCACCGAGAACATCCAGAGCGCGTTCCAGCAGCTCGGCGTGGGGCTCGCCGTGTTCACGGCCGGCGCCGCGACGGTGGG
>JAGQJA010000148.1:0-16719 GCA_020430845.1 Myxococcales bacterium
CGCTCACGGGCGACGCGGCCGACGGAGTGCCGGGCGTGCCGGGCTTCGGGGCCAAGCGCGCCGCGACGCTGCTCGCGCGGTGGGGAACGGTGGAGCAGATCCCGGACGACCCCGCGGCGTGGGACGTGCGCATCCCGGGAGCTCCGCGGCTCGCCGCGACGCTGGCGTCGATGCGCGAAGAGGTGGCGCTCTACAAGCGCCTCACGACGCTGGCGACCGACGTGCCGCTCGCCGAGTCGCTCGGCGATCTCGCGTGGCGCGGCGCCGACCGCGAGCACGTCACGCGGCTCTGCGGCGAGCTCGACGCCGACGCGGTGCTCGCGCGGGTCCCGCGCTTTGCTACAGCGTGACGCCGAAGAGATCGCGCATGCGCTGGTAGAGCTCGCGGCCCGGATCGACGTCGGCCAGGCCCACGCGCAAGCTCACGGTCTCGTTGTCGCCCCACGGCCACCAGAGCCCGTAGAGCAGCAGGTTGGCGACGGGCCCCGTCGAGAGCACGAGCTGCCCGGCGCGCACGCCGCCGGCCCGCTCGATCACGGTGCGCAGCGGGGCAGGGGCGCGCGAGATCGTCGTGCTGGTCCACTCCTGCTGGAGCGCAAAGCTCGAGGCGGTCTTGGCCTGCGGCTCCTGCGTGACGGTGAACGACGACGTGATGCAGGTGAGCCGCGAGTCCCAGCTCCACCCCCGCGTCGGCCAGGCCGCGCGCATGCGACCGAGGTTCTCGAAGACCGGGCTCCACGCTTCGTTCCATCCGCGGATCGTCATCGGCTTGACGATGAACGTACACGCGTCGGGCCCGTCGTGAAAATGCTTCGTCGCGCGCCCCCCCTTTACACGGCCATAGGCATGCTTATTTCCTAGCCCATGGGACACGCGGCGCCGCTGGCGTCGCGCAGGGCGGGCGCCGTACCGGGTGCGCCGTCGTCACCTACAGAATGACCCGGGCGCCCTCACGCGCCCTCAGCGCGCGTCGCCTCCGTGGGCGTCGCGTACGTGGAGGTTTGCCATGTTGACCCCGTTCCGCAGCTTCGATCACACCTTTGGCTTGCTCGACCGCGAGATGGCGCGCGCGTTCGCCCCGCAGCAGCGCGTCGCCCGCACCAGCGTGCCGCGCATCGACCTCTTCGAGGGGCCCGCGTCCTTCCTCCTGCAGGCCGAGGTCCCCGGCGCGAAGCTCGAGGACATCGAGGTGCTCGTCGACGAAGAGGGCCTCGAGATCCGCGGCCACAAGAAGACCGACGCCCCCGAGGGCTTCGAGGCGCGCTTCAGCGAGCGCGTCGCCACCGAGTTCTCGCGCAAGTTCGCCCTCGGCGTGAAGGTGGACGCGTCGGGCGTCACCGCCACGCTCAAGGACGGCGTGCTCTCGGTCAGTGTGCCCAAGGCCAAGGACGCGACGCCGCGCGCGATCCCCATCCAGACGGGCTGACGTCAGTACGCGGTGACCGGGCCCGCGACGAGGCTCCCGGACGGGGTCCGCGCATAGAGGCGGACCCACGTCCCGGGGCGGAGCGTGCCCGGGTTGGGCGTGTACAGCGTGACGTGGTGCTTGCCCGCGGGCAGGCTCGACAACGTGCCGTTGTCGTCGTTGATGAACTTGCCGTTCTCGAGCACGCCGATCCCCACGGTGAGGCGCCCCACGTCGATGACGCTCCCGAGCTCGGGCGGGATCTCTTCGTGGCCGACGATCGTGTCGGCGCGGTAGCCCTGGAGCGGATCGCCCTTCTCCGTGCACGACACGAGGTAGAGCGCCGTCGCCGGGCCCTCGAGATCGGCCTCGAACGCGAGGTCCATGCTGCCGTCGGGCACGAAGCGCCCGTCGCGCATGCTCACCTTGTCGACGCTCAGGTTCTCGCGCGACAGCGTCAGCGAGAGGACCTTCGTCGTCGTCTCGGCCGCCGGCTTCGGCGGCGGGGGTGCGTTTGTCTTGGGCGGGCTCCCGCAGGCCGCGACGAGCGCGGCAAGGGGCAACAAGGATCTCGCGTTCACACGCCAAAACGTACAGCGCAGTCGCGTCCCTCCACAAGGACGCTTCGCCGCCCGGCGAGCCCGCGTATCCTCGACGCGTGCGTACGCTGTCGCCTGCCCCGACGTCCCTCTTCGACCCCGCCGCGGGCACGCTCCGTCACGGCTCCTTCGAGGGGCCGCTGCCGGCCTTCGACGCGCGCGCGGCTGGTCGCCTGCGTCGCGTGGCCACGCGTAAGGCGTGGCTCTACGGGGCCGTCACGACCGACGAGCTGTGGATCTCGTTCTGCGTCGTGCACCTCGGGTACGCGTCGAACGCTTTCGTCTTCGTCTACGACGTCGCGCGCGGCGCGATGCTCGTCGACCGCACGGCCATCGCGGCGCCGTGGCAAGCGAGGGTGGGGGACGATCCGCACCGGCCGGGCCCGCTCGCCACCTTCCGCGGTCGAGGACTCTCTCTCTCGACCTCGTGTGACGGCGCGTCGCTCGTCGTCTCGGCGCGATCGACCGACGTCGACCTCGACGCGCGCCTCTCGGCCGCGGCGGCTCCCCCCGCCATCTCTGCGATCGCCTCGCTCGGCGGCGGTCGGTACAACACGACCGAGAAGCGGGCCCCGCTCACCGTCACGGGGCGCGCGCGGGTGGGCGCGCGCGACGTACCTCTCGACGGGGCGCTCGGCGGCTACGACTACACGTGCGGGCTGCTCGAGCGCCGGACGCGCTGGCGGTGGGCGTTCGGGCTCGGCGCGGTCGACGGCGAGCCGTTCGCGTTCAACCTCGTGCAGGGGTTCGTCGGGGAGGCCGAGTGCGCCGCGTTCGCGGACGGGCGCGTCACGCCGCTGGCCGAGGCCGCCATCGAGGTCGGATCCCCGTCCCCCGAGGACCCGTGGCGCGTGCGAGGCGACGGCTACGATCTGACGTTCTTGCCCGGCGGGGTCCACGCGCAGCACACCAACCTCGGCGTCGTGCGCTCCAAGTTCATCCAGCCCGTCGGCACCTTCTCGGGGACGATGCGCGTGGGCGACCGCGAGCGCACGCTCGAGGCGCTGCCCGGCGTCGTCGAGGACCAAGACGTCGTGTGGTGAAGTGTAGGCGACGAGTTTGTCGCCACGGCTCAGATCGGACGGGCGGGAGGCGCGTACGAGCCTTCCATGAGCCGCAGTGACGCCCAGAAGATCGCGAGCGCCGCCGTCATCCTGTTCGTGATGCTCGCCGCCCCGGCGCTGGGCATGCTCTCTGGGTACTGATCTCTCCGTCCCGGCGCCCGCTCCCACGGAGGTGTCGCGAACGGACGCGCGCGCCGACCGGTCTTGGCTGTAGGATGCGCGCCGATGCCCGAGGGCGCCGGCTCCTCTCCCGACGACGCGCCGCGCCCTGCGGACCCCAGCTCGCTGCCGCGCGTGCTGGGCCTGGGCGACGCGACGATGCTCGTCGTCTCCTCGGTGATCGGCGTCGGCATCTTCTTCACGCCCGGCGGCGTCGCCCGCTCGCTGCCACGGGCCGATCTCTTCTTCGCGGCGTGGACGCTCGGCGGCGTGCTCGCCCTCGCCGGGGCGCTCGCGAACGCCGAGCTCGGCGCGATGTTCCCGCGCGCGGGGGGCAACTACGTCTATCTGCGGGCTGCCTACCACCCGTCGCTCGGGTTCCTCGTCGGCTGGTTGAGCTTCTTCGCGATCTTCACCGGCACCGTCGCGACGCTCGCGGTCGGCTTCGCCGACGGGCTCGCGACGTTCTTCCCGATGCCGCCCGCCGCGCGCTCGGTGGTGGCGATCGGCATCGTGTGGCTCACGTCGCTCGTCAGCATCTCGAGCACCCGCGCGGGCGCTCGCCTCAACAGCGCGACAGGCGCGCTCAAGGTGCTCGCCATGGTCGGCCTCGTCGTGGCGGGCCTCGTGCTCGGCTCGCGCGCGCCCGCGCCGGCGGAGGCCTCGGCCCCGCCCGACGTCGGCCTCGGCGCCTTCGGGCTGGCGATGTCGCCCGTGATCTTCTCGTACCTCGGCTGGAACGCGTCGGTGTATGTGGCCGGCGAGATCAAGGACCCCGACAAGAACCTGCCGCGGTCGCTCTTCATCGGCCTCGGCGTGTGCACCCTGGTCTACGTGCTCGTCACGTGGACGTACGTGCGCGCCCTCGGCATCGACGGCCTCGCCGCGGTGAAGGGCAACGTCGGAGAGGCGACCGCGCGCGCGATCATCGGCCCCGGCGGCAGGACGGTCATGGCCGTGATGGTCCTCGCGTCGGTCTTCGGCTGCCTCAACGCCAACGTGCTCGTCGGGCCGCGCATCGCCTATGCGATGGCCCGCGACGGCCTGTTCTGGCGCGGCGCCGCGCGCCTGCGCGCCGGGAGCCAGACGCCGCACTACGCGATCATCGTGCAGGCGGCGGCCGCGAGCATCGTCATCCTACGCCTCAAGACGTTCCGCAGCGTGCTCGACTACACGACGTTCGCGATCGTGCTCGCGACCATCGCCGACACGCTCGCGCTCTACGTCCTCCGGCTGCGAAAGCCCGATCAGCGCCGCCCCTATCGCGCGGCCGGCTACCCGATCGTCCCCGGCCTCTACCTGCTGACCAACCTCGGCATCGCCACCTCGCTCGCGATCGGTAAGCCGCTCGAGTGCGTCATGGGGCTGCTCGTCCTCGCCGCGGGCGTGCCGGTGTACCTCGTCTTCTCTCGGCGGCGAGCAACAGGGTGAGCGCCGGGAAGAAGACGACGACGCCGAGCGAGGCGACGTCGAGCGGGCCCGGCCCTCGGATCGAGCGCACGAGGTCTGCGCCGTGGCTCACGAGCTGCTGGAGCGTGAGCACGAGCACCGGCGCGAGCGCTGCGCGGGGCCAGCGCGCGACGAGCAGCGCGACCGCGGCGTTGATCCCGACGAACACCGCATGACGGCCCGCGCCCGGTGCGCCGCCGAACGCGAGCACCGCGTGCTGGACGGACGCGATCGCGAGCACGAGCGCGCACGCGAGGCGCGCGGCGGTCCGACGGCGGCTCGACGCCGGCGCGCGCGGGGGTGAGCCGGGGGGCGCTTCGTCCGCCATCGGCGGACCAGGGTAGTCGGCCGAGGCGTCCGGCGCCCGGTCCCATGCGGCAATCGGTCGCTTCTTCCACCAAAATCAAGCACTTGGCACGCTCGTGGGGGTGGCGACCGCAGAGCTATCGATCCATGATGGAGGGGTGAAACGTCTGGCCCTTTGCGTCGCGGCGGTGGGAGTGTGTCTGATGGGTTGCGCCCACGGCGCCGATCGCGCGCGCGACGTCGAGTCGCCGCCACCGCCGCCGCCGGAGCGCGAGGTGCTCGCCGTCGAGAGCCCGCCCCCCGAGCCGGTGTTCGACGCGCCGCCCGCGCGCCCCAAGCTGACCCGCACGCTCACGCTCGGGCAAGGCAACGACGCGTCCACGTATCAGGGGGCGCCCACGCGCACCGTCGGCGCGCCGGCGGGCGCCGCGCAGGGCACGGTGACCAACATCTACATCAACAACCAGGCCTCGGCGTTCGCGTCGGGCGGGGGCTACGGCGGCCGCGGCTACGGCGGCTATCGCGGCGCGCCCGGCGGCGGGTATGCCGGCTCGCCAGGCAGCGGCTCGGCCGGTCGCGGCGGCTCCGCGTGGGGCGCGTCGGGTTGGGAGGGCGCAGGGCGCACCGCCGGCCCGGGCCGCACGCCGGGCGTCGGCGGCAACTGGTCTCCCGCCCCCAGCTACGGCCCCGCGCCGATGCGTTGAGCGCGGCGTGGGCTCCTCGCTCGCCCCGATCGACGACGCCGACGCACCGTTCGAATATTTTCGCGTCGACCGCTCGGGCGGCACGCGCCGCGTGCTCGCGTTCGCCGCGTGCCTGATCGCCGTGGGCGCGACGGCCGTGGGCGCGACGTTCGTTCGGCGTGTCTCCGAGGTGCTGGGCCAGATCATCGCCCTCGGCGGCGGCCTGTGCGTGCTGGGCGGCCTCGTCATCGGCTTCGGGAGCATGGCGGCGGTCGTCATGGAGAACGCCTACCTGGCGCTCACCCGGCGGGGTGTGGTGCTGCACACCGACGCCGACGAGCGGTGCATCACGTGGGACGCCCTCAAGACGGCGCGCGCCGATCGCGACGCGGGGATCGTGGAGCTCGAGCTCGACGACGGTGAGCTCGTCGCGTGGTTCGCCGGTCCCGTGTGCGACGACATCGCCAAGCGCGTCGCGGAGGCGCACCGTCGCGCGATCCACCGTCTGCCGCTCACGAGCTCATAATCCCGGGCCGCTGCCCCCACCCATGTCCCGTAGCCGACGCGGGTCGGCCGACAGCGAGGACGGCGTCATGGTGAGAAAGGTGGTCGCGGCGCTCGCCGCGTGCGGAGTGGTGTGCGCTGCGCCCGCGGCGCGGGCAGGGGAGCTGCAGCTCTACGGAGGGCCCGGCGCGCAGGCGTCGACGTGGCGAGGGGACGGCGCGATCTCCACGGCCGCGCGTCTCGGCTACCGCATGCGGGGTCTCTTCGCGATCGACGCCCTCACGCGCATCGGATACTCGACCGTCGACAGCCGCATGCTCACGTACGTGTCGCTGGGCGGCACCCTCTACGGGAACATCCGCGACGTGATCCGTCCGTACGTGCGGCTCGCGCTCGTGCACCAACACGAAGAGCCCGTCAGCGCGGTGCGCGACGATCCGTTCGGCGCCGTGTTCGGCGTCGGCAACGGCATCCGCCATCGCGGGGGCTTCGGGTCGAGCCTCGGGGTGGACTTCGCCGTGAGCAAGCGCAAGGACGTCGAGTGGGTGCTCGGCGCCGACGTCAGCGGCGCGTGGTTCCCCGACCCGCGCGGTCCCGTCGCGTACGCAGGAGGAGCGCTGTGGGCCGGCCTCAACTACAGCTTGTGACGGGGCTCGTCGCCGTCGCGCTCGCGGTGACGGCGTGCAAGGAGACCACGATCGACGAGCGACCGTGCCCGCCCGAGGGCACGACGCTCACGTACGAGAGCTTCGGCAAGGCGTTCCTCGACGCCCACTGCCAACGTTGCCACGGCAGGACCACGAGCGAGCGCAACGGCGCGCCGTCCTCGTTCGATTTCGGCACGGCGGACGCCGCCCGCAGTCACCGCGCGCGCATCTTTGCGCGGGCCGCCGCCGACAACGTCACGATGCCGCCCGGCCCAGACGACCCGCCGGCCGAGGAGCGCGAGCGCCTGGCGGAGTGGCTCGCGTGCGGCGCGCCGTGATCAGGGCGACGGGCGGGGACGCGCGCGGGGCTCGACGGTCCACCGGGCCGGATCGGCGCCGTGGACGCGGACGTCGACCTTGCGCGCGTCGAGCTCGGCGATGGCCCACGCGCCCGACGGGCGACCGGGCGCGTCGTCGTCGAGGTTCTCGGTGAGGCTCTGGATCGTGACGTACGGGATGCCGCCGTGCATCGTCATGTCGTTGCGGTGCACGTGACCGTTGAAGACCGCGCGCACCTTGCCGCTCCGCTCGAGGATGCGTCGCAGCTCTGCGCGCTCTTGCACCAGGGCGAGCTCGGGGCGCGTGTCGAACCAGCGCGACGTCGAGAGGTCCTGGTCGGCGGCGCTGTGGTGCATCAGCACCACTGACGGCAGGCGCGTGCGCGACAGATCGCTCTCGAGCCACTCGAGCTGCGGCGCGGGGATGGAGCAGTCGACCTCGGCGCGCTCGAACGTCTGCAAGACGACCACGTGGAAGCCCTTGTGGTCGAACGCGTAGTAGAGCGGGCCCGTGCGACCCCAGAAGCGGTTGAGGTCGTCACGCCCCATGTGGATCATGTCGTGGTTGCCGGCCACGTTGACGACCGTGACGCCCGGCTCGCGCAGGATCTCCTGGCACAGCGCGTAGCGCTCGAGGTCGAGCCCGCGCGACTCGTCCTCGACGTCGTCGCCCAGGTTCACCAAGAGGTCGGGGCGCCCGGCCTCGAGCATCGACGACAGCGCCTGGCGCAGCAGCGGCTCGGCCTGGTGCGTCATCTTTCGCAGCTTGCCGTCGTGGAAGGCCTGCGGGCCGAAGTGGATGTCGGTGACGAAACCTAGACGGAGCACGTTGCCGTAGAGTGTACCTCGGGCGGGGCACCTGTGGTACTTCGGCGGGGGCGCGGCCGAGGGCGCGCGCCGCGGAGGAACGCCGTATGCGACCCATCTTGATCGGCGCCGGGCGCGGCAGCCGCCTCGAGCACCAGACCGACGAGATCCCCAAGCCGCTGGTGCCGGTCATGGGCCGCCCCATGCTCGAGTGGGTGCTCGAGGCGCTCGGCGAGGCCGGCTTCACGAAGAAGGACGTGGTCTTCGTGTGCGGCTACCAGAGAGAGGTCATCCAGGCGCGGTACCCCGAATTCACCTACGTGGTGAACCCGGAGTGGGAGCGCAACAACATCCTCGCGTCGCTGATGTACGCGCGCGAGCACTTCGGCGGCGGCTTCGTCTCGTCGTACACCGACATCATCTACCGCGGCGACGTGGTGAAGCGCCTCGTCGCGTCCGAGGCCGACAAGGCGCTCGGCGTGGACACCGACTGGCGCCGTCGCTACGTCGATCGATCACGCCACCCCGAGACCGACGCCGAGAAGGTGCGCGCCGAGGGCGACCGCCTCGTGGAGCTCTCGCGCCACATCCGGTCCGAAGAGGCGAGCGGCGAGTTCATCGGCGTGGCCAAGCTCTCGCCCGACGGGGCGCGTGAGCTCGCCGAGCGCTTCGATCGCGCGCAGGCCGAGCTGGGGGACGAGGGCGTGCTCGTCGACCGCCCGTTCAAGCGCGCGTACCTGCTCGAGATGTTCGAGACGATGGTGCGCGAGGGCTCCGACCTGCGGCGCGTCGACACGCACGGCGGCTACATGGAGATCGACACGCTCGAGGACCTCGCGTGCGCCGAGAAGTGGTGGACGGCGTGAGAGCGGCCGCGTGAGCGATCGCGACGCCGAGGTCGAGGCGGACGTCGAGGTCGAGCTGCGCGGTGTGACCAAGCGCTTCGCGCCGCGAGACGGAGACAAGGACAAGGGCGGCGCGGGCGCGGTCCTGCGAGATCTGAGCCTGTCGGTGCGCCGAGGAGAGCTCTGCGTGCTCGTCGGGCCGAGCGGCTGCGGCAAGTCCACGACCCTCCGGATCGTCGCCGGCCTCGAGGAGGCCGACGTCGGCAGCGTCACGGTGGGCGGACGCGCGATGGACGGCGTGGCCCCGCAGGACCGCGACGTCGCGATGGTCTTCCAGGGATACGCGCTCTACCCGCAGATGACGGCGCGCGAGAACATCGAGTTCCCGCTCAAGATGCGCAAGGTGCCGCCGGCCGAGCGCCGAGCGCGGAGCGACGAGGCGGCGCGCATGCTCAAGATCGAGCGACTGCTCGACCGCCTGCCCGGCGAGCTGTCGGGCGGAGAGCGCCAGCGCGTCGCGATGGGCCGCGCGATCGTCCGTCGGCCGCGTGTCTTCTTGTTCGACGAGCCGCTCAGCAACCTCGACGCGGCGCTGCGCGGTGATCTGCGCCTCCAGATCGGCGAGCTCGTCCGCACGCTCGGCGCGACCGCGATCTACGTCACGCACGATCACGTCGAGGCGATGACGCTCGCCGACCGTATCTGCGTGATGCACAAAGGTGTCATCGAGCAGCTCGCGACGCCGCGCGAGATCTACGAACGCCCCGCGACGAGCTTCGTCGCCACGTTCATCGGGGCGCCACGCATGAACCTCGTCGACGGGCGCGTCGACGGCGCGGAGATCGTGTTCGGCCCGTTTCGTCTGCCGCGCCCCGCCGCCGTCACGGCCGAGGACGTCGTCGTCGGGCTCCGCCCCGAGGCGCTGCGGGTGACCGAGCCGGACGCCGAGGGCGCCGCGGTCTTCGAGGTGGTCGCGTGCGAGCCGCTCGGCGCCGAGACGCACCTCGTGCTGCGCGCGGCCGAGCTCGAGCTGCGGGCGCGCGTCGAAGGCTTCGCCCTGCGCGATCGTGGCGCGCGGGTGGGCGTGATCCCCGACGCGTCGAGCGCGCACGTCTTCGATCGAGCGGCGGGCGGGCGGAGGCTGGGTTGAGCCGTTCTCCGTCCGTCGGCCGGCGCGCCGTCCTGCGCGCGGCCCAAAGCGCCAGTCTTTTCGCGATGTTGGGCGAGGCCGGCTGCCGGCGCGCCGAGCGAGATTCGCAAGGCCGCGTGCGCCTCCGGCTCTGGCACTCGCTCGGCGGACGTCCGCGCGCCGCGCTGCTCGAGATCGTACGTCGCTTCCACGAGCGCGAGCCGGGCGTCCGCGTCGAGGCCGTGTACCAGGGCGACTACTTCGAGGCGCTGGCCAAGCTCCGCACGGCCGTCGCCGCCGGGGCCGCGCCCGCGCTCAGCCACGTCGTGGCCGAGGTGCTCCCGTACCTGGCCCGCGCGAACGCCCTCGAGCCGCTCGGCGGATACGACGGGCTCGGCGAGCTCGACCTCGTGCCCGCGCTCGCGCAGTCGGGCGCGTTCCGCGGCGGGGCCGAGCGTCCGCTCTACGCGGTCCCGCTCAACCGCTCCACGCCCCTCATGTACTGCAACGGCGCGCTGCTCCGCGAAGCCGGCCTCGCGCCGCCCGAGACGTGGGACGAGCTCGCGTCGCACGCAAAGGCGCTCACGCGCTCGGGCTCACGGTGGGGCTTCGAGGTGCCGATCGCGTGGTGGTTCTGGGTCGCCATGGTCGGGCAGGCGGGGGGCGCCGTCTTCGACGCCGAGGGCCGGGCCACGCTCGGCGGCGACGCGGGCGCCGAGGCGATCGCCTTCTGGCAGCGCCTCATCCACCGCGATCGCGTGATGCGCCCGCCGCCCGGACGCGACTACGACGCTTGGAACGTCACCAACCAAGATTTCCTCTCCGGGCGCGCGGCGATGATCTGGACCAGCACCGCGTTCCTTCGGTACCTCGAGGACAACGCGAAGTTCCCGGTCGTCGCCGCGCCGCTCCCCGCCAAGGTCAAGCGCAGCGTGCCGACGGGCGGGACGCTCTTCGTCGTCATGCGCGCCGCGCCCGCGATCGAGCGCGAGGCCGCGGCGAAGTTCTTGCGGTTCTTCTGCGAGACCGACCAGGTGACGCTCCTCTCCCAGCGCACGGGCTACCTGCCCATCACGCGCGCGGCCGTGGCGCGCATGGAAGGCGAGGGCTTCTTCGCGTCGCACGCCAACGACGCGATCGCGCAGCGGCAGCTCGCCGACGTCGAGCCGTGGCCGTGGGAGCCCAAGCTCTTTCGTATCCAGCGCGACATCGTCAACCCGCGCCTCGAGCAGGCGGTGCTCCTCGACCGCGACGCGCGGGGCCTGCTCGACGAGGCCCGCCGCGCCGCCGCGAGGCCGTCGTGATGCGCCCCCGCGCGCCCGCGCACCCGTGGCTCATGCTCGCGCCGACGCTGCTCGCGTTCGGGCTCTTCGTCTTCTTGCCGCTCGCGCTCACGGCGCGGGCGAGCCTCCAGTCGTGGGACATGCTCACCGAGCCGGAGTGGGTCGGCGCGGCCAACTACGGCGCGCTCATGGAGGGCGGCGAGCTCTGGCGCGTGCTCGGGCGCACGCTCGGCTTCAGCGTGATCGTCGTGGTGGGCGCGATGAGCTTCGGCCTCGGGCTCGCGGTGCTCGTCGACCGCCCCGGCCGCGTCTTCGCGTTCGTGCGCGGCTCGGTGTTCAGCGCGTACGTCGTCAGCTGGGTCGCCGTCGCGCTGCTCTGGGTGTGGCTGCTCGATCCCGACGCGGGCGCCGTGGCCGCCATCTTCCGCGCCGTGGGCCTCCCGCGCGTCGGCTTTCTCACAGACCCTCGCGCCGCGCTCGTCACCGTCGCGTGCGTCGCGGTGTGGAAGATCACCGGCTACGCGATGATCGTCTTCCTCGCGGGCCTGCGCGCCATCCCGGCGTCGCTGCGCGAGGCGGCGGCGCTCGACGGCGCGAGCGGCTGGCAGACCTTCCGCCACGTGGTGTGGCCCATGCTCCGGCCGACCGCCGCGTTCGTCGCGACGACGAGCCTCATCACGAGCTTCCAGGCGTTCGACGTCGTGCGCATCATGACGCAGGGCGGCCCGGCGCGCGCCACCACGCTCTTCGTCTACGCGATCTACGAACAGATCTTCTTGAACCTCAGCGTGGGCAAGGCGAGCGCGCTCGCGGTCGTGTTCTTCGTGGTGCTCTCGCTGCTCGCCGCGCTGCAGCTCCGCGCGTGGCGGTCGAGGGGAGGGGAGCCGGCGTGATCGGCTCGCGCGCCAAGGCCCGCGTCGCGATGGCGCTCGGGCTCGTCGCGGCCGCCGTGTGGGTGCTGCCGTACGCGTGGATGACGCTCACGTCGCTCAAGCCGCTCTCCGAGATCACCCAGGATCCCACCGCGCCGCTTCCGCGCGCGCCCACGCTCGACGCGTATCGTGAAGTATTCGGAACCATTCCGGTATTTCGCTATCTCGGCGTCACGCTGCTGATGGCGCTCTCGATCGGCGTGCTCCAGATCGTGCTCGCGCTGCCCGCCGGCTACGCGCTCGCCAAGCTGCGGTTCGTGGGGCGCAAGACCGCGTTCGGTCTCGTCGTCGCGTGCCTGCTCGTGCCGCCGCAGGTCACGTTCGTCTCGGTGTTCTTCATGTTCTCGCGCGTGGGGCTCGTGAACACCTTCGCGGCGCTCGTCGTCCCGTTCGCGGCGAGCGCGTTCGGCACGTTCCTCGTGCGCCAGGCGCTCGTCGCGGTGCCCGACGAGCTCATCGAGGCCGCGCGGCTCGACGGCGCGAGCGAGCCCGTCATCGTCTATCGCATCCTCGCGCCGCTCCTCACGCCGACGCTCGTGGGGATGTTCCTCGTGAGCTTCGTCTTCCACTACAGCGACTACTTCTGGCCTCTGGTGATGACGACCGACGACACCGTGCGCACGCTCCCGCTCGGCGTCGCGCTGCTCAAGGAGCCCGGCAGCGGCGTGCGCTGGCACGTCGTCATGGCGGGCAACGTGATCTTGAGCGCGCCCGTGCTCGCGCTCTTCGCCGTGGCGCAGCGGCACCTGGTACGCGGCTTGGCGGGCCGCGCTTGACGCACGTCGGGCGCAGGCTGTTACCCTCGCCGCATGTCCGTCGCGAAGCTCTTCACCGCGCCCGTCCCCGAGGAGCACGCCGACACGCTGCTCGAGCTGTCGTTCCTGGTCGCGGCGATCGACGGTCGGCTCGACGACGCTGAGCTCGACGCGTTCCGCGCGCTCGTGGGTCAGGTGCGCGGCGCGAGCCCGACCGACGCGCAGGTCGACGCGCTGCTCGATCGTTTCGCGGTCCACATCGAGCCTCGCGAGATCGAAGCCCGCGTGCGCGAGCTCGCGCCCACGCTGCCGTCCGACGTCGGCGATCTCGCGTTCAAGGTCTCGATCGGCCTCGGCCTCGTCGACATGGACGAGTCTGCCGCGGAGAGTCAGCTGCACGACGCGTTCGCGGAGGCCCTGGGGCTCAGCGAGGACAAACGCGGCGCGCTCACCGCCGAGGTCCACGAGGCGCTCGATGCCGGCGGGGACTGAGCGCGCGGCCGGTCACCAGCCCAAAAAAAAGAAGGTGCCCTCCGGCGGGGTCAGCGGCGCTATCGCGACGAAGGCGGTGGTTGCGGTCGCCTTGTGGTGCCGTCGTCGTGGTCGCGCAGCTGGCCCCGCCGGGGGCTGGGTGGGATAGGCGATGCGGGAGAATCCTCGCGAGGTGCGAATGTCTTGGGCTCGAGAATGTCGTGGGCTGCAGATGTCGTGGGGAACGTGGAGACGAGGCCGCCTCGGCGGCTCGGGAGATAGGTCGCCCTCGAGGGGGCGGGTCAGGTCGAAGGTTTGCTCGCGGTCGCCATTTTTTTTGTTGGCCCTTCGGCTCGACCCGCCCCCTCAGGGGCGTGGCGCAAATCTCGGTCGCTTCTCGCTTTGGATGGGACACGGACGGAGGAGCGGCGTCGCTTGCGCGTAGTAGGTGCCGCCCCAGGCGGGGCCGATCACGGCAGTCGAGGTGCTCGGTTCCTCGAGTTGCAGGATCACGTTCATGGCTCGGTAGGGTGTCTCGCTCGCGGTCGCCTATGCACCCAACATGAACGCAATCTGGTTCGTGACGGCCCCGCTGGGGGCAGCGTCGGCTCGCGCCCGAAGGCGCGCGCCGAGCTTCTCGAAAAGCCCGCCCAGGCGGGGTCGACCGATGTGACGCGTGGCTCGGTAGGGTGTCTCGCTCGCGGTCGCCTTGCACCCACACACGTTCATCTGACATCGACCCCGCTGGGAGGTCCCACCGGCCTCTCGACCGGCAGTAGGGTTCGACGACATTGGCTCGGTTTCGTCGAACTCCAGCTCTTCAAACTCTTGGTGGACTCCTTTGCTCAGGTGGCTCGGGTGGCGCGGCCGGGGCCGCTCACTTGGTCGTGGTCGTGCACTTCGCGCTCGAGGACGGCGTCACCCACGTGAAGATGGGCAGACCGAAGAGCGTCTTGTCGGGGATGTTCGGGTAGTACCCGATGAAGTTGAAACACATCTCGTCGTTCGTCCCCTCGCCGAAGCCGATGGTCGCGTCGCTCGGGTTCTTGAACCCGCACTTGGTGCGCATGACGTCGCCGGGCGCCACGCTCGCGGTGATCTTGAAGTTGGCCTGGTTCTCGAAGTCGAACTTGGGCTGGTCGAAGATCATCTCGGGCGTGCCCTTGCCGCCGGGCAGGCGCTGCGTGCTCATCGAGTCGCCGCGCGTGTGCATGTGGGGCGACGCGTTGAAGAACTTCACGCCCGAGAACGTGTTCGGCAGCGTGTAGTCGCACGAGATCTCGGAGTTGGAGCGCGGCGGCAGGTTGAACTTGGTGCTGCCGAACGCGAGCACGCCCGCGTCGTTCGCGCGGAGGTTCTCGGTGGTGCACAGCTCGTAGCCGCTGTTGTCGGTCTCGGGCTTGTTGCCCATCGAGCCCGAGTTGTAGTGCAGCTGCATGACCCAGTGGGTCGTGCCCTTCTCCTGCGGGAAGCCCGCTTCGGGGGGCAGCTCCAGGTTGTCGCCGCCCGGCGCCCAGCCCGCGACGAGCTTCCACGCCGCCGACCCGAACGCCGCGCACTCCTTGGGCGTGTCGCCGAAGCTCGTCGACGACTGGAAGAGCAGGATGTGGTGCAGGATCTTGGTGTTGTCGACCTTGGGCGCGAGCCCGATGACGTGGCGCTTCTTCGAGAGGTCGATGTCGACGCCGAAGCAGATGTACTGGTCGAGCGGCGCGCCCACCTGCATGGTGAACGGCGTCTTCGACTTGAGGAGCGTGTCGGCCTTGCAGCTGAGCGGCTTGACCCCGCCCTTGTTCTCCGGCGCGCGCGCGTCGCATCGGTCCGACGACGGCTGCGCGCCGCCCTTGACCCAGCTCTCGAACGCGGTCAGCTCGGCGCCCGCGATGCGCGGGTTGGGCACGGGCGGCATCGGTCGCGCGTCGTCCTTCATGCGGGCGAGCGCCAGCTCGTAGACCTTCTTGCCGCTCGGCCAGTCCTTCATCAGGTCGGCGTGCGTGACGAGCGGCGCCGACGCGCCGAAGCTCGGCGACGCGCCGTGGCACGTCTGGCACTTCTGCTTGAGCGTCGCGTCGATGTCGCAGGGAAGGCCGGTGGCCGTCTTGCCGTCGGCGCCGACCTCGGGCTCACCGCCCTGGCCAGGGAGCGAGGCGCCAGGCGCGCCCTTCTGCTCGCTCGACTTGGAGTCGAAGCCGGGGACTTCGGCCGTGCACGCCGCGGCCGCGAGGGCGATCGCCACCCCGCCTCCTGCCGTCATGCGCATGATCCGTCCGAACATCTCAAATCCTCCTCGCGGTGGCGGCCCCCAGCGCGCCGTCGCGATGAGAGCTAGTGCACGGTGCGCGCCAACCTCGAGTCCAACCTCGTTACTAGGTCACAATATAATTTTCGGGCACTTACGAAATGTGGGTGCACGTAAGATGGCGACCCTGACTGGATCCACCTAGCAGCTATCCTTCTGAGGTGCACATGAAATTTCGTCATAATATCGATGACTTCATGCCTCACGTTCGCGATGGATCGCACATGGGCCCTGGATCGATCGCTGAGGGCCCGTTGACGCATACCTGGTAACTAGGTACGCTTCAAAGATGGCGAGGAGAGTTGCCGCGGCCGCAACGGCGGATGCGTCCACCCCCGATCCGCCCGCGAGGCACGCGGCGGACGCGGTGTTCGAGCAGCTCGCCAGCGCGATCGTGAACGGGCACGTGCCGCCCGGCTCCTCGTTGCCCTCGGAGAGAGAGCTGAGCGAGCGCTTCAGCGTCTCGCGGCTCGTCGTCCGTCAGGCGATCCACCGCCTCGCCGACATGGGCCTCGTGCGCGTGCGCCAGGGCGGGCCCACCCAGGTGGTGAACCCGAACGACGCGCGCGATCTGCGGGTCATCGACCTCATCTACCGCCTCGGCCAGGGCTCGCCGCGCGACATGCGTGAGATCATCGAGCGGCAGCTGCTCCACGGCTATTCGCTGCTCTACCTCGCGTCCAAGCGCGCGAGCCGCGAGCGCTTGCGGTCGCTGGCCCGCATGGCCGAGGAGTACGCCGACCGGGGCGCGCCCGTCGCCGAGATGGGCGAGTTCGAGCAGCGCTTCTTCACCGCCGTCGCCGAGGCGACCGACAACCGCTTCTATCAGCTCGAGACGTCGTGGTGGTTTCGCATGCTCGCGGGCCGGCCGCCGCGCCAGGCCGTGTTCGACGACGCGCAGCGCGCCGTCTTCTACCGCGAGATCGCGCGGCGCCTCGTCGAGGACGGAAACCCGGCCAAGTACTACCTCGAGTTCCTCTCGCCGGTCCTCGACATGCTCGCGTCCTTCGCGTTCGGCCCGGCGTCGACGCCCCCGTCGACGCC
>JAGQJA010000148.1:16844-16993 GCA_020430845.1 Myxococcales bacterium
CCTGAGGCTCGCACCCCTCGCATGCGCGCACCGGGCTGCGTGTGAGGGTGTAATTTTCTGCCCATACCGGACGTGTATTTCCGTGTCTTTCCCCATCTTTCTGCTCGACAGAGCGCCTGGTCGGCGTCAAATGATGCGCGGGGTCAGCG
>JAGQJA010000149.1:0-374 GCA_020430845.1 Myxococcales bacterium
CGACGAAGGCGATGGTCGTCTTCGGTGCCCGGCGTGCTAGGCGCGGAGCGTCGTGAGCGATGACGGGCGCGGCGGCTGCCGACGCCGGGTCGAGGGGCGGCGGGAGCAGCATCACGCCACCTCCTTCGCCCACAGGCGCGGGGACATGCGCTTGTCCGCGTGCGCTTCGAGCTCGGCCTTCAGCAGCGAAACGCGCGGCTTATCGAGCTTCTTGCCCAGCGACTTGAGGAGCCCGTCGAGGGCCTTCTTGTCGATGGCGCCAAGCTTCCCGAGCACCTCGTCGCGCGAGAGGCCCGTCGCGTCCGCGAGCAACGTGAGCGTCGGCTCCAGCGGGTAGTCGAGGCTCGTCGTCGCGAACATCCGGTAGCGGACGC
>JAGQJA010000149.1:405-955 GCA_020430845.1 Myxococcales bacterium
CCTTGAGGATGTCCTCCAGCTCCTCTTTGCGCGCGTAGAGCGCCTTCGCGAGGCGAGCGACCTCCTCGCGCTCGCGGGCGACGCCTTCGAGATCGGCGAGGTCTTCGACGATGAACTCGCGCTTGCCCTTGAGCGCTTCGGCGTAGGCCGGGCACTGCTTGCGGTGGTCGCAGTAGGAGCAGTTGGTGTTGAGACGCGCCGGGTACTCCGTCGCGGTCTCCGTCTGCCTCCCGAGCGTCTCGACGTAGGCGAGCGCGTCGGCGAACTGCTCCTCGGTGCGCGTCGTCTGCTGCCGGACGCCGTGGCGCAGCATCCAGAAGGTCAGCTTCACCTTCTTCGCCCAGGGCCAGAGGCGGCGCACCGCCACCTCGTAGAGGCTCATCTGGAGCGAGGTGTCGACCTCGTCGCGGGTGAAGAGCTGGTGGTTGGTCTTGTAGTCGATGACCTCGACGGTCTCGTCGTCGATCCAGTCGACGCGGTCGATGAAGCCCAGGACCTCGAAGGGCCCGACCGGCAGCCGGAACTCCTTCTCGATGGCGAGGACGTCGCG
>JAGQJA010000149.1:1069-2109 GCA_020430845.1 Myxococcales bacterium
GCCCGTGCGCTCGTCGTCGACGACCTCCTTGATGAGGCGCTCGAGGACGGCGTGGATGGTCTTGCCGAACCGGAGCGGCAGCCCTGGCTCGGCCTGCTTCTTCTCGATGTAGTGGAGGCGGTACGAGAGCGGGCAGGTCTCGAACCTCGAGAGCCTGCTGTAGCTGAGATGCTGGTTCTTGAACGGGGCGACGTTGGTCATGAGCGCTCCTCGAGGGGGCGCTCTCGGCGCTCAGGGTTGTTGGTCTTGGCGGTCTTCTCGAACGAGACGATGTGCGAGCCCGGGAACACGCTCATGACGCGCGCGAGCGTCGCGGCGTGCTCGGGCGTGATCTCCTTGCGCTCGCGGCCCGTGTACGCGGGCACCAGCCACACGTCCCCGTAGGTCTCCGAGTGCAGCAGCACCTCGACGCCGAGCGCCTTGAAGCTCTCGATGTCCTCGGTGGTGAAGCCGCGAAGCTGATCGACGTCGACTGCGGGCTGCGCGTCGGCGTCGGGCTTCGGGAGGAGCGCGATCGGCGCAGGCGCCGTCGAGACCTTCGCCGCGGGCTGCGCGACGTCGGGCAGCGGGTTGCCGAACAGGTCGCGCGCGACGGGCTTCGGTGCCGGCGCATGCTCGACGACGGGCGCAGGCGCGACGACGGGCAACGTGCGCTTGTTCGGCCCGTTGTGCTTCTGCCACTCGGTGCAGACGAACTCGTCGGGCAAGGCGCACGTGCCGCCCTGCTGGAAGTGGATGCAGCGCTTGCCGTCCTCGCCCCGCGTGTATTTCTCGCAGGTGATGTTCGGCGGTCGCTCTGCGGCCGGTGTCGGCGGCGGCAGCTCCGGTCTGACGAGGTCCTTGATGGCCATGCGCTTCCTGGCCGGCGACATGAAGCGCCGGTGGGGAAGGAAACGCGGGTTGGCTCAGCGGGCTGGGACAGGCTTCGAGCGGCCGCCGACGAATTTCCGCGCCGAGGGGAGGTGGAGGACGGCGCAGCGGCGGCGGTCGCCCTCGTGGTCGAAGCGCACGCGCTCGGAGCGCGCGACCACGACCTCGCG
>JAGQJA010000150.1 GCA_020430845.1 Myxococcales bacterium
GGCTCGACCACCCTCATCTTCGACGCGGGTACGGGCCTGCGCATGCTCGGCAAGCGCATGATCAAAGAGATGCCCTTCACCGCGCACCTCTTCTTCAGCCACGTCCACTGGGACCATATCCAGGGCTTCCCGTTCTTCGACCCCGCGTTCGTGAAGGGCAACACCATCCACCTCTACGGCGGCAACAACGTCTCGCGCACCCTCGAGGAGACGCTCGCCGGCCAGATGGACCATCCCAGCTTTCCCGTGCACCTCAGCGACATGGGCGCCGACATGATCTTCCACGACGTCAAAGAGGGCGTCCCGATCGAGCTCGACGCGGGCGGCGGTCAGACGGTGTCCATCACGGCCGCGCCCGGCAACCACCCGAACGGCGTGTGGGTCTACCGCGTCGACTACCAGGGGCGCAGCGCCGTCTACGCCACCGACACCGAGCACTACGCGGTCGCCGACCCCAAGCTGTGCAAGCTCGCTCAGGGTGCAGACGTGCTCATCTACGATGCGCAGTACACGCCCGAGGAGTACGACGGCACCGCCGGCACCGGCGGTCCCAAGGTCGGCTGGGGCCACAGCACGTTCGACGCGGCGGCCACGCTCGCGCGCGCGGCCAACGCTCGCAAGCTCTACCTGTTCCACCACGATCCCATGCAGAGCGACGCCGCGGTCGCCGACAAAGTGCGACGCGCGCGCGAGCTCTTCACGCCGTGCGAGGCCGCGCGCGAGGGACTGACGATCGAGCTCTGAGCCGCGCACCACGTGCGCGAATGGAACGCGAAATCATTTCCGCGGCTCCGGCGCGAGACGGAGGCTTTGCGCGCACGTGTCGCAGCGCCCCCCAGAAGTATGCGAAACCACTAGCCTTCGAGCTGGCACCGAGAGTGCAAGGTGTGACAGCGATCGTCCACCACGGACGACAACGCTCGTCGGCGACCGGTGACCAACTCCCGCGTCCCAAGACGAGACGGGAGGCGTGTTCCATGGGCTTGGCCATCGACGGTGGGGCTCTGCGTGCGTACCGCACATCATTGTCGGCTTCGACGACGCTCGATCGCGAAGAGGAGCGCGAGCTCGCGCGCGCTTGGCGGCGCGGCGACCAGAAGGCGGGCGACGCGATGATCCGCGGCTGCCTGCCCTTCGTGGTCTCGATCGCGCTCGAGTACCGTCGCTGGGGTGTGCCGCTCGAGGACCTCATCCAGCAAGGCAACGTGGGGCTCCTTCGCGCGGCGGCCAAGTTCGACCTCTCCAAGGACTGCCGCCTCGCGACCTACGCGGCCTACTGGATCCGCGCGGAGATCCGCGAGTACGTGGTGCGCGCCTTCCGCGTGGTCCGGCTCGGCACGACCAAGGCCGAGCGCAAGGCGCTGCGTGCGTACCGCACGTCGAAGTCGACCGACGCCGAGTCCTTGGCCGAGGTCTCCGGGCTCTCGGTCGAGCGCGTTCGTATGCTCCTGCCGGTCCTCGCGGGACGCGAGACGAGCCTCGACGCCAGCGCCAACGACGGCGTCTCCGCGTTCGACCGCGTCGCCGCGAACGATCCGACCCCCGAGCAAGAGGTGGCCGACGACGAGGTCGCGCGCCGGGCGAAGGTAGCCGTGCGCGAGGCCATCTCGCACCTCGACGAGCGTGAGCGCATGATCGTCCAGGAGCGGTTGCTCGCCGACGATCCGCCCACGCTCCAAGAGCTGGGCTCACGCCTCGGCGTCAGCAAGGAGCGCGTCCGTCAGATCGAAGCGCGCGCCTGCGCAAAGCTCCGCGGCGAGCTGTCGTCGTTCGGTCCCGAGGCGCCGCTCGCCACGGGAACCTGACGCCCCACCGCGAGAGCGGCCCCGGGTCCGCCCGGATTGCGGCGAAGTCGCCGGTCCACACGCAGGCTGCTAGCCTCTAGGGCTCGGTCGCATGCGGAAATTCTCGCCCGCCTTGGTGCTCTCCGCGCTCGTCCTCGCCGGCGCGGCGCTGCTCGTTCGTTCTGCGCGTGACCACCGCGTCGAGGTCACGTCGATCACCCCCGCGGCGCCCCTGCCCCCCTCGACGCCGGCGCCGCCCATCGCCGACGCCGACGACGACCGCAGCTACGTCTTCCGCCTCCCGTCGGGAGAGCCGACGGCGCTCACGTGCGACGAAGCGCACCTCATCATCGATCAGGTACGGGCCGGCCTCGCCTACGAGGCGAGCGGCGTCGAGCCCAAGGCGTTCGCGTCGTCGGCCGCCGACTGGCTCGACCCGCACGGGCTGCTCAGCCTCGCGCCCGACGCGCCCGGCGCCGCGATCCTCGACGAGGCCGTCCCGGCCTTGCTCGCCAGCATCGAGGGTCGCGCCGGTCACGAGGCGTGCGAGGGCACCACCGCCGCGGCGGGCCGACTCAAGGCGTGGGCCGACGAGCTCCACGCCGCGTTCGAGAGCGGGCGCCGCGAAGGAGCCGGCAGCAAGCCCGATCCAACCGACGTCGAGAGCGCCGTCTCCGAGGCGATCTCCACGAGCGGCCAAGGGCGGGGCGTCGCGCGTGAGCTCGGCCGGCGTGTCGGCGTGTTCGAGGCCGCGACGGGCGCCGACGGACGCGCGTTCGCCGAGGCGGCCGAGCACCGCTTCACGCCCGAGCTGCCCACCGACGGCTGGGAGCGGGTCATCCTCGCGGCCAGCGTGCGCGCGTGGGTCCCCATGGTCGACCCCCACGGCGAGTGGGCGCCGTTCGACGAAGAGGCGCGCATCTACGAGATCGATCTCTCGTCGCGCCCACCGCAGCGCCTGTGGACGCAGACCACGTCGACCGCGCTCGGCGCGCGCATCACCGAGGGCGCGCGAGCGCCGCTGGCGCAGGGAGACGTGGTGCTCTCCGTCGCGGGCGTGCCCACCGCCGGCCTGCCGCTCGAGCAGCTCGAGCAGCTCTCCTTTGCGGCCGACGGCTCCCAGCTCGGCGTCGACGCGATCGTGTGGCGCGGCGGGGCCATCGTGACGCTCGGCATCCGACGCGAGCCGCCCGCGAAGGCGCGCGCCGAGGCCGTCGAGCCGGCGCTGCCCGTCGAGCGCGTGCGCTACGGCGACGGCGACGTCGTCGTCGTGACCATCAAGGACGTGCGCGACGACCTGGGCGACGACCTCGGCAACGTGATCTCCGAGCAGCGCGCCGCGTCCGGTCGCAAGCTCCACGGCGTCGTGCTCGACCTCCGCGGCAACGGCGGCGGCTCCACCGACGGCGCGGTCGGCGCCCTCGGCCTGTTCGTGCCCGGCGCCCCGCTCTTCACGCTCAAACGACGCGACGGCACGACCGAGATCGATCGCGCCCCCACGGCGCGCGGCGACGAGCGGTGGGACGGCCCGGTGGCCACGCTCGTGGACGGCGCGACCGCGAGCGCGGCCGAGATGATCGCCGGCGCGCTCGCCGCGTATCGACGCGGTCCGATCGTGGGCCTCACGACCTTCGGCAAGGGCTGCGCGCAGGAGTACGTCGACGACGACGCCCACGCGGGCGTGCTGCGGCTCACGACGCTGCTCTACGCGCTCGCCGACGGCACGCCCGTACAACGCGTCGGTCTCCGTCCGACGCTGCGCTTTCCGTTCAAGCCGTCCGGCGACCCTCCGCGTGAGCGCGAGGCTTCGTTGCCCCACGCGGCCCCCACGTGGCGCGGGCCCGACGTGCGCGATCCGGCCGCCGTCGTCAGCGCCGACGCGATCGCGTGGCCGTCGCACGCCGGCGGCGTCGGTCCATGTATACACAATGAATTGTGCTCCGCGCTCGAGCTGCTCGGCCGCGTGCCGCCGCCGCGGTGGCCCAGCGCGGCGAAGAGACCGCCGGTCGCCAAGCACTGACGTGCGTCACGTCACTCGAAGAGACCGCGCGAGCTCGCGACCTCGAGCGCGCTCTTGAGGGCCGCGTAGCTCGACTCGATGCCGAGCACGAGCTCGTGACCGCCGAACACGGCGCGCAGCACCTCGGCCGTCTCGCCGTCGTCGGTCACCGACGTGAAGCCCTCGAAGATGCGCGCGCGCACGGCGGCGTCGAGGCCCGCGCGCGTGACGAGCACGTCGGACGGGATGGCGCCGAAGGTCGCGAGCACGCGGATGTCGGCGCCCTCGACGTCGGACCACGCCCCGCTCGTCACCTCACCCGACGCGTCGGCCAGCGCGTACGTCCCCACGACGTCGGCGGCGCCGTCGAGCAGCGCTCTCACGGCGGCCGAGTGTGATCCGTGGAACGTCTCTGTCCGAAAGGCCGTCCGCGGGTCGACGCCCAAGAGGGCCAGCTTGATGCGCGGCACCACGAAGCCCGCGGCGCTCCACCGATCGACCCACCCGGCGCGCGCGCCCTTGAGCGACTCGATCGCGTGGATGTCGGAGTCGGCGCGGACGATGAGCGCAGCCTCGTAGCTGTCGCGCCCGCCGCGGCGGATCGATCCCACCGGCGCCACCGCGTCGCCGAGGCGCAAGAAGACGATGGGAGGCAGCCACGCCAGGTCGACCGCGCCTCCCTTGACGTCGTCGGCGAGGGCCTCGTACGACGCCGCGCCGCGCAGCTCGATCTCGACGCCCACCTGCTCGGCGACGCGGCGCGCCAGCGCGTCTACGCGACCGGCGAGGGTCTCGTTGGCGGGGGTGACGAGACCGAAGGTGATCTTCGCCGAAGCCACGCGCTCATCGTACCGTCACGCGCCTCACCGGAACAGGTCTGCGCCCAGCTTGACCACGAGCGCCGCGACGACGGCCAACACGACCGCGCGCACCAGGCGATCGCCTCGCTTCACCGCGAGCGCCGAGCCCGCGTAGGCCCCCGCCGCGTTGGCGACGGCCATCGGCAGCGCCACGCGCCAGAGGATCGCGCCCTTGACCGCGAAGAGCGTGAGCGCGGCGAGGTTGGAGGCGAGGTTGACGACCTTGGCGTTGCCCGACGCGCGGATGAGGCCGTCGCCGAAGAGGAGCACGAACGCGACGATGAGCATCGAGCCGACGCCGGGCCCGAAGAAGCCGTCGTAGAAGCCGAGCCCGAGCGCCACGGGCGCGAGCACGAGCCACGGGCGCCGATACGTCTTGGGCGCCGCGCCGGCCGGCACCTTGCGCGGCCACGCGACGACGACCGCGGCGAGCACCAGGAGCCCGAGAACGACGGGCCGGAGCGGCTCGGGCCGCACGCGCAGCAACACGAACGCGCCGGCGAACGAGCCGACCAGGCCGAACGCGAAGCCCGCTCCAGCGCGCGACCGGTCGATCTGTCCGCGCTTCCAGAACGACGCGAACGACGAGAGCGCGCCGAAGCAAGCCTGGCCCTTGTTCGTCGCGATCGCGATCTGCGGGGGCAAGCCCGCGGCGAGCAGCGCCGGCACCGTCACGAGCCCGCCGCCGCCCGCGATCGAGTCGACGAGCCCCGCGAAGAAGCCCGCGCCGGCGAGCGCGGCGATGACCGTCG
>JAGQJA010000151.1 GCA_020430845.1 Myxococcales bacterium
CGCGTTTTTGCGCCCGCGCGACGGCAGCGAGGGCCTTGCGGACCACGAGGGTGACCTCTTCGCTCGGCTCCTCGGCGTCGTCCTCGCCGTCGAGCGCTGCGCAGACGTCGCAGTGGCCGCAGCCTCCGAGCAGCTCGTGCTCGTCGCCGAAGTAGCGGAGCACGAAGTCGTGCCGGCACGAGCGCGCGTCGAGGTAGCGGAGCAGATCGCGGAAGAGCGCCCAGGAGCGCGCCGCGAGCGCGGGCGGGGCGGGCTCGCCGTCGGACCCGCGCGCGGCGAGCCGGCGTCGCAGCGAGATGTCGGCGCCCGAGCACAGGAGCAAGCCGTACGCGTCGTCGCCGTCGCGGCCGCCGCGTCCCACCTCCTGGTAGTACGCCTCGATCGACGCCGGGGGCTGCACGTGCACGACGGCCCGGATGTCGGCGCGGTCGATCCCCATGCCGAACGCGTTGGTCGCGACCACCACGTCGAGCTGCCGCGCGGCGAACGCGTCGGCGACCTTGGTGCGCCGGTCGGCGTCCATGCCGGCGTGGTAGGCCTTGGCGTTCCACCCGCGCTCGCAGAGGAGCGTGGCGTACTGCTCGGTGGTCTTGCGCGTCGCGGCGTACACGATGGCCCCGCCCTTGGGCGATCGGGGGTCTCCCAGCGCGCGGTCGAGGCACGCGAGCAGCTCGACGCGGGCCTGCTTGGGGCCGTCGA
This sequence comes from Myxococcales bacterium, assembly GCA_020430845.1. Taxonomy (GTDB): domain Bacteria; phylum Myxococcota_A; class Polyangia; order Polyangiales; family Polyangiaceae; genus Labilithrix. Next base: position 700 of record JAGQJA010000151.1, read on the forward strand.
CGTTCTCGGCGCCGAGGTGCAGGTTCGGACGCGCAAAGCCGCGGAGGATCTCGGCGCACGGGGGATCGTCGAGGCCGAGGCGCTCGCGGATCTCCCGCCGCACGTCGGGCGTCGCCGTGGCGGTGCACGCAAGCACGCGTGGCGGCGCGAGGCGCTCGAGCAGATCGCCGATGCGCAGGTAGTCGGGCCGGAAGTCGTGCCCCCACTGCGCGATGCAGTGGGCCTCGTCGATCGCGACGAGCTCGATGCCGGCGCGCGTGAGCAGCCGCACGAACGCGTCGCTCACGAGGCGCTCGGGCGCCGCGTACACGAGCTTGTACTCGCCGCGGAGCATGCGCGCCTCGCGGTCCTGGCGCTCGGCCACCGGCAGCGTCGACGCGAGGAACGTGGCCGAGATGCCGCGCGCCTCGAGGGAGCGCACCTGGTCTTCCATGAGCGCGACGAGCGGCGAGAGCACGAGCGTCATGCCCGAGAGCATCGTCGCGGGGAGCTGGTACGTGAGCGACTTGCCCCCGCCCGTCGGCGCGATCACGAGCGCGCGCCCGGGCTCTCCGAGCACGGCGGTGATGGCGTCCCGCTGCCACGGGCGAAAGCCCGAGAGGCCGAACCTCTCCGACAGGACCTGATCGAGCTGCTCGAGCATCGTCCCGCCTGGGTCTAGTCCATCGCGGCCCGGGGTGCAGCCCTCGAACGTTCTTCCGGCCGACCGGGCGGGGCGAATCGGAGGCTCAGTTCAACCGGTCTCGGTGCCGAGGCGCAACTCGGTTGCGCCGATCCAGGGTCGTCCGAAGCCGAGACCGGAGAAGAGGCGAGAGACCGGAGGTTCGCCCCGCTCGCCCGACCGGGCGGGGCGAATCGGAGGCTCAGTTCAACCGGTCTCGGTGCTAGCCTCTCCGGCGCATATGACCATCGCCAAGCTGATCGC
>JAGQJA010000152.1:0-13105 GCA_020430845.1 Myxococcales bacterium
GAGGACGAGCCGCCCGAGTCGTCGACGGCGCAGTCGTCGGCCGACACGGGCAGCGCGAAGAGCAGCCCGAAGAGGGCGACGGTCGCGAACAGGTTCTTCGAAAAGGTCGTGGCGTTCATGGCATTCCTCCGGAGTCGATGGGTTTCGTGGCCGCGATCCCGCGTCAGCCCTGCTCGGCGCAGCCCCAGCGGACGGCGACGACGGCGCCCGCCGCGATGGACCCGTCGCCCACGCTGCCGTCGAGCGACACGTGCGCCCCCGTCTGCAGGCGCGCCTTCCCCAAGAAGACCCAGTTCTCGCCGGTGTAGGTCTTGCCGGCGAGCGTCACCCTCGCGCCCCCGCGCGCCGCCGTGAGATCGGTCTCGAGCGCGAGCGGGCTCGCGTCGGTGTGGGCGCGGTACACGCGGAAGACGGCGCGGTGGCTCGTCGCGCCGCGCGGCACGTAGGCGTAGATCGAGAACTCCTTCCCCGAGTCCGACGTGCCGATGGGCAGCGACCACACCGAGTACGCGCCGGGCTCCGGACGCTCGAGGCGGAGCACGCCGGTCGAGCGGAGCCAGCGGTTCGGAGAAGAGAGCGGCGCCCCGAGCTCGGCGTCGAGGCGCCACGGCCCTTGCCGGTTCGCGGCGGGCGCCGCGGTCCAGTACGCGGCGGAGAACGGGGGCAAGATGTTCGATGCGCCCGGGATGCGCGCGGCGCGGCTCGAGAGCGGCGCGAGCGAGCACTGACCGCGGACGGCGCTCTCGTCGCCCGCCGCCGCGTCTTCTGTCGCGGCGTCTCCGCACGCCGCGCAGAGCAGCGTCGACGCGAGGACGATGAGGGCGCGCGCAGACGTGTGCGCGCGGAGGCCATGGCTCCGTTGCATAGAATCCCACCTTTCACGCGGGGCTTGCGACCGAGGGGGCCGCGTTCGCGTGATGACCGTCAGTGCAGAGGCTGTGCCGGCCCGCGGCGCCCAAGAGGCGCACGCAAACGACGTAGGATCGCGCCGTTCGTCACCCGTTCTGGTGACACTGCTATTTTACGTTCGGGCTGATTTTTACCGCGAACGGACGGATCCCACCGGCGCGGGCCGACGCGACGCCCTCAGAACGTGCTCTCGCTCGGCACGGACAGGCCTCCACCGAGCGCCTCACGCACCGCCGCGTCGAGCTCCGCGGCCTCGCGCTCTTTGCGGGTCAGCGCGGCGACCGGCTTGACCGTGATGTGGTGGTGGGCCCCAGAGGGGACGACGACCGTGGTGGGGAGGCTGCGGCTCCGTGCACGATGAATGACGATCGAGTGGGCACCGGGCGCCACCGTCAAGACGCCGCCCGACACGCGCACGCCGTCGATGTAGATGTCGTTTCCGTCGGCGCCGTGGACGTGGATGAAGGCCGGTTCCTCCGGCACGCGCTGCGGTAGCCCCGGCGGCAGGCCCCTTGGTCCCGCGGGCGGCGGCGCGGGGCGGTACACCGGCGGCGGGGGCGGCACGGCGTTGTTCATCGGGAACGGCTCCGGAAGCGGCGCGGGCTCCTCGAGCGCGCCGCGCGCCTCTCGGACGAGAACGGACAACGCGACCGTGAGCGCACCGAACTGCACCATGCACGCGAGCGCGGCGAGCGCGACGGCGGGGAGCGCGCGCCGGCGACGACGCCGCTCGATGCCGACCGGGCAGTCGGCGGTGAGGAAGCGGCCATCGGGCCGTACGAAGAGCCGCACGCACGGCGCGAGCCTCGAGACCTCCGACAAGAAGCGGAGCGCCTCTTCTTGGTCCATCGCCGAGACGTCGTGCACGTTCTTGTGGCACTGCTCGCAGCGCCGGATCTGATCCGTGCCCGACATGTCCTCCCAGCGCGCGTCGCACGGCGAGGCGATCTCGACGCGGGGCAGCAGGGGCAGCTTGCGCGCCGCCCGCTCACACGCGGCGATCTCGTCGCGAATCTCCGCCTCGATGGCGTCGAGCTCGGCGCGACGCTCGACCACGGACCGGAGAGACGCCCGCGCGGCCTCGAGGTGCATGGCGCGCGCCGCCTCGAGGTTGTCTTCGTCGGGATCGCGATATGCCATCGACAGACCTCCAACCTCTCATCGTGACGCACGACGCACGCCCGCGCATCTCCGCCGCGACATTTCTGCTGCCCCCCTGGGCGCCACCCCCGCGCGCAGCGGGCGGCGGCCTCGTGTTAGCTTGGCCCTCCCGTGCGCGGCGCCACCGCGCTCGCCAAAACGCCCTTGCCGAGGAGCCCGATGAGCACGAAGCCCACGCGTGAACGTCCCGTGAAGGTCGCGACCTGGTCCGAGCTCGGAGATCGCGCGCCCGCGTACGCCCTCGTCGCGAACGTCGATCTCGTCGTCGTGCGCTGGGGCGACGACGTCTCGGTGCTCTACGGTCGCTGCCTGCACCGAGGCGCGCTCATGGCCGACGGCAGCGTGGTGGGAGAGGATCTCGTCTGCGGCGTGCACGGGTGGGACTACCGCCTCGCGACGGGCGTGAGCGCGTACAACGACGCCGAGGCGCTCCATCGGTTCGACGCGTGGGTCGAGGGCGACGCGGTGCTCGTCGACGAGGCCGAGGTCGCCGCGTGGGAGAAGGCCCACCCGCAGGCCTACGATCGCGACGCGTACCTGGGCCTCTACGACGATCACCACGGCGGCCCCGAGGAGCCGTTCAACAAGCGCACGCGCCAGCTGGCGGTGCTCGGCCCCGAGAAGGCCGGCCACCACGGCCCCGTGTCGTCGATGGGCGTCCCGCTCACCGAGCTGCCGCGGTGGGACTCGATCCAGCTCCTCACCGCGCAGCTCGCGACCAAGCCCAAGCTCGACGACGCACCCATCGGCACGGAGCTCGTGGTCGGCCCGAACGCCAAGAAGCCGCTGCGCCTCGAGATCCCGCTCTTCGTCAGCGACATGAGCTTCGGCGCGCTGAGCGAAGAGGCCAAGGTCGCGCTGGCCCGCGGGGCCGAGGGCGCAGGCACCGCCATCTGCTCGGGCGAAGGCGGGATGCTCCCCGACGAGCAGGCCGCGTGCTCGCGGTACTTCTACGAGCTCGCGTCCGCCAAGTTCGGCTGGAGCATCGACAAGGTGCGGCGCGTGCAGGCGTTTCATTTCAAGGGCGGACAGGGCGCCAAGACGGGGACGGGCGGTCACCTCCCGGGCGCCAAGGTGGTGGGAAAGATCGCCGACGTGCGCGGTCTGACGCCGGGCACGCCGGCCGTGAGCCCCGCCACGTTCTCGGACCTGACGACGCCGGCGGACTTCCGACGCGTCGCCGACGAGGTGCGCGAGGCGTCGGGCGGGATCCCGATCGGCTTCAAGCTCAGCGCGCAGCACATCGAGGCCGACATCGACTTCGCGCTCGCCGCGTCGGCCGACTACATCATCCTCGACGGCAGGGGCGGAGGCACCGGCGCCGCGCCCGAGATCTTCAAGAACAACATCTCGGTCCCCACCATGGTGGCGCTCGCGCGCGCGCGCCGACACCTCGACCGCGTCCGGCGCGGCGACGTCACGCTGATCATCACCGGCGGGCTCCGCACAGAGTCCGACTTCGTGAAGGCGCTCGCGCTCGGCGCCGACGGCGTCGCGGTGGCGAACGCCGCGATGCAAGCCATCGGCTGCCTCGCGATGCGCGCGTGCCACACGAACAACTGCCCCGTCGGCATCGCGACGCAGAAGCCACACCTGCGCAAGCGCCTCGACGTCGAGACCTCGGCCGCGCGGCTCACGAGCTTCTTCGAGACCACGGTCGGGCTCATGAAGGTGCTCGCGCGCGCGTGCGGGCACGACCACCTGGGGCAGTTCCGCCTCGACGACCTCACGACGTACGACCGCGACGTCGCGCATCTCGTCGGCGTACCGTACGCCGGCGTCACGCCTCTCTAGGAGCCTCCTCATGTGGACCAAGCTGGCGCTCGACCCCACCACGCTCACCGAAGCGCGCCTGCTCGCGCACTGGGCGACGCAGCTCGTCGCGGCGCCGGGCGCCACGCTGCTCGACGCGCGGGCCGACTTCGGTCACACGAACGTCGGCTGGGAGCACGCGTCGCGCGCCATCACGGGGCGCCCACTCGACGCGTCGTCTCCGGCGCCGACACGCGTGGGCCTGCGCGTCGCCGACCTGACGTTGATCGTCCTCCGTGGCGCCGAGCAGGTCGCCGAGCTCGGCCTCGACGGGCAGACCCTCGAGCAAGCCAAGGCGTGGCTGGAGCGGGCGCTGCCCGGAGGGCCCCGCGCGCTCGCGCTGCCCGATCACGAGATGCCCGAGCACCCGGTGGGCGGGGGCGCGCCCTTTGCCGTGGGCGGACACGCCGAAGCGCTCCGCGAGCTCGAGCGATGGATCGCCGACGCGCACGACGTGCTCGAGCGCTTCGCGCGCGGCGACGCGACGGCCTCCGAGGTCCGCCTCTGGCCGCACCACTTCGACATGGCGACGCTCATCACGCTCGTCCGCGACGACGATCCCGAGCGCGCCAAGTCGATCAACGTCGGGCTCAGCTTCGGTGACGGCGCGTACGACGAGCCGTACGCGTACGTGAGCCCGTGGCCGTATCCTCCCAGTCGGTCCGAGGCGCCTCCGCTCACGCTCGGCGCGTGGCACACCGACGGCTTCTTCGCGGCCGTCCTCACCGCGCGCGCGCTCCTCTCGGGCGGCGCGGAGGGTCAGTCGCAGCGCGTCGAGGCGTTCTTCGCGCAGGCGAGCCACCTCTCGCGCACGATGCTCGGCGTCGCGGGCGCCCCCGAGCGCGCCGCCGCGCTCGTCTGGTACAAGGCCGCGGAGCCCGGCGAGCTCGACGAAGGTCGCGTCAAGAGCGTGACGGCGGGTCACCGCGGCGTGTGCCTCACCCGCCACGAGGGCTGCTACGCCGCGCTCACGAACAAGTGTCCACACCAAGGTGGGCCGCTGGGCGAGGGGTCGATCGAGAACGGTTGGCTGCGGTGCCCCTGGCACGGCTGGGACTTCCATCCGCGCACGGGTCAGTCGCCCGAGGGGCTCGACGACGCGCTCGAGACGTTCCCGGTCGAGGTCCGCGACGACGGCGTGTACGTCGGGATCGAGGCCGAAGAGCCCCACGTCCGCGACGCGTCCGACGTCATGGTCGAGACGATGACGCGGTGGGGGGTGCGCTGGGTCTTCGGCATGGTCGGGCACTCCAACCTGGGGCTGGCAGACGCCATCCGGCGACGCGCAGAGCCCGGCGATCTCGGCTACGTCGGGGTCCGCCACGAAGGCGCGGCGGCGTTCGCCGTGTCGGCCTACGGAAAGCTCACGGGGAGACCGGCGGCGTGCCTGGCGATCGCCGGGCCCGGAGCGACGAACCTCCTGACCGGCCTATGGGACGCCAACGTCGACCGCGCGCCCGCGCTCGCCCTCACGGGGCAGGTCCAGACGCAGGTGCTCGGGCGCGGGGCCTTCCAGGAGATCGACCTCAAGGCCGCGTTCGGAGGCGTGGCACAGTTCAGCGCGATCGTGCTACCGGGGAGCCCCTTCGGCGAGCTCATGAGCTTGGCCTGCAAGAACGCCATCCTGCGGCGCGGCGTCTCGCACATCATCTACCCCGACGAGGTCCAGACCAAGCCCGCTCCCGACGCCCCCGCGGGCTCCCCCGACGGTCGCATGCCCGATCTGCGCACGGCCCCGTCCGCCAGCGCCCTCGACGCCGCCGTCGCCGCGCTCCGCGCAGCCAAGCGCCCGGTCATCATCGTCGGACACGGCGCACGTTTCTCGATGACGTCGATCGCGGCGTTGGCCGACGAGCTGGGCATTCCCGTCGTCACGACGTTCAAGGCCAAGGGCCAGATCTCCGACGCCCACCCGCTGGGCTGCGGCGTCCTCGGCCGGAGCGGCACGCCCGTCGCGAGCTGGTTCATGAACGAGGCGGACCTGCTGCTCGTGCTCGGCTCGAGCTTCAGCAACCACACGGGCATCGCCTCGTACAAGACGATCGTGCAGGTCGACTTCGAGCCGGAGGCGCTCGGGAGAAAGCACGCCGTGACCGTGCCGGTGCTGGGCGAGATCGGCGTCACCGTCGACGCGCTCCGCGATCGGCTCCGCGCGGAGCGGCCTGCCTTCGTCGACCAGCGCGTGGACGTCGCGGCGCGATGGAAGATCTGGCGCGCCGAGAAGGAGCGTCGCCTGGCGGACGACATGCACCGCGGGATCAACAGCGCGACCATCTTCGACGCGCTCGGGCGCGCGGCGCCGGCTGACGCGATCATCGCCGTCGACGTCGGGAACAACACGTACTCGTTCGGTCGCTACTTCGAGTCCCGTGAGCACACCATCCTCATGTCGGGCTACCTCGGCTCGATCGGCTTCTCGCTCCCGGCCGCGATGGGCGCGTGGGCCGCGACGCAGGAGAAGGACCCGCGCTTCGCGGGCCGAAAGGTCATCTCGGTGTCCGGCGACGGCGGCCTCGGCCAGTACCTCGCCGATCTCACGACGCTCGTGAAGTACGACATGGACATCACGCATGTGGTGCTCAACAACGGCGAGCTGGGCAAGATCAGCAAGGAGCAGCGCGTGGGCGGGTGGGACGTGTGGGAGACGTCGCTGCACAACCCGAGCTTCGCCGCGTACGCAGAGCTGTGCGGAGCGAAGGGCGTCCGCGTGACGGACGCAAAGGAGCTCGGCGCCGCGCTCGAAGGGGCCATCGCTCACGCGGGGCCCGCGCTCGTCGAGATCATGTCCGACGCGCTGCTCTTCTGACGCGCGCACGCGTCACGGGCAGCGGCCGTCGCAGTCGGTCCGGAGGTCGAGCGTGGGGGGCTCCGGACGCGCGTCGACGCTGGCGTGCGCGAGCTCACGGACCAAGGCCCAGGGGATCTGATCGGCCGCCGCGAGCGCGCCGTCGGGCAGGAGCCGCGGCCCTCCCTCTGCGACGAGGATGCTGTCGGGCCCGTCGGGAGGCACGCCCGTCCATCGGCCTCCGACGAGCGCCGTGTCCGCGTCGAGCGCGAGCGTGGCCGTGTAGCGCACGACGACCGGCACGACGCCGACGCGGCGGTAGCCCGAACCGTCGGCGTACGTGGGATCTCTCACGTCCGCGACGGCGTAGCCTTGCGTCGTCGAGCTGAGCGTCATCGTCACGTCGACGTCGACGAGCGCGTGGACTCTCCCTGCGAGATCGGGCGACACCTGCGCGTCGCCCGGGGCGTACGGCGCGCGGGCGATGTGCACGCGCGCGGCGACGACGGGGTAGTACTGCTTGGCGGCGCTGACGACCGCGTCGATGACGATGGGCTCGCGCGCGATGCCGAGGCGGTTGGTGAGCGCGAGCACCACGACCGCGGGGCTCATGCTGCACGTGGCGCCCGGGTCGAACGACACCCGATCACACCAGTGGCCCACCCACGTGGCCTCTCGCGTCTCGTAGTAGGCGACCGCGAGCAGCGCTTTGACGTCGTTCGGGTGGAACCGGACGCGCGCGCCCGTCTTGGTGATCACGTCGACGACGCGATACGGCTCCGGCTCGGCGGCGGCAGCCACCGCGACGCCGTTGCACCGACCGCTCCAGTAACGCGGCTTTCCGGGTCGGTTGTGCGACAAGAGCAGCGCCTGCCGCGTGGCCGGGAACGAGAGCCGACCGAGCGCGAGGTCGACCTTCTCCGTGGGCGCGAGCGCGAAGATCGACGCGAGGGCCGACGCGTCGCCCACCCTCGCGCCCTCGAGCCAGGCGCGCGCCTCGCCCTCCGGTGGTGGCGCAGCCCCGGTGAGTGTGCGCCAGACGAGGCGCCGCGAGCCGTCCTGCCAGCGGCCGGCCTCGCCCCCCAAGAGCGAAGGAAAGAAGCTCGAAGACCACACGTCCGAGCGCGCCGGCTCGAGCGCGCGGTCGAAGAGCCCCCGCGCCGACAGCTCGTCGAAGCGGGTGACGAGCGCGCCGCCGGGCAGGTCGGCGTGGGGCAGCGCGCGTGGGTCGCCGGCGTGCAGCGTGCCCACGGGCTCGATCACGCGCGCGTGCCGGGCCACGAAGGCGTCGGGCCACACGAAGCGCAACCCGACGGCCGCGGCGAGCCAGATCGCCCCTTCGGCGACGACCCGCCGACGCGTGTCACGATTCTTCAGGAACGTGACAACGAGCGCCGCGGGAAGGAGCACGTAGACCGTCTCGTTGGCGATCGTGAGCAGACCCCAGTAGCTCAGGAGCTCGTCGAGGCCCATCTGGCAGGACGGCAAGAGCGCGAACGGCGCGAAGTGCCTCGCGCGGTCGAACGGAGAGAAGAGCGCGACGCCCACGTCGGACGCGGTCGCGGCGTCGAGCACGCCGTGGGCCGCGCCGGCGGCGAAGAGGAGGGCCACGACGCGCCGCCACGCCCGGCTGCCCAGCCCGAGCGATCGGAACGCCGCCGTCGCGACCAAGACCGCGAGCAGCGCCGCCGCGAGGAGCGAGTGGAAGAAGCCGCGGAAGCCGAAGGTGTCGGTCTCGCGGAGCCCGAACGCGTACGTGACGACGTCGAGGTCGGGCGCGACGCCGCAGAGCGCCGCGGCGATCGCCACGCGACGCGCGCGGCCCTTGGGCCACGTGAACGCGCGCGCCACGACGATCGGCAGCGCCGCGGTCACGAAGGGCGACGCCATGGCTCACGCGCTCGCGGGCTTGCGCCGTGGCCACAGCGCGTACGCCCAGAACGGCAAGAAGATGACGAGCTCGCGGGCCATGACCCAGAGGCCGCGCGCCGAGAGGAGGCGCATCCCGATCGGCGCGATCGGGATGAAGCGGACGGGCGACCAGAAGCGCGCGTCGGACAGCGGCCAGAAGAGCGCGCACCCCAGGCCTCCGCCGTACGTCATCGTGTCGAGCAGCGCGTGGCTCATCGCGACGACGGCGACGAACACGGCCGTGCGCATGGCCGGGAGCCCGCGCCGCTCGGCGACGACGTAGCCGGCGAGCCCCACCGCGAGCGCGACGAGCAGCGAGTGCGTGGCGCCGCGGTGCCCGAGCGACTCGCCGTAGCCGACGCCGAGCGCGAAGCCGACGGCGTCCACGTCGGGCCACAACGAGACGAGCGTGAGGGCGACCGCCGCGCGCCGAGCCACCTTCGGGTCGGGGCTGTATGCGCGCCCGAGCGCCATCCCCACGGCGATGTGACCGATGCTCGCCATCGACGACACAAGAGGTATCGCCGCCTGCTGCCGAGGGGAAGGCCTACGGGCTCGCGCGCGCACGCCGAGCCCTCGCGCGCGCGCCGAAACGGCGGTCGATCAGCGGAGCTTGTCGGCGCGGATGGCCTTGTAGCCGCCGCTCTTGAGCGAGCTCGCCGAGCGCGTGCGGAACTCCATGTCGAGCGCGGTCGACGCCTGCTCGATGACGCACGCCGAGGTCTTCGCGCTGTCGTTCCAGCCGAGGAACATCACGATGTGGCCCGAGCCGTTCCTGCGGCGCACGAGCGCGTCGCCCGGCTGGAGCGAGCTGTACGAGCTGAGAGGGAACGACTCCCCTCCCCCCGTCGAGAAGCTCGCGGTCGTGTACGAGGTGCCCGTCTCCCACGCCATCGAGATGAACCCCGAGCAGTCGGTGCGGTAGCCCTTGTAGTAGCGAGACTGGCTGTACGAGACCTTCGCGTCCCACCAGGTGAACGCCCGCTCGACGACCTCGCGCCGCTCCCCGCTCACCGACCCCACGATGGTCGACCTCGAGATGCGGCACGCGACGCTCGCGGCCTCGCTCGTCGTCCCGACGGTCTCCTCGCCGACGTCCCCGTCGTCGCCCTCGTCGTCTGCCGCGACGGCGCAGCCCGACATGACGAGGGAGAGGGTCAACAGCGGCAGGAGGCAGTGGCGCAGCTTCATGCGTGGGCCCAAAGCAGCTCGCGTACCAACACCGCGGAGGTGCGTGCAGGTCGGCCTCCGCGCCTGTCACGCCGGAATCCGTCCGCTGCCCTTCTCGATTTTTCACCGCGGCAAGAAAACATTCGCATCTCTTTGCGGGGTGATGGCCGGAGCGCTCACCGCGCGGGCTCGCGAGATCGCGCAGCCTCGCGAGCTCTCGCGCGTAGGAGCGCGCCGATCCGAGCCGTCTGGACCAGGGCTGGAGCTGATGTAGGCACTGGTGCGACATCCCGAGCGGGAGGGGATCGCGTTCGTGCTCGCGCATGCGCGCACGGTGTCGTGAGGGCCGCGCGACGTCGCCTCTGTTTGCGCCCCCCGAGCGTCTGTTTGCGCCACCCCCAAGCGTCTGCGACGATCGCCCTCATGCGAGCGTTGGCGCTCAGCTTCCTGGCGGCGTGCGCGCCGTTCTCGTCCAGTCCGGCCGCAGATGGTGGGGCCGACGCGTCGAGCAGCGGCGGCGAGGGCGGCCTGCTGGGTGACGCGGGACCGGGGACGGCGCATCGCCGCTGGCCAAGAGCTGCAAGGAGCTGCTCGCCGCGGGTCAGACGACGAGCGGGCGCTACACCGTCGCTCCGCGCGGCGTCGCGTTCGACGTCTACTGCGACATGCAGATGGCCGGCGGCGGGTGGACGCTGGTGGCGCGGACGGCCAACGGCGGGAACGTGCGGCGCTTCGGCTGGAGGATCGCCACGGGCGCCCTCGGCGACGACGACGCGCCGTACGCGGTCGACGCGACGACGCTCGCCCCCTTCACCGAGATCCTGTTCGGCGCTCGCGGGGGCGCCAAGAGCTGGGCCTCGCCCGTCTACGCACGCGCCCTGCCAGCCGAGCTCTTGACGACGGCCGCCCTCGACGACGGGCTCGCGCCCAACGCGGGCTCGAAGGCGTTCGTCGGATGCGCGGGCCTCCAGGGGCAAGAGCCGATCATGCTCTCGCGCGTGGGCAAGACGCGCACGGCCGACCATTTCGTCTTCACGGACAGCGACGCGACACCGGACTTCGGCCTACACCCCGACGGGTGGGACACCAACCGGCAGGGCGGGACCGACAACTGCGCATACGACGGCGCGCTGACCGGCAAGCCCGGAATGATCTTCGTGCGCTGACGACCGGCGCGACTTCGGATCTGCGCGTCGAGCCTTCGGTGCTGCACGCCGAGCACGCGCAAATACAGCGCGTCTGCCCGCGGCGACCGAGTGCTAGGGTCGCGGCCCCGCGGGCCTGTGCCGCGCACACAAAGAGGAAATCGCCATGAAGCAGAACGAGCCGGTCTCCAAGATCATGACCTCCGAGCTGAAGACCGTCCACGTGGGGCAGAAGCTCAGCGAGGCGCGGCACCTCCTCGCCGAGAGCAAGTTCGATCACGTCCCCGTCGTCACGGGCCAGAAGCTCGTCGGCATCTTGAGCTCGGGTGACGTGATGCGCCTGACGTTCGACGCGGGGAGCGCCGACGAGCGCTCCATGGACGCGGTGCTCGATCACCAGTTCACCATCGAGGGCACGATGACCAAGAAGCTTGTCACCATCAAGGCGAGCGATCCCATCCGCCACGCCGCCAAGCTGCTGGTCGACGGCCCGTACCACTGCCTGCCGGTGGTCGACGACGGCGAGAAGCTTCTCGGGCTCGTGACGAGCACCGATCTCATCCGCTACCTGCTCGATCAGTACTGACGGCGAGGTGCGCGGCGGCGTCGCCCGTCGCGCCGCGCCTCACTCCACGGCGCGCAGCATCACGTCGCCCAGCACCTTGCTGAACGCCGCCGGGTCGGGCACCTGCCCCGACTCTGCGAGGTGCGCCTGCCCGAGCAAGAGCGACGCGTAGAGCCCGAGGCGCGGGTCGGCGCTGTCTTGGGCGAAGATCGCGCGAAGCTTGCCCACGAGCGGGTGCTCCGGGTTGATCTCGAGCACACGCTTGACCTTCTCGGGCTCGCGTCCCAGCTGCTCGAGCATCTTGAGCACGCGGGGGCTCGGATCGTGCTCGTCGCCGACGAGGCACACGGGCGAGCTCGTGAGGCGGCTCGAGAGACGCACCTCCTTGACCTCGTCTTGCAGGTGCACCCGCAGGCACGAGAGAAGATCGCCCAGATCCTTCTTCTTCTCCTCGAGCGCGTCGGCGGCCTTCTTTCGCTCGTCCTCGGAGCCCAGCTGGATGTCGCCCCGCGCGATCGAGACGAGCGGCTTGTCGGCGTACTTCTGCGGCTGGTCGAGCCAGAGCTCGTCGATCGGGTCGGCGAAGAGCAAGACCTCGTAGCCCTTGTCGCGGAAGGCCTCGAGCAAGGGCGAGCGCGCCACCGCGTCGGCCGACGTGCCGGCCAGGTAGTAGATGGAGTCCTGCCCGTCCTTCATGCGCGAGACGTACTGCTCGAGCGACGTGAGCTCGGTCTCGTGGGCGGTAGACGCCGCGAGCACCAGATCGAGGAGCTTGTCGTGGTCGTCGCGACCGAGCAGCCCCTCTTTGAGCACCGGACCGAGCTCGCCCCAGAGCTTGAGGTAGTCGCCGGGGCTCTCCTTCTTCATCTCCTCGAGCGTGCCCAGGGTCTTCTTGACGAGCTGCTTGCGGATCGTCTGGATCTGCCGGTCCTTCTGCAGCATCTCGCGCGAGACGTTGAGCGAGAGATCGTGCGCGTCGACCACGCCCTTGACGAAGCGCAGGTACGGCGGCAAGAGCTCGCGGCACTCGTCCATGACGAAGACGCGCTTGACGTACAGCTGTACGCCGCGCTTCATCTCGGGGTTGTAGATGTCGAAGGGCGCGCGGCCGGGGATGTAGAGGAGCGCGTACGCCTCGAACGTGCCCTCCATCTTGACGGGGATCGTGCGGAGCGGCGCGGTCCAGTCGTGCGAGATGTGCTTGTAGAACTCTTCGTACTCGCCGTCGGTCACCTCCGACTTCGGGCGGTCCCAGATCGCCTTCATCGAGTTGAGGGTCTTGTCGCCGAGGCGGATGGGGTACGCCACGAAGTCGGAGTAGCGCTTGACGATGTCGCGCAGGACGTCGTCGCTCGTGTAGTCGCGCAGGCCCTGCTCGTCGTCGTGCGGGTGCAGGTGCAAGGTGACGGTGGTGCCGCACGCCTCGCGCTCGCCGTCGGCGATCGTGTACGCGCCGCCTCCCTCGGACTCCCAGAGCGTGGCGCCCGCCTCACCCGCGCGCCGCGTGAGCAGGGTGACCTTGCTGGCGACCATGAACGCCGCGTAGAACCCGACGCCGAACTGCCCGATGAGCTCGGGCGGCGCGTCCTTGCGCTGCGCGTCTTTGAGCGCGGCGAGGAACTCTTTGGTGCCGCTCTTGGCGATCGT
>JAGQJA010000152.1:13149-17003 GCA_020430845.1 Myxococcales bacterium
GAGAGCGTGCGCTTTTCGGCGTCGACCTCGATGCGGATCGCCAGCTCGCCGCTGCCCAGCTCGGGGTTGGCCACGCGCTCGAAGCGCAGTTTGTCGAGCGCGTCGGACGCGTTCGACACGAGCTCGCGGAGGAAGACGTCCTTGTTGGAGTAGAGGGAGTGGACGACGAGGTCGAGCAGCTGCTTGACCTCGGCCTGGAACTCGTGGCGCTCGGGGGTCTGGCTCATGGTGGGTCGCGGCGGAATGTAAAAATTCCTGGGCGGCCGTCAACCCTCCTCGCCTCGCCGATGCGGGGAGCTCGTGACTTCGACGGGGAACCGGTCTCGGCGCTAGAACCGGCCGCCGCCGATGGTGATGAACGCGCTGATCGGCACGACGTCGGCGAACGTGGGGTGGATCTCGAGGCCGAGCATGAACCGCCCCGACTTGCCCGGCTTCTTGCCGCCGAAGACGAGCCCGAGCCGGCCCTGCACGCCGAGGTACGAGCCGGCGAGCGCCGTGCCCTTGTTCCCGGCCGTGCCGACGTCGAGGCTGCCGAACGCGAGGCTGTCGATCGACGGGCCCACGCCGATCTGGAACATGCGCTCGAAGGTGAGGTCGAGCATCACGGCGTTGTAGACGAACACGCCGGCCGAGGCGCCGGCGTTGGTCGTGCTGCTGCTGCCGGCCACGCCGATGGCGTACGTGCCCGAGTAGTAGACGCCGATCATGTCGTTGATCTGTGCGCCGAGCTGCAGGCCGAGGCCGCCCGCGCCACCCGTGCGATCGGGGACGAACCACGGACCGCCGGCGAGGTGGATGGCGAACCTGAAGCGCGTCTGGTTCGCGAGCTCTTCGTCGGTGGGCTGCGCAGGACCGCTCGGCGCCGCGGCGGCGGGAGCGGGCGCGGGCGCAGGGGCTCCGGGCACAGGCGCGCCGGCGGCCGGTGGCGGTGGTACTCCCGGATCTGCGGCGGCGCCGGGCGCGGGCGGTACGGCTTCGGGCGCAGGAGCACCGGGCGCAGGAGCACCGGGCGCCGGGGCACCGGGCGTCGGGGGCGCGTCGGTGGGCGCCTGCGCCCCCGCGGACGTCGCCCAGAGGGCGGCCGCCGTGGCCACGAGTCCCGTCACGCCGCGTAGACAAACGGAGCTCTTTCGCATCGCATCCCCTCCTCGGCGCTAGGGCCGCAGGTCGTGGTCACCGGCCGTCGTCGTCGGAGAGGGCGAGCTCGTCACCGCGTCCTCCCGTGGACCGTGACAGGTATCGACGGACTGCGACGCTCAGCTATTCACCAAGCGTCGCCGCCCGCCGATCTCGGGTCAATGCGGTCACTCGAGCGACCACACGTTCGTGCAACCTGCAAGCTCTCGTCGGGACGATCTTGTCAGGTGCAATCTGCAGGGATTGTGTCTACGCCGCTCGGGGCCGGCGCGTCACTGCGGGCCCGACTTGGCGCCCGCGCTGCCACCCGCCGAGCCGCTCGCGCTCGCGCTGGCCTTGACGTCGACCGACACGTTGACGTTCGCCTTGATGCTCGCCGCGCCGTCGACCGCGCCCTTGAACGTGGCCGCGAAGCAGTTGGTGAGACGGCCTCCGACCATCGCGGCCTTCGCGCCGGCGCTGCCCGCGATCTCCTGGACGCTCGCCTGCACACCCTCGACCGCCGCCGCGCCGCTCACGGCGACCTTGGGCGCCGACTCGGCCATGCCGATGGCCACCTTGAGGACGATGGGGAGGTTCTTCTCGATCGTCGCCTTGAACTTGCCCACGGCCGCCGCGTCGGCCGCGCCTGTGATGGTGACGCCGACCTGGGCCGGGGTGCACTCGGCCTTGGCCGACACCTTGGCGTCGCACTGGCCCTTGCACTCCGCGCTCATCTGCGGCGGCTTCACCTCGCCGTTGCACTTGGGCGCCTTCATCTCGGCCGAGCAGCTGCCCGAGCACGTGCCCTCGCACTTGGCCTTCGCCTTGAGCTTGCACGAGCCCCCGCACTTGCCCTTGCACTCGCCCTGGACCTGCGCGTCGCACTTGCCGTCGCACGTCCCGGCGCACGCCGCCTTCGACGGCTTGCCGTCGCACTTTCCGTCGCAGACGCCCGAGCACGTGCCCTTCATCTGCGCGTCACACTTGCCGCTGCACTCGCCTTCGCACTTGGCGCCGGCCTCGACGTCGCACGAGCCCTCGCACATCGCGTCGCACGAGCCCGAGAGCTTGCCCGGCTCACACTCGACCTTGGCCTCGGGGCCCGAGACCTTGGCGTCGCACTTGGCGGCGCAGTCGGCCATCACGTTCATGTCGGCGCGGCAGACCGGCGGCTTGATCGCGAGCGCGATCTTCGCGTTGGCGCCCATCTTCGCCTTGAAGTCGCCCATGGCCTTCGCCGCGGCCTTGCACGCCTCTTCGCCCGACTTGAACTCGCCGCCCGCGCCGAGATCGGTCGCGATGCCGCCGCACGCCGTCTTGAGATCGCCGTCGATCTTCGCGGCGAAGTCCTTGATCTCGATGCTGGCGATCACGCCCGCCTTGAGCTTGGCGCCCGCCTCGGCCGAGATGCCGAACTCCTTGGAGAAGTCGAGCGCCGCGAGCGCGTCGGCGTTGAGGTCGGGGCAGCTGCCCGCCGCCGCGAGATCGCCTGCCGGGCCCGGCAGACCCTTGGGGACCGCGCCGCAGTTCGTCAACAGCGGGATCGCGAGCGCGGCGAGGAAGCCAGCAGAGAAGAGCGTTCGTCCGTAGTTCATGGGATCTCCGAGAAGAATGGGCCGCGTGGATCGCGCACGTCGTGTGGCGCCGGCGCGACGTCGAGGCGCAGCCTACACCAACGCCATAGGCCGCGTGGACCCCGAAGCTCCGCGCGCGTGCGTGCGCCGCGAGGCGGCGGTCAATCCTCGAAGCAGTAGATCCGGCGCATGTCACTGCACGGGCGCGTCCCCGACGAGAGCCACGTCGCGCCCGCGCCGCCGATATCGCCCACCTGACCGAGGGACGCGTTGGGATCGCTCCAGTTCGTGCACGTGTCTGCGGCGGCCTCACCGGACGTGTCGCACCCCGTCCAAGCCACGCCGTCGACCAATCCTCCGCTCGCGTCTCGGTTGATCACGACGACGCTCGTGGTCAGCGCGTCGCGCGCGGCGACGGGGCTCCCGTCGGCGAGCGCCCACGGTCCGGGACCGATCCGCTTGATGCCCGTGACCGCCGACGTGCTCAGCAGCGCCTTGAAGCTGCCCTGCCGCCCCGCGCGGAGCGCCTCGTCACCACAGGCCTTGTCGCCCGCGGCGAGGCCGCCGTTGCCCCCGGCGAGGATGCCCGTGTACTGGCCGCTCGTCGCGAACGCGAGCTTGGGGCCGGGCGGGGCGTCGACGCCAGCGTCTGCGGCCGGTGAGCCGTCGGGCGCCGCGCCGTCTGCCGTGCCCGGGCTCGCGTCCGCGCCTGCGTCTGTGGCCGCGGCGCCGGCATCGTCGGGGAGCGACGTCCGCGACTGCGGATCGTCCCCGAGACACGAAGCGAGCGCGCAAGCGGCGGTGAGCAGGCTGAGCCCCGAGAGCACGCGGAGGACCATCGACAGATGATGTACCGCATACAAAGCGCGGCGCGAAGCCGCGAAATTCGGCGCGAACCAGCGGCTCACCGAAGACGAATGCGTTTGCGCGACCCGAGATCGACGGCTATGCCCCGCCGATGCACACACGCCGCTTCTCCTTCGGCTTCGCCGTCGCCGTCCTCGCCCTCTCCGTCACGCCGGCGTCCGCCGACATGGCCCCCGCGGGTCTGCGCGGCATCAAGGCTGCCGAAGAGATGCGCGCGACGACGCACCGCCGCCTCATGGCAGCGCGCAAGCTCGATCACGCCAAGGTCCTCGCCGTCGCCGAGAAGGACCC
>JAGQJA010000152.1:17225-26056 GCA_020430845.1 Myxococcales bacterium
CAGCCCATCTCCGTCACCATCAACACCTACCCCGAGTCGTACTCGTACAAGCACGAGTGCCCCGACAGCACAGACACGTGGAAGTTCACGGGCGAGCGCACCGAGGTCCACGCGTCGTCGATCGTCAGCTCGCTCGACTGCATGACGCTGCGCGCCGGCCGGGGCGGGCGGCTCGACGTGCCCGCGGGCGTCAAGCGCATCGAGGTCACCGTCGACTGGGTCTACGAGATCAACACCACCGTGGCCAACCTCGGCGCCTGGGGTCGCGCCGTGGCCGAGACCGGTGTGCGGTTCCACAGTGCGGCCGGCGCCACGCTCGACACGGTCAGCACGCCCAGCGGACCGCAAGGCGTCAACGTGCGCCTCGACACCGTGTCGACGATCGTGTCCGACTGCGTGGCGCTGCCCTTCTGCACGTCCAACGAGTCGCGCACGGCGCGCGAGACGTTCTTCCTCGACGTCGACCGGCCGGGCCTCATCACCATCACGCCGTACGTCGACGTCATGGTCGACGCCGACCTGACCGCGAGCTCGAGCGCCCGCGGCCACATCAAGGACATCCGGCCGATCTCGGTGAAGATGTACCGCTGAGCGTCGGCGGTCACTGACCTTCGCGCCGCGTCTCCTGAGAAGAAGACGCGGCGCGGCGCGTTTTGTACACCGTGCAGGCGGCGCGGCTTGCTGCGGCGTGCGCCCCTCACTGTCACGAAGCACCCTTTTTTTCGGGGTGGTCGCTCGAGGTGTCACCCGTTCTGCGGACGCCCAATACTGCATCGATCCGCACTCGACGCCGTCTTTGTCCTGTGCGCCACGAGCCGCCGTGGTCGTGACGGGTTGTTCGATCCGGATAATGGCGGTAAGTGCGTAGGCTGGCGTCTCTCGGTCACGAGGGTCCGCGTCGGCAGCAGTCCTGCTGCTTTTGCGCGGAGCGCGCCACCGAACATTCACACCTCACTTAGGAGCATGATGCCCAAGCCTCTTCACCTCTTCACGCCCGCCCTCCTCGCCTCGCTCGGTGTCCTCGCCGCCGCATGCACATCGAGCACGTCGGACCCACCGACGGCTCCAGACGCCGGCCCCGTAGGGTGCATCGAAGAGGTGACGGACTGCTCGGCGCCGCTCGAGCTGAAGAACGCGGACATCCAGGGCGGCAAGACGCTCACGGCGAAGACTTGCTACCGCGTCAGCGAAGACCTGAACCTGAGCAGCGGAACGCTCTCGGCGCCCGAGGGCGTCGTCATCCAGTTCGCGACGGGCAAGTCGATCTCCGTCAAGTCGGGTGGTCAGCTCAAGCTCGTCGGCACGTGCCCGGCTCCCGTCAAGCTCACGTCGCAAGAGGCGGCCGGCTCGTGGAAGGGTGTGCAGCTCGACGACTCGCAAGGCGCAGACAACGACTGGACGTACGCCGTCGTCGAGCGCGCGGGCAGCGCCAAGTGGACCGGCGCGGCCGACACCGAGGCGTCGGTCTACCTCTCGGGCGCGACGACGCTCAAGATGGACCACGTCACGATCCGTGAGAGCAAGGCGCACGGCCTCTACGCCAAGGACAAGGTCGACTTCTCGTTCACGGCGGGCACCTTCGAGAAGAACGTCACCCCCGCGTACCTGCACCCGCAGGTGGCCGACCGGATCCCGGCCGACGTCACGCTCAAGGAGAACACCAACCCGTACTTCCGCGTCGTATTCGGCAACGCCGACTCGGTCGAGGGCGCGCACACGTGGCAGGCGCACGTGTTCCGCATCGAGGACCGCTTCTTCGTCAAGGGCGACCTCACCATCCTCCCCGGCGCCAAGCTCGAGTTCGCGCAGGGCAAATCGGTCCTCGTCGAGGCGGGCGGCACGCTCACCGCCAAGGGCACCGCGGAGCGCAAGGTCACGTTCGCTGGCGCGGCCTCGACCAAGGGCTTCTGGCAGGGCATCCAGATCAAGAGCGGCGGCATCGGGAGCCCGCCCACGATCGGCGCCACGTTCGACCACGCGGTCATCAG
This sequence comes from Myxococcales bacterium, assembly GCA_020430845.1. Classification (GTDB taxonomy): domain Bacteria; phylum Myxococcota_A; class Polyangia; order Polyangiales; family Polyangiaceae; genus Labilithrix. The sequence goes on from JAGQJA010000152.1 coordinate 19,214, forward strand.
CGACGCCGGCGGGGCCGCGTGGACCGGCGACGGGCGCACCAAGGCGGCCGTGTTCATGTTCGACACCTCGGCGGCGAGCATCACCAACACGACGTTCCGCGGCAACGAGAGCTACGGCCTCTGGGCGGGCGAGAAGTCGCAGATCCCGGGCTTCGCAGCCAACACCTTCACCGGCAACGGCCGCGCGATGTACGTCTACCCCGACCGCGTGGGAGAGATGGCCGCGACCAGCACGCTCACGGGCAACGACGAGGACGGCATCTTCGTCTCGTTCGGCAACACCGACCGCGTCAACGTCCCGCAGACGTGGAAGGACCCGGGCGTGCCCTACAACGTCATGGACCGCTTCTTCGTCGAGGCCGCGCTGACCATCGACGCGGGCGTCGTCCTCCGGTTCTCGCAGGGCCACGAGATGATCGTGACCGACAAGGGCTCGCTGACGGTCAACGGCACCGCCGCCAAGCCTGTCACCTTCAAGGGCCAGAACGAGATCGCCACGGGCTACTGGAAGGGCATCCAGATCCAGAGCAACAGCGACAAGAACGTCATCGCCTTCGCGACGATCGCGCACGCCGGCTCGAACACCTTCACGGGCGCGCCCGAGTCCGACGGAGGTATCTACATCGACGACAAAGCACGCCTCTCGCTCAACACCGTGACGGTGGGCCCCGGCGGCGGCTACGGCATCGTCCTCGGCGGCGTCGACAGCGTGCTCGGTTGCAGCACCGTGACGTTCGGCGCGCTGGTCAAGGGTCCGGTCTGGCAGTCGCAGCCGGGCCCGGGCGCGCTGCTCCAGACCTGCCCCTGACGCGCACGAGCCCGCCCGCGCGTCGCGAACGGGCGTGAACGCAAGAACGCCGCGCCCCCCTTCGACGGAGGGCGCGGCGTTCTCGTGTCGTCTCGGAGGGCGCGCCGGCTCTGGCCCGCGCGCGGCCCGCGGCCTACTTGGCCTCGGCCGCGAGCTTCTCCTTGTACTTCTTGATCATCTCGTCCTGCTCCTGCTTCGGGACGACGGCGTAGCGGGCGAACTCCATGGTGAAGGTGCCCTTGCCCTGCGTCGCGGAGCGCAGATCGGTCGAGTAGCCGAACATGGCGTTGAGCGGCACCTCGCAGGTGATGTTGACGCTCTCGCCCGCCACCGTCTCGAGGATGACGCCGCGGCGCTGGTTGACCTGACCGACGACCGAGCCCTGGAACTCGGTCGGCGCGTCGATCTCGACCTTCATGATGGGCTCGAGGATCGTCGGGCCGGCCTTGGCGTACGCCTCGCGGAAGCCCATGAGCGCCGCGGTCTTGAACGCCATTTCGGACGAGTCGACCGCGTGCGCGGCGCCGTCGTTGATGGCCGCGCGGACACCCACGATGGGGAAGCCGATGAGCGTGCCCTTCTTGACGCCGTCACGGAAGCCCTTGTCGCACGAGCCGATGAACTCGCGCGGGATGGCGCCTCCGGTGATGTCGTCGACGAACTCGTAGCTCTCGACCGCGTCGGCCGGGAGCGGCTCGATGTACCCCATGATCTTGGCGTACTGGCCCGAGCCGCCCGTCTGCTTCTTGTGCGTGTAGTTGATCTCGGCCTTCTTCGTGATCGACTCGCGGTAGGCGACCTGCGGCTTGCCCGCGACGACGTCGCACTTGTACTCGCGGCGCATGCGCTCCATGTAGATGTCGAGGTGCAGCTCACCCATCCCGCTGATGATGGTCTGCTGCGACTCCTCGTCCTGGTGCACGCGGAAGGTCGGGTCTTCTTTGGTGAAGCGGTTGAGCGCCTTGGAGAAGTTCGCCTCGGCCGAGCGGTCCTTGGGCGCCACGGCCAACGAGATGACGGCCGCGGGCACGTGCATCGACGTGAGCGTCCAGTTGACCTTGCCGTCGGTGAACGTCTCGCCCGAGCTCGCCTCGACGCCGTAGAACGCGACGATGTCGCCGGCCTCGGCCGACGGGATCTCCTCGCGATCGTCGGAGTGCATGCGGAACATGCGCGGGACGCGGACCTTACGCATCTCGTTCGACACGTTGAAGATCGTGTCGCCCGCCGTGACGGTGCCCTGATAGACGCGGAAGTACGTCAGCTGGCCGTACTTGTCCTGCTGGAGCTTGAACGCCAGACCGACGAAGGGCTTGGACGCGTCGGACTCGACGACGACCTTCTCTTCGTTGTTGTCCTGGTCGTGCGCCTCGTTGACGACCTCGGTCGGGTTGGGCAGGTAGTGCACGACGCCGTCGAGCAGGAGCTGGACGCCCTTGTTCTTGATGGCCGACCCGCACATGACCGGGGTCATCTTGAGGGCGAGCGTCGCGCGACGGATGGCGGCGCGCAGATCCTCGATGGAGATCGGCTCCTCGTTGATGAACTTCTCGGCGAGCTCGTCGTCGACGTCGGCGACGTCTTGGATGATCTTCTCGCGCGCCGACTTGGCCACGTCGGCGAACTCGGCCGGGATCTCCTCTTCGCGGATGATCTCGCCGTCGTCGCCGTCGAAGAAGAAGGCCTTGCCGCGGATGGGGTCGATGATGCCGCGGAAGTCGGCCTCGGCGCCGATCGGCACCTGGAGCTTGACCGGGTGGTGGCCGAGCTTCTCCTTGAGCATCTCGGCGACGCGCTCGTAGTTGGCGCCCGGGTTGTCCATCTTGTTGACGAAGGCGATGCGCGGGACGCGGTAGCGCTTCATCTGCTTGTCGACGGTGATCGACTGGCTCTGCACGCCCTTGCCCGAGTCGAGCACGAGGATGGCGCCGTCGAGCACGCGGAGGGCGCGCTCGACCTCGATGGTGAAGTCGACGTGGCCTGGCGTGTCGATGATGTTGATGTTGTGGGGCTCGAGCTGCTGCTGCGATCCGTTCCACACGCAGTACGTCGCGGCAGACTGGATCGTGATGCCCTTCTCGCGCTCGAGGTCCATCGAGTCCATCTTGGCGCCGACGCCGTCCTTGCCGCGGACCTCGTGGATCTTGTGGATCCGGCCCGTGTAGAAGAGGACGCGCTCGGTGAGCGTGGTCTTCCCGGAGTCGATGTGCGCCGAGATGCCGATGTTACGAATGCGTTCGAGGGGGATGCGAGCGGCCACGGGGTTCTCTCTCTTGCGAAAGGTGATGCCAGGGGTTTGAAAGCTGCGTGCCTCTAGCACGGCGACGCTCCGGTGTGGCGACGCTTCTGCGCCCGGGCTCGCGGGCGGGAAAGCTCAAAGCGTGACCCGTGTCAAGTCCGGGGGCCCCGCGCGGCGCCGATGAAGGTGTACGTAGGCTTTTTCGTGGGGTCGTGGTGTGCCCCATCCTCAGTGGTACGGTGGAAGAGTGAGGTGGGCGGTGGCAGTGGCGTGCGGAGTCGCCGCGGGCATGGCCGCGTGCAGCTCCATCCCCGAGCTGTCCTTCGACGACGCGGGCCCCGTCCCTGGGGCCCCCGACGGGGGCGCAGACGCGACGGCCGACAGCGGGAGCGGGAGCAGCGGCGGCACGGGCGGCACGGACGCGGCCACGAAGGTGCCCCCGTTCAGCGATGCGGGATGCTCGGCCCCGAACGGCGCCGACGGCTGCTGCGGCGACGTGCCGTGCGTGGGTGCGGGCTGCGCGACGGCCTGCGGAGCGTGCCAGACGTGCAAAGGCAAGGACGTCTGCTGCGCCGACGGTGGCCCTTCGGTGGGGTGCGCGAAGAAGCCCGGGGACTGCTGACGTGCGTCGCCTGCTGATCGCCGTGACCCTCGGGTCCGTCTGCGCGTGCGGGCTCATCAGCGGCGCGTCCGACCTCGTCGTCGTCGACGACGCGCAAGACGCGACCTCCGACACGGGCGCCACCGCGGAGGCGGGCCCCGTGGACATCGACTCGGGGACCTTCGAACCTCCCCCGCCCTCGTGCAACGCGCCATCGAGATGCGTCACAGCTCCCTCCGGATGGGAAGGCCCGTTCGCGGTCGTCCTCTCCGACGCGCAGGGCCGCGGCATCCAGTGTCCGCCCACCTTCGCGCGGAGCTGGGAGCGGTCGGGCGCGACGACGGCCGACGCGTCGGCCCCACGCGCGTCGTGTACGTGCGCCTGCGGGGCGCTCACGGGCGCCTGCGCCATCACGATGAACGAACACGACGACAGCGCGTGTATGGACGCACCGAGCAAGCGCGTTCTCGGCGTCGGCGCGTGCGTACCGAGAGCGAGCGGCGCCGACAGCTGGCACGCGACGACGGCGGTCACGTCCGCGGCGTGCGCACCCGACGCGTCCGTCACCGTCCCGCCGCTCGGCGGTGATGCGAGCACGGTGGGGTGCGTCCCCACGGCGCCCGAGGGATGCGCCGCGGGCGCCTGCTTTCCACCCCTGACCGACGGCGCGCGCCTCTGCGTGCGGCCCGCCGGCATCGACGACGGCGCGTCGTGCCCGGTCGACTTCTCCGACGAGGTAAAGCTCGCGTCGGGCCTCGAGGACTCGCGCGGCTGCACCGTGTGCACCTGCCCGGCGTCGCCGAGCTGCTCGTTCACCTACGAGCTGCACGGCAAAGCCAACTGCTTGGGCGAGGTGCCGTCGAGCTTCTCCGACACCAACTGCCACGCGCCGTCCGGGATCGACGCCATCAAGCTCACCGCGTCGCGCGCGACGGGCTCGTGCACCCCCACGGGGGGCACGCCCACGGGCACGGTGAAGACGATCGGCGACTCCCGGCTCTGCTGCGCGCGCTGATGCTGCGCACTCGGATGGCGTACAGGGCGGGCGCGGCGCATCGCCGCACGGCGGGGGCTTCGGATGCCGCGCGACGTATCATCGATCGTGGGGGATGGGTCCAGGGTCGTCGTCGCGGTGCTCGTCACGCTCGCCGGCTGCGCGCCGCTGCCGATGGTGCGCACGATACGCGCGCGACCGCCGCCCGGCCCGTCGCTGGCAGAGCTCGCAGGACGGGCCCGCCCCGACCCGCGCCTCGACGCCTTCGAGCTCGCGGCGACGAAGCTCGAGGACGCCCTCGCCGAGGCAGGGGAGCGCTGCCCCACCGGCGTCGCGAGCGTGGAGGAAGGCTCCCCGCGCGAACGCACACCTGTAAGATGCACCTCTCGTCGGCGAAGAAGCGGAGCTTCGCGAGAGCGCCGCTGCGAGGCGTCCGGACCGCCCGAGCAAGTGTCGGTCTACCGAGCGCGCTGCCTCGCGCGAGGCGCGGTGGGCACGACGCGCGTGACGACGCGCGCGCCCGAGTCGGACGAGGTGCCGCCCCTCTGCGCGGCGCCGTGAGGGCGCGACGGTGGGGGACGAGCGCCGATTGGTAGTAGGCTCGCGCCACGATGCGCACCCGAGCCCTCGCCCTCCCCGCTCTGTGGCTGGTCGCCGCCTGCTCGAAGAAGCCGCCGACGGTGTCGACCGAGCCTCACGGGGAGCCCGCGCCGTCTGCAGTCGCACCCGTGAGCACCAACGCGGCGGTCACGCCCGCGTCCGACGTGATCACGACCGCGCTGGGCGACGTGAAGATCACGCCGCTGAACCACGCGACGATGCTGCTCACGGTCAAGGGCGCGGCCATCTACGTCGACCCGACGACGAAGGCGAAGTACGACGGACTGCCCAAGGCCGACGTCGTCTTCATCACCGACGTCCACCAAGATCACCTGGATCCCGAGGGGCTCGCGCGTGTGGCGCGCCCCGACACCGTCATCGTCGGCCCGCCGGCCGTGGTCGAGAAGCTGCCCGCCGGCTCCAAGAACGTGATCACGATGAAGAACGGCGAGCAGACCGCGGCGAAGGCGCCGGTCTCTCCCGCGCTCGGGCCCGCTTTCGGCATCGAGGCCGTGCCCATGTACAACCTCACGCGCGGGCCCGCGCCCGGCAAGCTGTTCCACGACAAGGGCCGCGGCAACGGCTACGTGCTCACGTTCGGCGACAAGCGCTTCTACGTATCGGGCGACACGGAGTGCACGCCCGAGATGAAGGCGCTCACGAACATCGACGTCGCGTTCGTGTGCATGAACCTCCCGTACACGATGCCGCCCTCCGAGGCCGCCGCGTGCGTCGCGGCGTTCAAGCCCAAGGTGCTCTACCCGTACCACTACCGCGGTCAGAAGCCCGAGGAGGCGAAGGCGACCGTGGAGGCCGCCGGCGTCGAGCTCCGCCTCCGCGAGTGGTACTGATCGCCGCCGCGCGATCGCGGGCGCCGACGGCGACGCGCGCGAGGCGGGCCCCCGGCGCCATCGCACGTGATAGATCTCCGTCATGAGCTCCACCAAGAAGAAGCGCGCGAGTCAGACCCGCAAGCGCGCCGCCACGGCCGCGTCGAAGACCCTGCGCAACCCCAAGGCAACGAGGGCGGCCAAGGTCGCCGCGGCGAGCGCCCTCTCGCAGACGGGCCGCGAGGCGCACACGGGTGACGAGGCGGCGAGCGCCGCTGGGCGCGCGCTCTCGCGCGACGTGACGAGCAAGGCCGGGCGCAAAGCCGCCGCGAGCGCGCTCGCCCAGACGCCGCGAAAGAAGAAGACCAAGAAGAAGGCCAAGAAGACCAAGGCCGAGGTGCAGAAGGCCGTCGACAAGGCGGTGAAGAAGGCCGTCAAGAAGGCCGTCGCAAAGGCCACCAAGAAGGCCGACGCCAAGGCGACCAAGAAGAAGGACGTCGCCAAGAAGGCCGACAAGAAGAAGGGCGTCGCCAAGAAGAAGGACGCCGCCAAGAAGGCCGACAAGAAGAAGGGCTAGGCCTCGTGGCCGGCGCTACGTACAGTCCGCGACGCCCCCGTTCATCCGACATGTGAGGCGCGCGACGGGCCGTCGTGGCACCTGCACGACGCCGAGGACCTCGTCGACCGCCTCTCGCGCGTCCTCTGCGTAGGCGACCTGCCGCCGCGCGGCGCGCACGACGCGGCCCTCGCGGTCGAAGAGGAAGGCGCTGA
>JAGQJA010000153.1:0-1837 GCA_020430845.1 Myxococcales bacterium
CGCATCGACCAGCGATAGGTCTTGCCGCCGGCGTGCGCGTAGAGCTCGTTCGCGTCCGCGAAGACCCCGTCGAACGCGAAGACGGGCACGCCGAACGTGGGCTCGTCGGGCACCGACACGCGGGCGATGCGCTTGCCGTCGCGGACGTCGAGCAGGCAGTACGCGCCCCCGCCCACGGCGACGTGACCCCCAGACACCAGCGCCGCGCTCCCGCGTACGCCCTCGCACGTGGCCGCCCACGCCTTCTTTCCGCGCTCGAAGGCCGTGACCGTCAACGCGGGCGCGCCGAAGCTGCCGACTCCCATCTCTTGGACGAGCAGCCGATCTTCGTCGAGCCACGCGAGTACCCCGGGCCGCGGGTGCACGAAGCTGTAGCGGAGGTCACCGCGCGCCGCGTCGCGTGCTTGGACCTCCGTGGCGACATCGCAACGCGGGCGCCCGCCGTCGCACGTGGCGAACGCGAAGGTCTGCCCGCTCGGGCTGAACGCCGGGGACTCGACCCGACCTCGAAACGCGAAGCTCGGGCTCGCGCCGCCGAAGAGCGTCGCGCCGGTCGCGACGCGAAGGTCGGATTCCACGGCGGTCGTCACGCGGAGCGCGCGTGCCCCGCCGGCGACGACGTCTGTGCCTCGGTCCCCGTCGTCGGCGCGGAGCGCGGCGTACATCGTGTCGAACCGGGCGCGCGCGTCGGCGGGGAGCGCGCCCACGATCGAGGCCTCGGCCGCGGGCGTCGGGTCGAGCTCGTGCATCTGCACTTCGGTCGCGTCGACGTCGGCGACCGTCCAGGCGGTGCGCCCCCACGCAGCCAGGCGCGCGCCGTCGGTCGAGAAGCGGACACCGAGCAGGGTCGCCGGCAAGGGCACCTTGCGCCACCCGTCCGCGCCCGCGCGCGGGATCGACCAGACCTCCGGGCCGCGACCGTAGCGCGCCACGGATCTTGAGTCGGCGAAGTAGGTGACGAGCAACTGCCCGCCGCGGGGGCTCACGTCGACGCGCTCGACGTCTACGGGCAGGGCCACCGCGCGGAGCGGGCGACCCGGCGCCCACACCGCCACGCTCTGGTGCTCGGCCGACACGCCCACGACCGTCAGCGGGGCGGGGAAGACGCGCCAGTCGAAGCGGTGCGCGCACGCGGCGCCGTCGCGCGGCGCGCACGAGGGCACGACCGCGCGCTCCGCCTTCGTGATGTCGCGCGCGTCGACGAGCACGAGCGCTCCCTGATGAAAGAGCGCGAGCCGCTCGCCGAGCCACGGCCCGTCCAACGGGGCGACGCGCGCGAGCCGAGCTCTGGGCCACGTCTTGACGACCTTGCGCTTGGCGACGTCGATCCACGCCACCTGATCGGTGTCGTCGCTCACCACGATGCCCGCGCCGTCGGGAGAGAGCGTCGCGCTGGCGCTGAGCTTGCCGTCACCCTCGACGTCCAAGGGCGGATACGTCACGCGCACCTTGCCGATGTGCACCTCGCCGTACGAGGCGCACACCTCCTTGAGACCGCCCTCGTCGCGCACGACGAGCGGCGCGTGATCGCCCGGGACCGCGCAGGGCTCCGCGCCGGCGTCACCCGCGTCCGCGGCGCCGGCGTCGTCGGCCACGCGCGCGGACGGGGCGCCGCCGTCGGCGCTCACGGTCTGCGTCGTCCCGCGGGCGTCCACGTCGAGGACCGCGCCCGGCGTCGTGATCTGCACGCCGCCGACGCCCCAGCTCACGTCCTCGACGGTCTCGTAGAGGCCGTGGAGGCGCGTGAGGCGCGCGGCGTTGGTCTCGTCGATCGGAGGTAGCTCTTCTGACGCGCCCGGCGGCGCGACCGCGTCGGCGACCTGCGCCGCCGGCGGCG
>JAGQJA010000153.1:1912-9988 GCA_020430845.1 Myxococcales bacterium
CGCGACCTCACCCCTCCGCGCTCCACGTGTCCTCGAGGCGCACGTACGAGGCCTCCATCCCGTGCTCCATCCCGGTCTCCAACATCGCGGCGCGCGTGGCGGCGTCGGGCAGCGTCATCCGCATCACCATCAGTGTACCCTCGTCGTCGGGGGTGAAGGTCGTCTCGACGCGGTTGTCGGGCGTCGGGTCCGGGAGGTGCATCCGCTCCACGTGCACGATGCGGCGAGGCGGATCGAGCTCGACGAAGTGGCCCGTGAGGTAAAATCCTGCGCCCTCGGCGTTCGACCACTCGTACCGGATCGCGCCGCCGGGTCGCGCTTCGCAGACGCATACGGGCATCGTCCACCCGTCCGGGCCGAGCATCCACTGCTGCAGCATGTCCGGGTCGGTGTGCGCACGGAAGACGGCGGCCGGAGGCGCGTCGAACCGTCGCTTCACGACCACCACGGCATCTCCTTCGGTCTCCAACGTCAGCTTGCTCATCGTTGTTCCTTCTTTGGTCGGGGGTTGTCGGCGAGGAGTCGATCGAGGCGCGCGTAGCTCCGCTCCAACCCCTCGCGGAGCATCGACAGGTACGCGTCGAGGTTGTCGAGCGCCGCCGGCGCGATGCGGCAGGGACGGCGCGCGCCGTCGACGCGGCGCACGATGAGGCCGGCCTCCTCCAGCACCTTGATGTGCCGCGAGATCGCGGGCTGGGAGATGGAGAAGGGCGCTGCGAGCTCGTTGACGGTCGCCTCGCCCTGCACGAGGCGCGCGAGGATCGCGCGGCGCGTCGGATCGGCGAGCGCAGAAAAGGCGGCGTCGAGGGGGGCTGCGCGGCTCACCCCAGACACATAACATTCAGGTTATATAACGCAAGGGTTATATCTTGCGGACGTCCTTCCACCACGGCGACGGACCGTCGACGTGATCGGGCACGAGCACCTCTCCGAGCATGGGCGTCACCACGCGGAGCCTGCGTTCTGCAGCGAGCTGCACGAGCGTCTCGGCCGGATCGTCCCAGTCGTGGAGCGCGAGGTTGAACGTGCCCCAGTGCACCGGCAAGAGCGTCCCGCCGCCCAGCATCTCGAACGCCTTCAAGGCGTTGTCGGGGCCCAGGTGGATGTCGCCCCAGCTCTCGTGGTACGCGCCGACCTCGAGCATCACGAGGTCGAAGGGCCCGTGTCGCGCGCCCGTGGTCTCGAACGCGTCGGTGAGCCCCGTGTCGCCCGAGAAGAAGACCTTGTGACGCTCGGTCTCGATGACCCACGACGACCACAGCGTCTTGTTGCCGTCGCCCGGACCTCGCCCCGAGAAATGCTGACACGGCGTCGCGGTGAAGCGCACGCCACGCACGTCGACGTGCTCGCCCCAGTCGAGCTCGTGGACGCGCTCGTGCGACACGCCCAGGGCCTCGAGGCGCGCACCGACGCCGAGCGACGTGACGATCGGCACGTCCGTGGCCGCGAGCGCGCGCATCGTGGGGGCGCAGAGATGATCGTAGTGATCGTGCGACAGGACCACGGCGTCGAGCGGCGGCAGCTCGTCGAGTGAGGCGGGCACGGGATGGAAACGCTTGGGCCCGGCGAAGCGCACCGGGGAGGCGCGCTCGGCGAAGACCGGGTCTGTCAGCACGGCGAAGCCGTCCATCTCGAGCAGCGTGGTCGAGTGGCCGAGCCACGTGACGCGGAGCCCGCGCCCGGCGCGCCGCTGCCAGCTCTCGTGCGGGCGTACGAGCGGCAACGGCCCCGGGGGCACACGCTGACCGCCGCCGAAGAAGTACTCGCCGAGCACGGGCAGCGGGTTGCCCTTGAGACCGGGCCCCCTGCCCGTCGGGTTCTTGAACGTCGATCCGTCGAACTGCTTCGACGCGCGCACCCGCTCGAGGCGCAGCCCTCCAAACGTCGTCTCTCGGCACCTCATGGGCCCACCTCGTCGCGTGTTCGATGCTCGACCGGCTCTCCCGGTCGCGGACGTGGGCGAAGGCCCAGGACGAGCGGGATGGCGAGGAGCGAGATCGCCGAGAGCACCAGCAGCGAGCGCGCGTAGCCCTGCGCGCCGTGCAGACGCCCCATGGCCCACACCGACCACGACTCGCAGCCGTTGGTCGCCCCCATGAACGCGGAGAACTGCGTCGCGGCGATGGCCGGTCGGGTCAGGTCCATGAAGAGCGCGTAGGAGCTCGACGTGTACAGACCGATGGCGAACGCGCAGACGGCGAGCATCACGAGCAGGTGGGCCCCGCCCACGCCTCCCCGCGCGACGTCGACCACGGCGAGCGAGGCGACGCTCCCGACGACGAGCACGAGCGCGCCGGCGACGAAGCGCGGACGCGGGAGGCGATCGGCGAGCGCGCCGCCGACGACGGCCCCGACGGTCATGCAGACGATCATCGGGCCCGCGCTGAACCAGCCGACCTCGGACTTGTCGTATCCGCGGTCGACGAGGAACGGCCCTAGCACGACGTCGAGCGCCTTGAACGCGGCGCCGCCGACGAGCGCGACGGCGAGGCCGGCCCACGTACCGCGCTCACCGAGCGCCGCCACCAGCTCGCGGAGCAGCTCGCGCACCCGCGCGACGCCGCCGCCGCGCGGGGCCGTCTCGAGCGACGGCGACGCCACGACGAGCGCGATCGAGAAGGTCGTCAACGCGGCGAGGATCATCACGACGGCGACGGGCCCGACGTACCTCTCGAGCACGAGCGCGCCTCCCCCCATCGCGGCGCGGCCCACCATCATGCCTGCCTGCATCCACCCGTTGAGGCGCCCGCGCTCCTCGGGGGCCGTGGACGCGATGCACAGCGCGTCGATCGACACGTCCTGGGTGGCGGCGGCGCACGCGTGGGCGAGGAGCAGCCAGGTGAGCGCGCCGAGCTGACGCACGGGATCGAAGGCGAGCGTCGCGACGAGCGTCGCGCCCATCAGCAGCTGCGACGCGATGGCGAAGTGCCGCCGCCCCCAGCGCGGCGTCCGGAGCCCGTCGACGAGCGGCGCGACGAGGAACTTGAACGTCCAGGGCAGCACCAAGAGCGAGGTGAGCGAGGTGATCTGCTCCACCGGCACGCCCGCCGCCCGCAGGCGCGTGGGCAAGGCGAGCCAGAGGTAGCCGATGGGCGCGCCCTCGCTCAGGTAGAGCGAGAAGAAGAGCAGTCGCCTCCCCGCGGGCGTGTCGAGGCGCGAGGAGCCGCTCGGGGCGCGCAGCTCACTCACGGGCTTCGAGGTCGGGCGCTTCGCGCGGCGTGTCCGGCATGGGAGTCGACAATCTATCCAATTGTGCGGCGTCGCCGGCGGTTCGTCGCGTCGCGGGCATTTGTGCACATTACATGCGTACACATATACGCTCGGTCGCGGGCGACAAGTCGTGTAGACCTCGGTCGCCTGCGCCGCGCACACGTGCGGTCGCCGACCAGGAGGAGACATGAACCTAGGAGCGTTTTCGATCAGCCTCGCCGTCAAAGACCTCGCGCGCTCGCGAGACTTCTACGAGAAGCTCGGGTTCGAGGTCACCGGCGGAGACGCCGCGCAGGGCTGGCAGATCCTCAAGAACGGCGACCGCGTCATCGGCCTCTTCCAAGGCATGTTCGACAAGAACATCATGACGTTCAACCCCGGTTGGGATCAGGACGGCAAGCCGACGGCCGACTTCACCGACGTGCGCGAGATCCAGCGGCAGCTCAAGGCGCGCGGGATCAAGCTCGAGAGCGAGGCCGACGAGAGCACCCGCGGGCCGGCGAGCTTCATGGTGCGCGATCCCGACGGGAACGCCATCTTGGTCGACCAGCACGTCTGACCCCGTCGCGACGCGGCGTCACGCGACGATCGTGGCGTGATGCGACACGCCCCGTCCCCCCGGCGCCTCCAGAACCGCGGACAAATGTGCCGCGCACGGCTGCGCTCGCTGGCCGGCGTCTTGCTTTGGGGAGAGCTCATGCGCACCGCGCCCCTCGCCCTCTGTGCCCTGCTCTCGCTCGCCGCCGGCGGGTGCGCCGCCGAGCACGACGCGTTCGACCCTGTCATGGCGTTCCCGCCCTCGAGCGGCCCCACCCGAGGGGCCTCGGTGCGCTGCCGTTGCGACGCCGACGGCGGGCTCCACGTGCGCGCCCCTGCCGGCGCCGCCGTGACGCGCGTCGCCACGTCCGACGACGCCGAGGCCGAGATCTACCTCGCGCCCGAGCCGCCGCGCCCCATCCGCGTGACGCGCTCGCTCGGCTTCATCGGAGACAACAAGCTCACGCCGAACGGGCACCACCACGCGCCGTACGACGCGCAAGACGCGCTCCTGCCCCCGCACGGACACGGCCATGGCCACGCGTCGCGCTACGGGCGCTCGTTCGGCTACGGGCGCTCTTTCAGCTACGGGCGTTCGTTCAGCTACGGCGGATCGTACGGACGCGGATCGTCGTTCGTCGGCGCGCGATCGATGCCCGGCGGTGGTGCGGGGGGCTCCAGCTTCGGCGGCGGCGCGCGGGGCGGAGGTCGGTCCTTCGGCGCGGGGAGCGACTTCCGGTAGCGCCCCCGACGGCGCCCGAGCTTGCGCGCGCGCCGATTTGCACTAGAGAAGGGCCTCGGATACGCGGACGGAGGTCTCGACGTGGCAGCCAAGCACGACGGCGCGCGCGCAAGCGCCAACACCTGGGTGACCAAGCAAGCGCTCGCCCGCGCAAAAGGCGGTGGCAAGCACGCGCCCGCGTTCAAGCACCGCCACGTCGTGCCGGTCAAACGCACGGTCCCCGCGCCCGCGCCGCCCCCGCCCGACGTCGCCATGACCGAGACCGAGCGCGACGACTGAGCCGTCGGCCCAGGCGAGCAGCGTGGAACCTCGGATCGACCTCGCGGTCCTCGCGGGCCTCGTCGCGAGAGACGACACGGTGGCCGCGCTCGACGAGGCGCTCGCCGCGTGGCGCTCCGCGCGCGCTGGCGTCCTCGCAGACATCGTCGAGGCCCTCTCGTCGCGCGTCGAGGTGACGCCGATCTCCGGCGCAGACGCGTCGGCCTTCCATGCCGCGTGGCTCGCGCGCGCCGCGCGCGGACGCGGCGCGGACGCAGGCGCCCTTCTCTCGACGCTCATGCGCTCGCTCCCGGGAGAGCAGCGCCGCTTCTGGGAGCCCGGCACCGCGGCCGTCCGCTACGCGTCGCTGCTCGAACGTTACGCGGCCCTTCACGCACGGGCCGACGATCCGCGCACGGCGCGACGGCTCCTGACGTTGCTCGAGCAGACCCCGATCACGGGAGGCTGGCTGCCCGAGGACACCTCGACCGTCTACGATCCCGCCGTCGGACTGTTGGCGCGCATCGCAGACGAGCGCCTCGTCGACGACGTCCGGCGACTCGCCGCGCGACCCATGGCGCGCGCGCAGGTCGTTCGTGCGTACCTCGCGAGCGCCCTGCCCGACGTCGTCGCGGCGACCCAAGCCGGCATCGACACGCGAGCCGGCGCGGGCGCGGCCTTCGACGCAGACCTCGCGGCGCGCATCCTCGCCGACCTCGGCGGGCCCACGCACAAGGCCCCGCGGGCGGCGCTCGAAGACGAGCATGCCCTCTTCGCCGAGGTGTGCCGCGATCCAGACGACGACGGGCCGCGCGCGGTGCTCGGGGACCTCTGGACCGAGCGCGGCGATCCGCGCGGGGAGCTCGTGAGCCTCCAGCTCGCGCTCGCCCACGGCCGCGCGGGAGACGCCGAGGACAAACAAGCGCGCGCCATCGTCCGCGCCCACGACAAGGCCTGGCTGGGAGACCTAGCGCTCGTGACCAAGAGCCGGGTCTTCTCGCGCGGGTTTCTCGACGCGTTCGAGCTGCTGCAGAACTCCGCCGCCGACGCGGAGGTGTGGGAGAACGCCGCGCGGCACCCCGGCCTCGGCACCGTGCGAGAGATCACCAAAGGCAAGGCGAACGAGACGCACTACCGCCGCTTCGTGTTCTCTCCCGCCGCCAGCGCCCTCCGCAGCCTCGTCGTCATCTCCAAGGGCATGCTCGCCGACGTATGCGCGCGCGAGGCGCCGTGGCCCATCGCGCGCCTGACGCTCGCGTTCGCGCCGGACAAGAAGTCGATGGATCTGGTCGACCGCACCGCCTCGCTGCCCTGCCTCTCGGAGCTCGTCGTGGGCACCACGGCCGCGACGCTCCCCAAGGTCACGTCGATGTTCGAGCGCCTCGAGCGCCTCCCGTCCCTCGACACCGTCGGCGTCCGGCCGCTGCGCTGGTACGACGAGACCCAGGCGCTCGCCGCGTGGCTCGACGCCGCGCGGGGGTCGCTGTCTCGCGCCGGGTCGGTGCTCGTCGACGCCGACCACCAACGCACCGTGCGCGCACGCAAGGGGCCGAGAGGCGGGCTCGTCATCGAGCTGACGACCGCCCATCTGCACTTCGGGCGTGAGTTCTTGCCGCTGCTCCGCGACGTCGAGGCGCTGTCGCTGAGCCTGCCCGACGGCGTCGATGTGATGCTCGGGCAAGACGCCGACGACGCGTGGCGCACGCTCTCGGCGGTCGACCGCGCCGCGGTCACGATGGACGCGGGGTGGCGCGCGCTGCTCGCGCCGGGCACCTGATCGGCGTCGCGCGACTGGATCGTCGGGCGGGATCTTCGTCGCACCAGAAGGCCTGAGCGGCGGGCACTAAACCATCGAAATCACGACCATAATGATCGTGTACGACATTTGCATACACCCCGAGGATGCTGGTCCGCCACCTGGTGCTCGCAGGGTGCTCGGCGCTCGCGCTCGCGTGCTCTTCCACGACCGGCGGCCAAGACGGCACCCGGAGCGACGACGTCACGAACGTGTCGCAGACGCCGGCGAAGGACCAGTCGATCGGCAACTGCTGGCTCTACGCGACGCTCGGATGGGTGGAGTCGCTGCACCTCGCCCACTCGGGTGAAGAGCTCAACCTGTCCGAGTCCTACCTCACGTACCTGGCGGCGTTCACGCGCATCACGACCGACGAGTTCGTCTTCGACCCGCGCGGCGAGTGGAACACGGGCGACTTCTTCGGGCAGGGCGCCGAGCTCGTGACGCGCTACGGGCTCATGGACGAGTCGGCCTTCATCGCGTCGGAGGCGACGCTCGATCGATCGGCGCGGCAAGAGCGCGCGAACGAGGCGATCATCAGGGCGCTCGCCCCCGGCGGCGCGCTCGACACGAAAGAGAAGAGGCGTGACCCTCGGGCCGTGCGCGCCGTGCTCGACGCGGCGTACGCGCTGCCCCCGGAGATCGTCGACGTCATGACGAAGACGTTCGGCGAAGATCTGGCACGCACCCGGCACGACGGCGCGCGCCTTCCTGCCGAGGGCTTTCACGATCCGGCCAAGATGGTCGTCGCCAAGCTCGCCGACGGGCACGAGGTGACGCTCGACGAGGCGATGGGAGAGCTCGACCCCGCGCGCGAGGTCTCGTCGGTGCGCGATCGCAAGGAGCGCCGCGGCCCGTACGCGTGGCGGCGCGTGGAGCTCGAGGACCCGGGAGCGCGCGACGAGGCGGTGCTTCGCCTGAAGAAGACGCTCAACGCGGGCTTCGCCGTGCCGATCGACTGGTACCCCGCGTTCGACAGCATGCGGATGCCGGCGGGCTCGTTCCACGCGCCCGTGCGCGGCGAAGGCGGCTGGCACGCGAGCCTCGCGCACGACTACGAGATCGAGCTCCCAGGCGGTCGCGTCCTCGCCGCGGGCACGCCGGTGACCGACGCGGCGCTGCTCCGCGAGACGCTCGCGCCCACATCGACGATCAAGTTCCTCCGGATGAAGAACTCGTGGGGCCGGGAGATCGGTCCGCTCGGGGCGCGTGGCTACACGGACGCGATGTGGGATTACCTGATGTGGGAGTTCTCGCGCGCGCGGATCGACTACGACGAGAAGAAGGTCGAGGGTATCGCGCTCGGCGCGGTCGTCCTGCCCCCGCCGTCGTGGGACGGCGCGACGCACTGAGGCCGAAACGCAGGGCGTCGACGATTCGCGTGGGCTCGGCGGCGCGCCCAGATATCCTGCGCCGATGCGATACACCGTGCTCCGCGCGCTCATCCTGTCGTCGACGCTCGCCTTCGCTCTCCCCGCCGCGGCCCAGGCGCCCAAGGGGGACGCCGGAGGCGACAAGCGCGAGGGACGCGACG
>JAGQJA010000153.1:10155-10342 GCA_020430845.1 Myxococcales bacterium
AAGCGCGAGGGACGCGACGGCGACAGTCCGCGCGCTCGACGAGGCCCATGGGGCCCGCACCGCGGAGGCTCCGAGGTCCACCACGGCCGACGCGGCGACTGGGATGATGACGACGACGACGACGACGACGACGATCGGGGACACTGGCGTGGGCGTGGCGGTCACGAGCGCGGCGGGCACGAACGCG
>JAGQJA010000154.1 GCA_020430845.1 Myxococcales bacterium
CCCGCGCAAGCGCCCGCGCACGCGCCCGCACACGCGCCCGCACCCGCACCCGCGCTCGCGCGCGCCCCCGCCCCCCGCGACGAAGCGCTCGACATGGCCGCCGGCTTTCACCAGTCGGGCCCGTCGCGCATCCGGCGGCCCCAAGCCGCGGCCGTCGCCCCCATCGCGCCGCGCGGAGAACGCGCGAGCGTGACCGCGATGGACACGGACGCGATCATCGGCCTCGGCATCGTCGGGCTCGGCGCCGTGCTCGGCGTGGCCGCGCTCATGCGCACGGTGCACCGCGCCGGAGGCTGGCCCATCCACAAATGGCTGAATCTAGAGGGCTTTTCGCCGTCCCTCCTGGCCGGAGGGGGCGTCGCCGTCGCGGCCCTGGGCGGCTACCTCGCGTTCGGGTACTGGCGACAGCGCGCGTGGACCGGCCTGGGCGCGAGCGCGGGCGTGCTCCTCGCGGGGCTCTTCGTGCTGGGCGAGGCCGGCGGCATGGCGCTCGGCTCGCTCGTGCCACTCGGGCTGGGCCTCGCGGCGGCGGGCGTGGCGGCCGGCGTGCTCCGCAACGCGTGGAACAGCTGGCAGACGATCGGCGGCAAGATGGGCGCCCTCTTTCTCTCGGTGGCGGGAGGCGCGGGCGTCTTCGTGATGATCGAGCTCTTTACGGGCATCGGCTAGCCGCGAGACCCTCACGCGAACCGCCGACTCGCGCTCCCCGTTCGAGCGCACGCCACGGATCTCCCCGTCGCGACCGACGCGCCCAGCGGCTGAGCTCGACGCGCGCTCGCTCTCGGCGCTGCGCTGTGGGTGCGGGGAACGGCGTTCGCGTCTAAGCTGGAAGGGTGCGGAGCCGCCTCGGAGTCGGAGCCCGGATCGGGCTGATCATCGCGCTCGTCGTCGGAACGGCGAGCGCACAGGACTTCGACCCGCGCGGGCGACGCAAGCCCACGCCCGGCCGCCCGACGCGACCGACCGGTCCCCGTCCCGCCGGCCCACGCCCGGCAGGCCCGCGTCCGCCCGGCGGCGCGCAGCCCACACCCACGCCCGCGCCCGGCGCGTCGCAGGCCGTGCTCATCGAGCGCTACACGCGCATCGTGCTCGCGCAGCCGGCGTCGCCCTTCCCGCGCCAGCGGCTCGCGCAGCTCTATCGCGATCGCGACGGCAACCTCACGGCGCTCGTCAAGGACTTCGAGTCGCGCGCAGCACAGGCCGGCGCCGACCAGTACGCCGCCACCGTGGCGCTCGCCGGCATCTACAAGCTCGACGGCCGCGCCGACGAGGCGGTCAAGACGTACGAGAAGGCGTTCGCCCAGAAGAGCAACGACCCGGCCGCGCTGCTCGCGCTCGCGCGCCTGCTGCAAGACCGAGGGGACGTGGCCGGCGCGCGCAGCCGCTACGAGCAAGCCCTCGCGCTCCAGACGGTGGCCGCCGACAAGGAGCAGACGCTCCGCACGCTCATGGGCATCGCGCTCGACGCCAAGGACTTCACCGCGGCCAAGGGCTTTCACACGCAGCTCGTCAAGATGCAGCCCACGAGCCTCTACGTGCGCGGCGAGCTGGGCAAGGAGCTCTACGCGCGCGCCGAGTACGCGCGCGCCGAGGCCGAGCTCACCGAGCTCGTCACCGCCGCGGCGGGCGACAACCGCGCGCTCGCGCCCGCCCTCAAAGACCTGGGCAAGGCTCAGGCAAAGGGCCACAAGAACAAAGAGGCGCTCGCGACGCTCAAGCGCGCGCTCTCCGTGGCGGGCCGAGAGGCCGCGGTGCGCGGCGAGATCTACGAGACCATCACCGAGATCTACCGCGCCGACCAGCAGCTGCCCGTGCTCATCAAGCAGCTCGAGGGGGAGCACCCCAACGACTTCGCGCGGCTCTCGCTCCTGGGCTCGCTCTACGAAGAGACCGGCGACGCGACCAACGCGCTCACCACGTACCGCAAGGCGCTCGCGGTCAACCCGAAGCACATCGACCTGCGCCTCAAGGTGATCCGCGTGCTCCAGTCGCAGGGCGAGCTCGACAAGGCCATCGCCGAGTACGAGGCGCTCATCCGCGCGGCCCCCAACAACCCGCAGTTCGTCTTCGAGCAGTGCGAGGCGCTCATGCAGCGCGGCGATCGCGCGCGCGCTCTCAAGCTTCTCATCGAGCTCGAGGCCCGCGCCCGCGCCGACGACGAGATCCTGAGCAGACTCGCGGACTTCTACGGGCGCATCGGCGAGAACGAGCGCTCGCTCAAGGTGCTCACACGCCTCACGCAGGTGGGCTCGAACGACCCCGGCCACCTCGTCGACCTCGGCGATCGGTACTTCCAGGACGGCAACCCCGCGCTCGCCGTCCAGACGTGGAAGCGCATCCTCACCACCGTCACGCCGCGCGCGCGCGCCCTCTCGGCCCTCGGCGAGGTGTACCTCGAGCACGACATGAACGCCGACGCGCTCGCGGCGTTCCGCGAGGCCGTGCAGCTCGACCCGCAGAACGTCGCCTACAAGAAGCAGCTCGCGTCGGGCCTCGAGCGCGCGCGCAACTACCGCGAGGCGCGCGTCATCTGGCAGGAGCTCGCCACCAAGGCGCAGCAGACCAAAGACCGGCTGCTCGCACGCGAGGCGCGCTCGCGCATGGTCACGCTCTGGGGCCTCGAGCGCACGTTGCCCGCGCAGGTGGCGCCGCTCACGGCGAAGTTCTCTGCGACGCCGCCCGACCTCGAGGCCGGACGCACGTTGGCCGAGGTGCAGCTGCACATGCGCAAGCTCGCCGACGCCGAGGCCACCCTCCGACGCGTCATCCAGCTCGCGCCGGGCGACGCCGACACGTACCTCGCCCTCGAGCGCGTGCTCGTGCAAGAGAACAAGATCGGCGACGCGATCGCGGTGCTCGAGAAGCTCGTCACCGTCGAGCCCAAGCGCGCGCGCGAGCTCTACCAGCGCATGGCCACCTACGCGCTCCAGGCGTACCGGCACGACGACGCCATCAAGTACGCCGCGCGCGCCGTCGAGCTCAACCCCGAGGACGCCGAGGGCCACCGGCGGCTCGGCGAGATGTACAAGTCGCGGCAGGACGTGGACCGCGCGATCGTCGAGTTCCGCGCGGCCATCGCCAAGAACGACCGGCTCTTCATCGTGTACCTCGAGCTCGCCGACCTGCTCCTCTCCAAGGGGCAGAGCGAAGAGGCCGACCGGCTCTTCCGACGCGTGGTCCGTGGCGCGCCCGACGAAGAGCTCGTCGCGCGTGCGGCGCGCCTGTCGATGCAGATCAACCTGGGCAAGGGCACGCTCGAGTCGCTCGAGCAGGAGCTCTTGCCGCTGGCGATCGGCAACCCGCAGCGGAAGATCTACCGGCGGCTGCTCGTGGAGATCTACGGCAACCTCACGTTCGCGCTCGTGCAGCGCGTCAAGAACGGGAGCGGCAAGGACGCCGAGCAAGCCAAGGAGAGCCTCTCTCGCATCGGCGGCCGCGCGGTCAAGCCGCTGCTCGACGCCCTGGCCGACGGTGACGCCGGACAGCAGCGCGTCGCGATCGACGTGCTCGGGCACGTGCAGAACCGCAACGCCGGTCCCTCGCTGTTCGCGTTCGCGACAGGCCAGGGTGAGTCGGTCCTGCGGACGCGCGCGATGATCGCCACGGGGTCGCTGCGTGATCCGGCGCTCTTGCCCAAGTACGAGGGCCTGCTCTTTCCCAAGCAGGCGGGCGGCGCGGGCGGCGACGCGATGACGACCGATTCGGTGGCCGTCGCCGCGAGCTGGGGCGTGGCCAAGCTGGGCGACAAACGCGCGATTCCGCTGCTCCGCCGCATCGCCAAGGCGGGCACGCCCGAGATGCGCGCGTTCGCCGTGCTCGGGCTCGGCTTGCTCAAGGACAAGGCGAGCATCCCGCTCGTGACCGAGCTCGCGCAGAAGCTCGACGCGGGCACCGTGGCGCGCGCGGCGGCGGCGTACTCGCTCGGGGAGCTGGGGGCCGAGAGCGCGATCACCACGCTGGTCGCGACGGCCGAGAGCACAGACGCGCTCCCGCGACAGATGGCGATCCTCGCCCTCGCGCGCATGGGCGCGGCCAAGGGCGAGCCGCCGGGCGGGCGCGCCGCGGTCGCCGCGATGGCCGAGGCCGCGTTCGCCGGCGACGACGAGGGCGGACGCGGACGGCGAGAAGACTCCTTGCGCAAAGCGGCCAGCGCCGCGCTGGCGATCCTGGCGACCCACGGCGCGGCGGGCGGCAAGATCGACCCGCTCCCCGAGCCCGACGAGTCGGCCGACGCAGAGCAGGCGCTGCTCGACCTCGTGCCCACCGAGATCCATGCCAAGGATCGCGCGGCCGCGCTCGTCGCGTTCGCCGAGCCGATCAAGAAGGCCGCCGCCTCGGCGCTCCAGACGTCGATGGAGCGCGCGCGCGTCGTGCTCGACGCGATGAGCAGCACCGAGGGCGCGCTCGAGCCGTTCGTGGGCGCCGAAGAGGGCCCCGACGCCGACGCGGCGCGCGCGAAGGCGAGGGAGATCACCGCCCACGTCGAGCCGCACGTCATCTCGCTCTCGCGCCACCCCGACCCGACGCTCCGAGTGAAGGCGCTCGTGCTGCTCGGTCGCTCCAAGAGCGATCCCGCGGCGGCCGCGCTCGCGCAGGCCGTGACCGACAAGAACGAGGCGGTGCAGCGCGTGGCCCTCGCGTCGATCGGCGCCAAGGCCGACCCAGCGGCCATCGCGGCCGTCGCCAAGGTGCTCCAGACGCACGAGGCGTGGGCGATCCGCGTGCTCGCCGCGCAGGCGCTCGGTCGACTCGGGCGCGCGGGCGGCGGCACCCCGGCGACATCGGCCCTGCGCGACGCGATCGCCAAGGAGCCCTACGCGCTCGTCCGCGAGGCGGCGCTCATCGCCATGGCCGCGTTCGACCCGCGCGCCGCGGCGGTGGTCGCGGCCGAGCTCGAGAAGAGAGACCCCGAGCCGCGCGTGCGCGAGACGGCAGCCCGCATCGCGGGTGGCGCCCCCAAGAAATAGCCAATGAGCACGGACGGTTACGCGCACACGACCCGCGCCGTCGCGCTGGGCCTCGCGGCCCTCGCGGCCCTCGGGTGCGGCAAGGATCTCAAGAGCTTCAACACGGGCAGCGACGATCGGTTCGAGGGCGCCGTCGTGCGCGGGACGTTCGTGCGTGCCGGCGTGGCCGAGGGCGCGAGCATGTGCCTGTCGCTCGACGCCGAGAAGCTCCAAGACGCGCCGGGGCACATCTCCACGTCCGACGGGCTGTTCTCGCGCACGCCGCTCCGCCCCATCCCGCAGATGTGGCACGACCCGCTCTCGACCCTGTCGTTCGGAGAGGGGCGCGTGCAGAACCTGGTCTACGCCGCGTCGCCGGCCGACGGTGGCCCCGAGGACGCGATGGTGATCGTGAGCCTGATGAAGACCGACGACGTCGAGGTGCGCGTCGTGCGCGGCGCCCCCCGAGAGGACGCGGGCGCGGGGCCCACGCAGCTCTTCGGCGTCTTCCAGCTCTCGCGCCTCAAGGGGTCGTGCTCGTTCTAGGCATCGAGACGTCGTGCGACGAGACCGGCGCCGCGGTGGTCGACGACGCGGGGCGCGTGCTGTCGGACGTGGTGCAGAGCCAGGTGGAGCTGCACGCCACGTACGGCGGCATCATCCCCGAGCTCGCCTCGCGCGATCACCTGCGCAACGCGGGGCCTGTCGTCAAGGAGGCGCTCGCCAAGGCGGGGCTCTCGCTGCGCGACGTCGACGCCATCGCCGTGACGCATCGGCCGGGGCTCGTCGGCGCGCTCCTCGTGGGCGTCCAGCTCGCCAAGGGGCTCGCGTGGGCCGAGGGCAAGCCGCTCGTGGGCGTCGACCACCTCGTGGGGCACCTGCTCGCCGTGAACCTGCGACGCAGCGACGCGACGCCGCCCGCGCCCGCTGGCCCGCACGTCGCGCTGCTCGCGTCGGGGGGTCACACCGCGACCTACCGGGTAGACGGACCGCTCGCGCGGCACGTGACCGAGCTCGGCGCCACGCGCGACGACGCGGCCGGCGAGGCGTTCGACAAGGTGGGAAAGCTGCTCGGGCTCGGCTATCCGGGCGGGCCCGTCATCGACCGCCTGGCGACCGGCGGAGACCCAGGCGCCGTCAAGCTGCCGCGTCCGATGTCGGGCCGAGCGTCGCGAGACTTCAGCTTCTCGGGCATCAAGACCCACCTCGCGGCCTGGGTGCGCGAGCACGGCGTGCCTCAGGGCGAGCAAGCCATGAAAGATGTATGTGCATCTTTTCAGGCCGCCGTGACGAGCGTGCTCGCCGAGAAGCTCATCGAGGCGGCGAAGGCCGAGGGGGTCGGCGCGGTGACGATCGGCGGCGGCGTCGCGGCCAACCGTGAGCTGCGTCGGCGCGTGACCGAGGGCGCGGCCCAGCACGGTCTCACGGCCACGTTGCCCGAGCTCGCGAGCTGCACCGACAACGCCGCGATGATCGCCTACGCCGGGCTCCAGCGCTTCGTCGCCGGCGAGCGCGACGGCTGGGATCTCGTGGCGGCGAGCCGCACGGCGCTGCCACGCTCCACGCGAAAGGGCCGCGGCCACCGCGACTGAGCGCGGGAGCGGCGGCCCTCTCGGGGTCGATCGGCGGAGTTGTCAGTGCCGCTTGCTGCGGTGCTTCTTCTTCGTCGAGTGCTTGGCGCGCGCTTCGCCCTTCGGGTTGGCGAGCACGATCTCGAGCGACGAGCCCTTGGCGCGCACCTTGTAGTTCGGCACGCCGTCCTTGAACGCGACGGTGAGCTGGGCGCCGTTGCCCTCGTTCGCGACCTCGATGGAGGCGATACGCGGGTCGCGGGCGGCGAGGGGCCCGGCGGCGTCGAGCGACTTGCGCCCGGGGATGACGACCGCGAAGCCCGTGGGCTGCGCGGCGCCGAGGATGCGGTCGATCGGACCGTCCATCTTGAGTCGGAGCACGTTGCCCTTGCCGACCGGACCGTTGCCGAACGACGCGGGCTTGCCCTTCTTGGCGTGGGCCGAGGGGGCCGAGGGCTCGGCGCCGTCGTCGTCGAAGTCCGCGCCGCCGGCCATCGCGGCGTTGTCGGTCGGTGCGTTCGCGAACGGCGACGTCATCGTGGGCTGCGGGGCGGGCTCGGGTGCGGCGGGTGCCGCCGCGGCGAGGGCGGCCGTCGTGGCGACGGGCGGGGCGCTGGCCGCGACGGGCGGCGCTGGCTTGCGGAGGGCGACGCCCGCGAGGATCGCGGCGACGCCGATCGCGCCGATCGCGACCGCGCGCTTGCGGTTGACCTTGAACTTGGGCTTGTCGATCTCCTCGGCCTCGGCCGAGGGCTCCCCGCGCACGACCTTACGACCGCTCGTGTGGAGCGCACCGTCGGGAGGCGGGGCCGTCGTGCGCCGCATCGGGATCGCGACGTCGTCTCCAGAGCCGCCGCGACGCTTGGCCGCGAGCAGCGCCACCGTCGTCTTCGCGCGCGTGGCGAGCTTGCTCATCGCGGGTCCGAACGCCGTCGCGCCCCGGGCGATCGCGCCCTTGAGCTTGGTCATCGGCTCGGGCGAGGCGTCCTCGTCGGGCGTGGCCTGCGGGGCGGCGTCCGCGGCGATGGTCGCCGAGAAGGCCGTCGCCTTGGGGGCCGGCACCGGCTCGGCGTCCGCGGCCTCCGCGCCCTCGGCCTCGTACGCGCGCGCGACCTCGTCGGCGTGCATCGGCGCGGGCTCGGGCATGGGCATGTGGATGACGGCCTCTTCGGGCCCGCTCCGATCGGCGCGGCCGGCCTCGTCGTCGTAGAGCAGCGTGACGACGAGCTGCGGGATGCGGTTCTCGGGCTCGACCTCGATCGACACGCGGTCGATGATCGCGGGGCGCTTCGAGCCGCTCGTCGTGTCCTCGAGGTCGAGCGGCTTGCCCATCTGCAAGAAGCCGAGCTCGCTGAACGCGGTGACCATCGGCCCGAGCGAGTCCTTCACGCGGGCGCGCATCGGAGACGCGAGGCCGTCGATGTGCAAGCGCACCTTGGCGCCCACCGGGGCGTCGGCCGGTGCGCCGGGATCGGTCGGTCCCGACAGGATGCGCTCGAGCGCCGCGGCGCTCGCGCCGTCGAGGTTGGTGAACCGGATCCCGAACTCGCCGCCGTCGCCCTGGTCCTCGCGCCAGAGCACCTCTCCGGCCGCGACGACCTGCGCGCCGCCGCCGACGTCGAAGCGGCACGTGACCGGCTGCCCGATGTCGGGCAGGTACGCGGTGGCGAGGTGCATGCCCTCGCCGGACAGGTCGATGGCGCGCGCCTCGAAGCTCGGTCCGAGCGAACCACCGACCTCAACCATCCCATCAAATGCAACGCGCGCGGCACCCGGTGCGCGGCGATCGGACTCTTTGCTCATGGCACGGCCTCCACCGCCGGACATACGGGGCGCGGAGGAACGTGGCCAAGTTTTGGACGCGCGGCGCGCTCAGAGCGGGAGGTTCGTGTGCTTCTTGGGCGGGTTGGTGTCGCGCTTGTCTTTGAGGAGCGTGAGCGCGCTGTTCAACCGGGCGCGCAGCGTGCGCGGGTAGATCACCTCGTCGATGAACCCGAGCTCGGCGGCCTTGTAGGGGTTGGCGAACTTCTCCCGGTACTCGGCGATGAACTTGGCGCGCGTCGCGACGGGATCCTCGGCCTTGGCGATCTCGTTGCGGTACACGATGTTGACCGCGCCGTCGGGGCCCATGACCGCGATCTCGGCGGTGGGGAACGCGAGGTTGACGTCGGCGCGGATGTGCTTGCTCGCCATGACGTCGTAGGCCCCGCCGTACGCCTTGCGCAGGATGACGGTGACCTTGGGCACCGTGGCCTCGGCGAACGCGAAGAGAAGCTTGGCGCCGTGCTTGATGATGCCACCGTACTCTTGCGCGGTGCCCGGCAAGAAGCCGGGCACGTCGACGAACGTGACGAGCGGGATGTTGAAGCAGTCGCAGAAGCGCACGAACCGCGCGGCCTTCATCGACGCGTCGATGTCGAGCACGCCCGCGAGGATCGCCGGCTGGTTGGCGACCACGCCCACGGCGCGTCCCCCGACCCGCGCGAAGCCGACGACGATGTTCTGCGCGTACGCCTCGTGGATCTCGAACAGCTGACCGTCGTCGACCACCGCGCGGATCACGTCTTTGACGTCGTACGGTCGGTTCGACTCGACGGGGATCATCGTGTCGAGCTCGGGCACCTCGCGCGAGGCCGGGTCGGTCGTCGCCTTGAACGGCGGGTCCTCGTGGTTGTTCGACGGCAAGAACGACAGGAGCTCACGGATCTGCGCGAGCGAGCTGCGGTCGTCGGGCGCGGTGAGGTGACACACGCCGCTGCGCGACGCGTGCGTGCCGGCGCCGCCGAGGTCTTCTTTGGTGACCTCCTCGTGCGTCACCGCCTTGATGACGTCGGGCCCGGTGATGAACATGTAGCTGGTGCCCTCGACCATCGCGATGAAGTCGGTGATGGCGGGCGAGTACACGGCGCCGCCCGCGCACGGGCCCATGACGGCGCTGATCTGCGGGACCACGCCGCTCGCGAGCGTGTTGCGCAAGAAGATGTCGGCGTAGCCGGCGAGCGACTCGACGCCCTCTTGAATACGTGCGCCGCCTGAGTCGTTGAGACCGATCACGGGCGCGCCGACCTTCATCGCGAGGTCCATGACCTTGCAGATCTTCTGCGCGTACGCACCGCTGAGCGATCCGCCGAAGACCGTGAAGTCCTGCGCGAACACGAAGACCTTGCGACCGTCGACCATGCCGTACCCGGTGATGACGCCGTCGCCGAGCACCTTGTGGTCGGCCATGCCGAAATCCGTGCAGCGGTGCGTGACGAACCTACCGATCTCGACGAACGAGCCCGGGTCGAGCAGCAGATCGATGCGCTCTCGCGCCGAGAGCTTGCCCGCGTCGTGCTGCTTCTTCACGCGGTCGGCGCCGCCGCCTTCGAGGGCGCGCGCGTTGAGGTCGTCGAGCATGGCGAGGTGCGGCGGCGGGGGTTTCGACGGCGATTGCATGGTTCTCCTCGGGGTCGACCGCGTTCTTACACGAAAAGCGGAGCCGCGTGCGATCGGCGACGCGCCGGGCGCCACGGCTGAGGCGCGCGTCTGTCGAGCGTGCACAAGAGCGCGCACGAGAGCCGGTGCCGTCGTTCGTGGCGCGTCGCCCATTTGGGCATCTAGTCACCAGCTTCTCGTCCCTCTATCCTGATAGCGGCCCCATGTCTTCGATGCCCCCCACCTACCCGTCCGCCGGCGAGATCCTGGACGGCAAGTACCAGATCGAGAAGATGCTGGGCGAAGGGGGCATGGGGGCCGTGGCGCGCGCCTACCACATGGTGCTCCGCGCGCCGGTCGCGCTGAAGTTCATGAACCCGCAGTTCATGGCGTTTCCGGGCGCGGTCGACCGGTTCCTCAACGAGGGGATCGCGTCGAAGGCCATCAAGAGCGAGCACGTGGTGCAGGTCGACGACGTGGGCAAGCTGCCGTCGGGCGCGCCGTACCTCGTCATGGACTGCCTCGACGGGCTCGACCTCGCCGATCTGCTCGCGCGGGACGGCACCCCTGGGCTGCCGGTCGAGCGCGCGA
>JAGQJA010000155.1:0-22670 GCA_020430845.1 Myxococcales bacterium
GCGTACGCTCGGCCTCGGGCAGCTCCGCGAACGACAGCGCGCTCGAGAGGCGATCGGCGAGGCCGTGGTGCTTGTCGAGGGCGACGGCGCCGGCGCGCCGCGCGAGGGGACGTGTCCAACCCGCCAAGAACGCGGCGACCACGCCGGCCCCGGCCAACGCGAGCGCGCCGCGCGCGATCCGCTCCGAGGCGTGGCCCGTCTTGCGGAGCACGAGCACCGCGGCGACGAGCAGGAGCGAGGCGGCCAGCGCGCGCACTGTGAAGCGCAGCCCGCGGTCGAGGCGGATGCGTCGCTCGGCGGTGCGCGCGGGCTTGGCGACGCGGGAGACGTCGACGGTGTGCGGTTCTGTGGTCGGCTGGGCCATGGAGGGGGGTGGAGCGGGGACCGTTCTGAGAAATCTAACGCGTCACGGCCTCTCTCGCTTGCACCGTACGGACTGTGACGTTCGACGTCGCCTGAAGTTCCGCGCTTGGGACGGGGTTTATCCTACATGGTGCGCGGCCACGGGGAGGAGACAACCTTGCCTGAGAGCATACGCGCGCAGCATCACTGCACATTCCCGCGCGTGCCCCGCGCCTCGGTGACGGCCGCCCGCCCCTGCTCGATCGCCGACAGCGCCGCGCGCGCGTAGACGAGGAAGCGCTCGCCGGGCGGGAGCAGCCGCATGCCCCGCGGGGTGCGCTCGAAGAGGGCTTGGCCGAGCTCGTCCTCGAGGGCGCGGAGCTGACGGCTGACGGGAGGTTGCGCGACGCGGAGGCGCGCCGCCGCGCGACCGACGTGCCCCTCCTCGGCGACGGCGACGAAGTAGTGCAGCTGAGCGAGGCTCACCCCCTCAAGGTAGCACCACCGCGCGTCGGCGCGCCCGGGCGGGCGCGAGATCGAAACGGTATTGGACGCAAGCGCGGCCGTCGCGCAAGCACGCAGAGATGATCGAGATCCTCTCTCCGCGCGAGATCGAGGCGATGCGCGCGGCCGGCCGCGCCGCCGCAGAGACCCTCGCGCTCGTGGGCGCGCGCCTGCGGCCAGGGCTCCGGACGGCAGACATCGACACCTGGGTGCGCGAGGACACGGCGCGCCGCGGCGGTCGCCCGAGCCAGCTCGGCTACCACGGCTTCCCGGCGGCCGTGTGCACGAGCAGGAACGACGTCGTCTGCCACGGCATCCCCCGCCGCGACGTGCTGCTCGGCGATGGCGACATCGTCAACGTCGACGTGACGACCGAGCTGGGCGGCTACCACGGCGACACGAGCGCCACGTTCTTCGTCGGGACGCCCAGCCCCGAGGCGAGGCACCTCGTCGACGTGGCGCGGCGGTGCCGCGACGCGGGCATCGCCGTCGTGAGGGAGGGCGCGCGCTTGGGAGACGTGGGCGCCGCGATCGAAGAGCTCGCGCGACGCGAAGGGTGCTCGGTCGTGCGCGACTACGGCGGCCACGGGATCGGGCGAAAGATGCACGGCGAGCCCCACGTCTCTCATACGGGCCGTCGCGGCGCCGGCGTGCGCCTGCGCGCGGGCATGGCCTTCACGATCGAGCCGATGGTCAACCTGGGCCGGCCCGACGTGCGACTCACCGACGACGGGTGGACGGTCGTGACGTCCGACGGATCGCTCTCGGCGCAGTTCGAGCACACGCTCGTCGTGACCCGCGACGGGTGTGAGGTGATGACGCGGTCGACCTGAGCGGAGGAGGCAAGCTCGTCGGGACTCCCCTATGCTCGGCCCATGCGCGCCGCCGCCCTCGCCACCATCGCCCTCTTCGCAGTCGCCGCCGACGTCATGCCTCACTGCGGCGGGCCCAAGGTCGACATCCAGGGCCCCGGCGAAGAGTGCGGGGCCCACGGCTCGCGCTGGCGCGGCGATTGCCGCGCGCCGACGGAGTGCTTTCGCCTCGAGCGGGGCGGCACGGTGTGCACGACCACGTGCGAGAAAGATGCGGATTGCACGCGCCTCGGGGTGACGTTCACGTGCGGCGCAGAGGCGACGCGCTACGACCGACCGAACGACGCGACGCCGTTCAAGGTGTGCAAGGGGCCAGCGCGCTGAGCGCTACGCCAGCGGCGCACGCAGCCACCCGAGCGCACGCCCGAGAACGCCCGCCCGGACGCGCGCCGCACGGTAAGCGACCGCGGCGGCCTCGCTCATCTCGCGCAGATCGTGCTCCTCGACGCGCACGCCGTGGCGCACGCGGTCGAGGATCGTGGCGCACGTCGCGAGCCCGTCGACCCCGACGCGCCGCGCGAAGGCGGCAGGCGGCTCGTCGCGACCGGGCACGACCCCGGCGTCGCGGAGTCCGATGAGGACGCGCTGCCACTGGTTCGAGATGCGCTGATCGAGCGGCTCGGGCCAGTACGGGCGCACGAGGTGACGCAGCGTGATCGCGCGACGTGCGACGCGCCACGCTGCGCGGAGGGCGAGGGCCGCGCCGCAGCACGCGAGCACCCAGATCCAGAGCGACGGAGCCCGCGCGGGAGAGATCGAGACGCTGGGTCGCGGAGGCTCGGGGACGAGCGCGGGCGTGGGCGCGGGATCGACGTCGGGCGGTGCGGGCGCCGCGACGGGGGTGAACGTGGGCGGCGCGGCGGCAGGCGTGGCTTGCGCGACGTCGGCGGGCGCGGGCGGCGTGGGCTGCGCGGGCGGCGTGGGCGGCGTGACCTCGGCAGGCGCCGGATCGGGCGTCACGGCGGCGACGGGATCGGGCGCGGGCGGCGCTGCGGCCGTCTGCTGGGCCGGCGCGGCTTCGGCGGGGCCGCGGTCTAGTCCGAGGTCGCCGTATGACGCCCCGGCACCGAACGCCCCATCGCCCTGGGCGTCGCCGAAGCTGCCCCAGCCCCATCCGTCGTCGACGGGAGCGGGCCTCGACGGTCCGTACCCCGCGGCGTCGGCGTACGAGAACGGCCGACCGATCGACGTCGGCCGATAGCCGACCGCGGGGTGCGCCGCGCAGGCGGCGCCGACCTCTCCGTCGTGCGTCTCGCGATACCACGCACAGTACGCGCCGCCGGTGGACGGCACCGGACACTGGATGCACGAGATGGGCGCGCCGCGCGCGTCGACGTCGGCCGAGAGCGGGAAGTATTCGCGGAGCTGCGCGCCGTCGGCGTCGCCGGCCGGCGCCGGGCAACAACGGAGCGGCTTGGAGGCGTACGGGGAAGTCGCCCAGGTCGCGACGGTGCGCTCGCGGCGGGCGGCGTCGCGCTGCACGAGGTGGGGCGCGATCCACGCCGCGACGACGAGCGCCGTGAGGCCGAGCGCCCCGGCGCGGCCGACCTGGAGCGCGCGGCGCACGGGCCGGGCGCGCAGCACCGTGCGGGTCACGGGCGCGAGGCGCACGTCGGCGTGCGCCTGCCAGAGCGAGACGCGACGCGCCTCGCGGGCGGCGATGAACCCCACGAAGAGCAGGGCCAGGCCGACGCCGAACGGGGCCGCGCCGCTCGCGTCGATCACCGATGTCGCGCCGCCATCGAGCACGACGAGCACCCAGAGGACGCACGGGTACCAGAAGGCGGCGAGCGCACCACGCTCGGACAGCGAGAGGTAGCCGCAAGTGACCGCCGGCACGAACGCGAGCGCGAGGGTCCAGAGCGACGACGACTCGAGGTGCACGGCGAGCAATGGGCTGGCCCCCACGAACGCCACGACGAGCACCCACTTGCGCACGCGCGCCCACGCGAGCCCTTGACCGAGGGCGACGCCAGCGACGCTCCCGATCCAGATGGGCGCGAGCGACTCGTCGCCCGCGGCGTCGAGGAGCGTACCCATCCGGACGACGGTGAGTCCCACGAGGCCGCTCACCACGAGCAGCCAGAACACGAGCGGCCCCGCGAGACCGCCGACGGCAGCGCCGGACGCACGACGCGCGGCGCTCACGAGAGGGCCTCGAGGCGGATGAGGCCGTCACCGCGCACCGGGTAGGCGGCGATGCTCCCGGGCGGCGGCGGCGCGAAGTTCATCCGCGCGGCGCGCAACGTGAGCGCTCGATCCCGCGCGTCGCGCGAGAGCTCGAGGGAGACGCGCCGGCGAAGCCCCACGCGATTGTCGGGAGCCCCCGCAGGGAACGGCAGGCGCACGGGTGCGCCGTCGAGCGACCGCGCGTCGGACACCTCGCCGTGCACGAGCACCCACCGCGCCCGGTGGGTCGCGTCGGCGCGCGAGATGACGGCGCGTGCGACGACGATGGTGCGCTCGTCTGTGAGGAGCTGGTCGACGTCGACGACGCCCTGCCACGTCACCTGCGCGCCGAGCCTGAGCGCGGGGCCGGGCGCGCGCGCCGTGAGCTCTCGGCGCACGGGGGCCACGGTCTCGCCGTGCGGAGCGGCGGCGACGAGGCTCACGCGGTAGCCCGCATCGACCAGCGCGCGGCCGAGCGCCAGCCACGTCGCCACGAGCCCGTCGAGCAGCTCCGCGGGCGCGTCCGACGCCAGCCACTTGGCCTCGGGAAAGTAGGTGTCGAGCACGAGCCGCACGCGCGGCTGATCCGGCGGCACCTCGTCGGGCACGCGCACGACGAGCTCTCCGGCCACGAGCGATCGGACCCAGTGCACGCGGCGGATGTCGTCTCCTTCGCGGTACTCGCGGAGGTCGAGGTGACCCTCGGTCGGCGCTCGAGGCGTCACGCGCGCGACGCTCGCGCCGACGCCGTGCCCCAGGAGCGGCGCCGCGCGGTCGACGCGACGCTCGCGCGGCAGGACGACGAGCTTCGGCGCCTCCGGCGGCGGGCACGGCGCGCGGCACAGGCCGAACGTGTCCTCGAGCCACACCGTGAGGGGCTCGGGCTCGTGCTCTCCGCGCACAGCCGGGCCGATCTTGCTCTCGAGCAGGACCTCGCCCCCCGCATCGGACGCGTCGACCGCGTGACGCACCGTCGCCCAACGCCGCCCGACACGACCGGAGACGAAGAGGCGAAACCCGACGGGGACCTGCACGTCGACGATCCGCAGCTCCTCGACCACCTCGTCGCCCTCGCGCGGGGTCGCCGGGCAGAAGCGCCGGGTCAGCGCGCCGCCCCGCAGCGTGGCGCCGGGGCGAGCCACCACCATGGTGTGGAGGATCACGAGGTGCAAGAGCGCGGTGCCCAGGAGCCCGACGACGGAGAGGCTGACCCAACCGAGCGTCACGGCGCCCACGATAGCGAGGCTCGACGTCCACGCCAGCGCGCACCCGGACGACGTGAGCACGTCGATCTGGTCGAGCCGCGCCGCGGCGCTCGCGTGACCGGCGAGCCGCGCGGCCACCGCGCGCACGACGAGCCCCACGAGGACGAGCGCCCAGAGCGGGCCGAGCACGAGCGAGACGGCGCTGCTCCATGTATCTACATGCGTCGTCGTGAACGCCACGTACCACGCCAACCACGACGGGACGACGAGCGACGCGATGCGAAATATGCGCGTGGCTGGGGTGGGCGCGGTCATCGGACGCCGCCCGAGACGTGCGCGCGGAGGCGATCGCGCACCTCGTGCACCGAGAGACAGAGCCGGTGACGCAGGACGTCGGGCGCCACGTCGTAGAGGTCTTCGACGGTCACGAACTCCCGGCCGGCGAGGATCGCCCGGGCCTGCGCCGCCCGCATCCACGCGAGCGTGGCGCGCGGGCTCACGGTGTGACCGCCGGTCGCGGTGCGCCGGAGCGCGTCGACGTGGAGCGCCGCGGCCCGCTTGACCTCCGGCGAGGCGTGCACCAGCGGCACGGTGCGCTGCCACTCGACGAACGCGCCGGGCGCGATCACGGCCGGCGGCGGGGGCTGCCCCGGGCCCGACGCGAGGTGCGTGTCGAGCACGCGGACCTCGTCGTCGACCGACGGGTAGCCGAGCTCGATCATCGTCATGAAACGATCGATCTGGGCCGCGGGCAGCGCGAACGTGCCCTCGTGGTCGAGCGGGTTCATCGTCGCCAACACCTGGAACGGGTCGGGCATGGGGTGCGACGTGCCGTCGACGGTCACGGTGCGCTCCTCCATGACCTCGAGGAGGGCGGACTGGGTCTTGGGCGTCGCGCGGTTGAGCTCGTCGGCGAGCAGCAGGTGGGTGAACACGGGCCCGCGCCGGAAGACGAACTTGCCGGAGGCGGCGTCGTAGATCGTCGCCCCGGTCACATCCATCGGCATCAGGTCCGGCGTGAGCTGCACGCGCCCGAAGTCCAGCCCGAGCACGGCCGCCAAGGTCTTGCACAGCAACGTCTTGCCCACGCCCGGGGCGTCGACGAGCAGCACGTGACCGCGGGCGGCCATCGCGACGAGCACGCGCGTGACCACGTCGCGCTTGCCGATCACGACGCGGTCGACGGCGGCGATGACGTCGTGCATCTCGGCGCACACGCGCGCCACCTTGGCCCTCACCGGATCGACCACCGGCGGCGGGCGCCGCGCCTCCACGTCCACCGCACGATACGTGCCTTGATTCACTCGCTCCTCCTCTTCGGTCGCTGGGACCGCTCCGACCTCTTGATGACGC
Source organism: Myxococcales bacterium (assembly GCA_020430845.1). Classification (GTDB taxonomy): domain Bacteria; phylum Myxococcota_A; class Polyangia; order Polyangiales; family Polyangiaceae; genus Labilithrix. The sequence goes on from JAGQJA010000155.1 coordinate 6,446, forward strand.
GGCAGCGCGCCGATCGCCGCCCTCGCGATCCGCGCCCGCACCGAGCCGTCGCGCGCGACCTCGACCGGGGGCGAAGCGGGCGCGCCCATCTGCCAGAGCGACAGGTAGGACTGCGCCATCCGCACACGCAGCGGCTCCCCCGTAGCAAGCTCAGTGACCAGCGCGGCGAGGGCGCCCCTCAGCGCGGCCGGGATGCGCGGCGCGAGCTCCTCGGGCGTCGACACCACCAAGTCGTGGGCCGACAGACCCGGCAGCGAGAGGCGCACGAGCGCCACGCTCGCTCGGGCGACGAGCTCAGGGAGGTCGGGGGCAGCGCCGCCCGCGGCCAAGAGCACCGACGCGACGAGGCGCCCCGCCTCGCCGGGCTCGTAGTGCGGCTCTTCGACGCGCACGGCTCGGGGTTGCACGTACATCCGATCAGGGACGCCGGTACAGGCCGCCGGCTTGGGTAGCGACGCTCGCCGCCCGTCCTCCTTCTGGTTAGAACGCGGCGGCCCGCGCCCTTCTTCCTCGGCCGCGGCGCGGTTCGCCGATTTTCACACGCGTTTCACGCGCGGAAACATTCGCGCACACGCGGTGCGAGTCCGCGTACGATGTGGGTGTGCGGGAGCGTGGCGGAGCATCGACGTCGTTGCCCCCGCTCGGCGACGCGCCCGAGATCGTCGTCGTGCGCGACCGCACGCCGGGCGCCGCAGCGACGGGGGGATTTCTCGACGTGCACCGGCTCGACGTCGCGGTGCGGCGCGCCGACGGCACGCAGAGCGCGCCCGTGCCGTACGACATGGTCCGACGGCGCGCGCTCGACGCGGCGGTGATGGCGGTGCACTACGAGTCGGACGGAGCCGTGTACGTCTACCTGCGCAGCGCGCTGCGCCCTCCCCTCGCCCTTCGGGCCGAAGCGCCCGTGCCACCTCGGGCGATGTGGGAGCTGCCCGCCGGGCTCGTCGAGCCGGGAGAGAGCCCGCGCGCGGCGGCGGCCCGCGAGATCGGCGAGGAGCTCGGCTTTGCCGTCGCCGAGTCCGACGTGGCGGCGCTCGGCCCGGCGAGCATCCCGCTGCCCGCCGTGATCGCCGAGTGGCAGCACTACTTTCACGTCGCCGTCGACCCCGCAGAGCGGACGGAGCCCGCGGGTGACGGGACGCCTCTGGAGGAGGACGCCGCCATCGAGGCCGTCCCGCTGGAGGTCGCCCTCGAGGCGTGTCGGCGCGGCGAGCTGGTCGACACCAAGAGCGAGCTCGCGCTCCGGCGCCTCCACGAGCTGCTCGGCGCGGGCGGGGGTCGCTCGTGAGCGCGCGCGTGGCGCTCGTCCTCAAGCGGACGACCTACCGGAAGTTCGTCCTCGACGACCACGACCCGCGGCTCGCCAAGCTCGTGGCCAAGCGCGACCCGACGGTGCGCAAGCTCAAGCAGTCGCACGACGCGCACGAGGAGAGCGTGCGCGAGGTCGAGGAGGCGCTCGACGAGCTCGGCGCGACGATCGCCTACCGCGGCGGCACCAAGGGCAAGATCCCGCCCCGCATCGATCTGGTGGTGACGGTGGGCGGCGACGGCACGCTGCTCAACGCCTCACACCAGATCGGCTCGCGCGTACCGCTCCTTGGCATCAACAGCTCGCCGGAGCACTCGATCGGGTTCTTCTGCGGCGGCACCAAGGGGCGCGCCAAGAAGGCGCTGCGCGGCGCGCTCGACGGCACGACCAAGCGCGTCGAGCTCACGCGCATGCGCGTCGACAAGAACGGAAAGCTGCTCCACGCGCGCGTCCTGAACGAGGCCCTCTTCTGCCACGCGTCCCCTGCGGCGACGTCGCGGTACCTCGTGGGGCTCTCGGGCGCCGCCCTCCCCCCGCGCGAGCCCGAGGACCACCGCTCGAGCGGCGTGTGGATCGGGCCGGCGGCGGGATCGACCGCGGCGCAGCGGAGCGCCGGGGGCAACGTGCTGCCGATCGAGTCGAGCGATCTGCAGTACGTCGTGCGAGAGCCGTACATGCCGGCCGGGACCGTCTTCCGACACGTGGTCGGGCGCGTCCGGCCCGACGAGCGCTTCACCGTGCGCAGCAAGATGCGCGAGGCCAAGCTCTTCCTCGACGGGCACGCGCGCGAGTACGACGTGACCATCGGCGACGTGCTCGTCTTCCGTCGCTCGGAGCAGACGCTCACCGTGGTCGGGCTCGACAAGGCCGCGCGCCGCCGCTGGGAGGCCGCGGTGCGCCTCGCCCGGCGCCCGTCCCGCTGACCGATCGGTCGATATCTGCGCGACAACGCTGGCCATTTGCCCTGGCCGTAGTAAGGTCCGCGCCGCTCGCATGGCTGGATTCGAAGTCATCGGGACGGGGCACTACGTCCCCGGACCCGCGGTCACCAACGACGCGCTCGCGCGCGTCATGGACACGTCGGACGACTGGATCTACCAGCGCTCCGGCATCCGACAGCGCCACTTCTGCCCCGAGGGCAAGGCCGCGAGCGACATGGCGCTCGAGGCAGCCAAGCGGGCGATCGAGGCCGCGCGCATCAGCCCGAAGGAGATCGACTACATCATCTTCGCGACGATGACGCCGGACTACATCTTCCCGGGGTCCGGCGCGGTGCTGGCGGCCAAGCTCGGCCTCGAGGGCACGCCGGCGCTCGACATCCGCCAGCAGTGCGCGGCGATGATCTTCGGCTTGCAGCTCATCGACGGCCTCATCAAGGGGGGCGCGGCCAAGACGATCCTCTTCGTCGGCGCCGAGGCGCACGCCGGCTTCATGCCGTGGTCGGACTGGGACGTGGTGATGGGCGAGAGCGATCGCACCCTCACCGACGCCGAGAAGCAGAAGATCAACGAGCACCGGGCGCTCGCCGTGCTCTTCGGCGACGGCGCGGGCGCGCTCGTCTTCCGCGCGACCGACCGCGACGCGGGCCTCGTCGCGGCCAAGGTGCACACCGACGGGCGCTACGCCGAGACCCTCTACGTGCCCGGCGGCGGCTTCCGCACGCGCCCCTACTGGAAGGGGGACATGTACGACAAGCAGGAGTACATCCCGCGCATGGACGGACGCGAGCTCTTCAAGTTCGCCGTCACCAAGCTCCCCAAGACGGCGCGCGCCCTGTGCGAGGACACCAAGACGCCCATCGAGAGCATCGACCTCTTCCTCGCGCACCAGGCGAACGCGCGCATCAACTCGTACATCCGCGAGCAGCTCGGCGTCCCGGTCGAGAAGATGCCGATGAACATCGAGCGCTTCGGCAACACGAGCGCGGGCACGTTGCCCATCCTCATCGACGAGCTCACGCACGCCGGCACGCTGCGGCGCGAGCAGCTCACCATGTTCCTGGCCCTCGGCGCCGGCATCCACTGGGGGTGCGCGCTGGTGCGCTGGTGAGGGCATGCTAGTCTGACGCTCATGCGAGCTTCGCTCCGCCGCATCGCTTTTTCCCTCGCCCTCGCGGCGCTCCCCGCCGCCGCCGCGCTCGTCCCGGGTGACGCCCAAGCCTCGGTGTCGATCGCCGTGGCGTACGAGGCTCTCGTCCAGGACGCCGACGCTGTCGCCATCGGCGTCCCCGTCGAACAGATGAGCGTCTGGGAAGACGGCCGCATCTACACGTACACCCGCGTCAAGGCCGAGGCCGGGGTCGCGGGCGACCTCGCCACGGGCGCCGACGGCTGGGTGCGCACCATGGGCGGCGTGGTCGGCAAGATCGGTCAGCACGTCGACGGCGAGCCGGTGCTCCAGGTCGGTAAGCCCTCGCTGCTCTTCTTGCGCCACTTCAAGCCCGGCACGTACCAGGTGTCGGCGCGCGCGCAGGGCCAGTTCCCCGTCGTGTTCGACGAGCAGCTCAAGGCCAAGAAGATCATCCGGTCGTCGGCGGTGGGCGTGCTCCTCCCGCCCAAGCCGGGAGCGCAGCGCAGCGCGTCGGGCGTCACGCCCAAGACGGTCACCAAGATCGACCCGACGATGAGCGTGCGGCTCGCCAAGGACGTGCTCCACGAGCGCGCGCTCGACGACGCGGTGCGAGACATCGCCGCCCTCCACAAGAAGCTCCACGCCGCCGCCACGCCCGCAGGCAAGTGATGCACGCGGGTGCGCTCCCCCTCACGCGGCGCGCCATCGCCGCGGCCGCCGGCCTCGCGCTCGCGTCGGTGATCGCCCCGGGCACCGCGCACGCGTTCTGCCGCACGACCACCGTGCCCGTCGCGGCCGACTTCCAGCCGCGCCCCGACAAGTGCTGGGACCAGGGCGTGCCGCTCTTCTGGCGCAACTCGTGTGTGGGCTACAGCCTCAACCGCGCGGCGAGCCGACAAGTGTCGTTCGAGGACGCCGCCAACGGCCTGTCTCGCGCGTTCACCAAGTGGACGGGCTCGTCGTGCCCCACCGAGGGCGGCGGGGCGTCGCGCGTCTCGATCGACGTCCGCGATCTCGGCCCGGCGGCGTGCGAAGAGGTCAAGTACAACCAGAACGACAACAACCAGAACGTGATCGTGTTCCGCGACGACAAGTGGACGCACGGCTCGGGCAACACGCTGGCGCTCACCACCGTGACGTTCAACCCCGAGACGGGCGAGATCTACGACGCGGACATGGAGATCAACACGTTCGACCAGCGCGTCACGTTGACCGATCCCGTGCCGCCCGACGGCTACGACTTCGCGAGCATCGTCACCCACGAGGCCGGCCACTTCTTGGGCATCGCGCACTCGGGCGACCAGCGCGCCACCATGTTCGCCAACTACTCGCCCGGCGCGACGGCCATGCGCAACCTCACCGCCGACGACGTCGCGGGCGTGTGCTCGGTCTACCGGCCCGACGGCACACGGGCCGTGCTCGACGGCAAGATCACGCAGGGCCCCAGCTGCGACCCGACCCCGCGCCACGGCTTCACGCGCGAGTGCGTCGAGCCTCCCGCGTCGGGCCTCTGCAGCAAGAGCGAGATCGCCCCTCGCGGGCCCGGCGGGGCCGTCGCGCTCGGCGCCGCGGGGCTCTTGGGGCTCGCGGCCGCGTGGCGCGCGCGTCGTCGCCGCCGCCGCGCCGACTGACGTCACGGCCAAAAGGCGCGCCACGTGTGCTACCAAGCATCGTGATGGGCGAGCCGCGCGCTCCTTCGCTGATCACGACGCACGACGCCCTGTCGAAGGTCGCCGAGCGCCTCGAGCGCGTCGACCGCTTCGCGCTCGACCTCGAGTCGAACGGGATGTTCGCCTACCGCGCCACGCTGTGCGTGCTCCAGATCGCGGCCGGTGACGAGATCTGGATCGTCGACACGTTGGCCGCGCCGATCGACGCGCTCGCGCCGCTGCTCGCGGCCGAGCGCCCGCGCAAGATCATCCACGACGTCGCGTTCGACGCGCGCCTGATCGTCGAGTCCGGCGCGGAGCTCGCGGGCGTCGACGACACCGCCATCGCGGCGCGGATGCTCGGCCGCACCGCCACGGGGCTCGGCTCGCTCCTCGGCGCGGAGCTCGACGTCCGCGTCGACAAGCGCATGCAGCACCACGACTGGGCCAAGCGCCCGCTCGACGGGCCCGCCCTCGCCTACCTCGCGAGCGACGTGCGCCACCTCTCCGCGCTGGCCGACAAGCTCTTCGCCGAGGTCGAACGCGTGGGCATCGCCGACGAGGTCGAAGAAGAAACCCTGCACCGCCTCCGCTCGGCCAAGGCCGCCGGCAACGCGCCCGAGTCGCGCCCCGCGTGGGCGCGCGTGAAGCGCTTCGACCGCCTCCCCCGCGCCGACCTCGGCGTGCTCCGGGAGCTCGCGCTGCTGCGCGAGCGTGAGGCCGCGCGGCGTGACGTGCCGCCCTTCAAGGTGCTCGCGCCCGACCTCATGCTCGACATCGCCCGCAAGAAGCCGAGTGATCTCGCGGCCTTGTCCAAGCTTCGCCCCGCGCGCTCCGGCAAGGCAGACGCGCTCGCGCGCAAGATCCTCGAGGCGGTGAAGGCCGGCGTCGGCGCCGAGCTCCCCGACGACGAGCGGTCGTTCCTCGAGCGCCCGCGCGTGGCGCCCGAGGTGCACAGGAGACGCCGCGAACGCGAGACCAAGCTCGTGAGCTGGCGTCGCGCCGAGGCCAAGCGCCGCGGCGTCGACGAGCAGGTCGTGCTCCCGGGCCACTGCGTGCACGAGATCGCGGACCTCGAGACGCCCACCCCCGAGGCCATCGCCGCGATCGACGGCTTCGGCAAGGCGCGCTCCACGCGCTACGCGGACGCGATCGCGGCTGTGCTCGCCGAAGGGGAGCCCGGCGCGTGAGCGCGCCCCGCGGACCGCTGCTCGTCGTCGCGGGAGAGGCGTCCGGCGATCTGGCCGCGGCGCCGGTCGTCCGTCGACGGGCAGACGCCTTCGGCATGGGCGGAGACGCGCTCCGCGCCGCGGGCTGCGAGATCGTGGCCGACGTGCGCGACTCGACCGCGATGGGGCTCGGCGGCGTCTCGGCGCGCGCGCTCGGCATCCTCCGGGCGTGGCGCTCGATCACGCGCGAGGCTCGGCGCCGCCGTCCGGCCGCCGCCCTACTTGTAAACTACACCGAATTCAACATCCGCCTGGCGCGCGAGCTTCGGCGGCTCGGCACCAGGGTCGTCTTCTACGGCGCGCCCCAGGTGTGGGCGTGGCGCCCCGGCCGCGCGCGCCACATCGCGCCGCTCGTCGATCACATGGCGGTCATGTTCCCCTTCGAAGAGGCGCTGTGGCGCGCCGCGGGAGCACCCACCACGTGGGTCGGGCACCACGCGCTCGAGGCGCCGCGCCCGCCGCGCGCCGCGGCCCGCGATCGGCTCGGGCTCTCGACGCACGCAGAGGCGGTCGCGATCCTGCCGGGCAGCCGGCCCCACGAGGTCCGTCGCTTGCTCCCGCCGATGTTGGCGGCGCTCGCCGACGTGCGCGCCGCGCGCGGCACCGTCGAAGCGCGCGTGCTGCTCGCGCCCAGCCTCGACCGCGCCACCGCCGCCTCCGCGACGGCCCAGGCGGCGCGCGCCGGCGTCGAGGCCGTGCTCGCGGGATCGTCGGGGATCGCGGCCCACCTCGCGGCGTTCGACGTCGCTCTGACCGCGTCCGGGACGGCCTCCCTCGAGTGCGTCATCTCGGGCACGCCGCCGGTCATCGCGTACCGGGTCGATCTCGTCACCGAGCTCGCCGCGCGCGCGCTCTTGAAGACGCCGCACGTCGGGCTCCCCAACATCGTGCTCGGGCGCCGCGCCTTCGCCGAGCTGCTCCAGCGCGACGCGACCGCCGCGCGGATGGCCGAGGAGGTCTCGCGTGTGCTCGACGCGCCCGAGGCGGCCAGAGCAGACGCGGCCGAGGTCGTCCGGCGCCTCACGCGCGAGGGCCCGCCGCCGTCGGCCCGCGTGGCCGACCTGCTCACCGGCTCGTCGGGCCCGGACGCCACGCGAGGGGCCCCTCGGGCCGCGGTCGATGCCCGCCCGTGACACGGGCGACGACGCACGACGCGCGCTCTGGGCGTGCACGGTGATCCTCTTCGCGCTCCGCGTGTACGCGTCCACGCGCGTAGGCTTCGGCGACTCGGAGGCCCTCTACGTCGCCTACGCGGCGCACCCGCAGCCCGCGTACCTCGATCATCCGGGCATGGTGGGCGTGGTCGCCGCGTGCTTCCGCGGCGCGTCGGGCGTCATCTCGCCCCTGCGCGTGCACCTCGCCACGAGCGTCGTCGCGTCGGCCGTGCCCTGGCTCACCGTGCTCGCCGCGCGCAGTCTCGGCGCTGCGCGAGGGCGCGCGTACGTCGCCGGGCTCGCCGTGGCCGTCGCGCCCGAGACGGCCGTCGGCCTCTTCGCCCTCACGCCCGATCTGCTGCTCGCGCCGACGTGGCTCGCGACGATCGCGCTGCTCGGCTTCGGCCTTCGCGCGCCGTCCGGATCGACCCGCGGCGCGGCGAGCCTCGTCGGCGCGGGGCTCTCTGCGGGCGTGGCCGCCGCGAGCAAGGTGTCCGGAGCGCTGCTCGTGCTCGCCGTCGCGTGGGCGCTCGTCGCACGCGCACGCAGCCAGGCCTCCCCCGCGCGAGGCTGGGCCCGGTCGGCGTGGCCGTGGCTCGGCCTCGCCGCCGGCGCGGCGATCTCCCTCCCGGTCGCGCTCTGGGAGCTCACCCGCGGCCACCCGATGCTCACGCACCGTATCGCCGCGCCCGGCGGACCGTCGCTCTTGCACGCCGCCCTCGTGACCGCCGGCCAGCTCGCGTACGTGTCTCCCCTTCTCCTCTACTGGGCCGCGCTCGCCGCCCGCTCGCTCCGATCGCAGCGCGGCGCGTCGGTCGCCCACGACGTCGGCTGGCGTACGTTCGCGCTGCCCGCGGTCGTCCTGCTCGCGCTCTCGTGGCTCAGCCCGCGCTCCGAGCCGCACTGGATCGCGCCGGCGCTCCTCACCCTCGCGGTCGCCGCCGGCCTCGACGGCGTGTGGAGCCCGTCGCCCAAGCTCGGTCGCCGCGCGCTCGCCGTGGCGGCCGCGGTGACGTCGCTCGCGTTCGCGTGGGTGCTCGTGCCACAATCCAGCAGATTCGTGCCACGGCAGGCCGACCTACGCTGGGACATCGCGAGCGAGCTCTACGGCTGGCCCGACGTCGCGGGCCGCGTGCGGCAGGAGCGCGCCTCGCTCGCCGCCGAGCCTCACGAGATCGTCGTGGTGGGCCCGCACTGGACGGTATGCGCCCAGATCGCCGCGGCGATGCCCGACGTCCAGGTCGGGTGCGCGACCCCCACGGGCGACGACTTCGACGACTGGATGCCGCGCGCGCGCTGGCGCAAGGCGCCGTACGTCGTGTGGGTGACCGACAACCGCTTCGCCGAGGACGGCGCGGGCGAGCTCCCGCTCCACGCCGTGCGCTCGCGCACCCGCGTGCAGATCGAGCGCGGCGGGCGCGTCGCCCGCGTGTTCGAGATCGTGATCTACGAGCGCCGCGCCGTGTCGCGCGCCGGGGGCATGGGCTTGAGCCCCGCGTCCGCGAGCAGCGAGAGGTCTTCTTCTTCGTCGGGGTTGGGCGTCGTGAGCAGCTTGTCGCCGTAGAAGATCGAGTTCGCGCCGGCCATCAGGCAGAGCATCTGCGCCTCGCGCGTGAGCGACGTGCGGCCCGCCGAGAGGCGCACGCGCGTCTTCGGCATCAGCACGCGCGCGACGGCGATCATGCGCACGAGGTCGAGCGGGTCGACGGGCGGCCGATCGGCGAGCGGCGTGCCCGGCGACGGGACCAGGGCGTTGATCGGCACGCTCTCGGGCTGCGGCGTGAGGTTGGCGAGCGTGCGCAGCATCTCGCAGCGATCGTCGGTGCTCTCGCCCATCCCGATGATCCCGCCCGAGCAAACCGTGATGCCCGCCTCGCGGACGTTCTGGAGCGTCGCGATGCGATCGTCGAACGTGCGCGTCTTGATGATCGAGCGGTAGTTCTCGCGGCTCGTGTCGAGGTTGTGGTTGTACGCGTCGAGCCCGGCCTCCTTGAGGCGCGCGGCCTGATCGGCGTTGACCATGCCGAGCGTGACGCAGGCCTCGAGCCCCAGCTCCTTGACCCCGCGCACCATCTCGAGCACCCGGTCGAACGCCGGCCCGTCTTTGACCTCGCGCCACGCCGCGCCCATGCAGAAGCGCGTCGAGCCGATCTCCTTGGCGCGCCGAGCGCTGGCGATCACCGCGTTGACGTCGAGCATCTTCTCGGGCCCGACCTCGCTCTCGTAGTGGCTCGACTGCGGGCAGTACGCGCAGTCCTCGGGGCAACCGCCCGTCTTTACGCTGAGCAGCGTGCACAGCTGCACCTCGTCGTCGACGTGGTGCGCGCGGTGGACGGCCCGCGCCTCGTCGATCAGGGCGAGCAGCGGTCGATCGTAGAGGGCCCGGACCTCTTCGCGCGTGAACGCGCGCGCGGTCTTGGACGCCGGAGAGACGGGGGCGGACGGGGGCGGAGACACTTGCGCCATGGCGCGGCTACATATCACGTCGGCGCCGCAGGATCCGGCCGATCGTGTTCCGCCCGACCCCGAGCTTTCGGGCCGCCTCGGCCTTGTTGCCACCCGCAGAGCGCACGGCGGCCTCGACGTAGCGGCGCGTGGCCTCGTCGAGGGGCAGCCCGAACGGGACACCGTCGGCGTCCGCGTCGTCGACCGGCGCCGTGCGGACGCGCGGGAGGTGCTCGGCGCCGATCACGCCCGAGGGAGAGAGGACCACGGCGCTCTCGATCCAGTGCTCGAGCTCGCGCACGTTGCCGGGCCAGTCGTGCGCGGCGAGCACCTCGAGCGCGTCGTCGCGGATCGTCGGCGCAGGTCGACCGTATCGTCTCGCGTACATGTCGGCGAAGTGACGCGCGAGGGCCTCGACCTCCGCGCGCCCTCGCGAGGCCAAGCTCGGGATCTCGATCTCGACCACGCGCACGCGGTAGTAGAGGTCGGCCCTGAACCGGCCCTCTCGGACGAGGCGCTCGAGGTCCTGGTGGGTGGCGCACAAAATGCGGGCGTCGGCCGAGAGCGTGGTCCGTCCGCCCACGCGCTCGAACGCGCGATCCTGCAGGAGCCGCAAGAGCTTGCCCTGCGCCTCGGGCGGCATGTCGCCGATCTCGTCGAGGAACAGCGTGCCGCCAGACGCGAGCTCGACCTTGCCGGGCACGCGCCGATCGGCGCCCGTGAACGCGCCGCGCTCGTGACCGAACAGCTCGCTCTCGACGAGCGTGAGCGGGAGCGTCGTGCAGTCGACCGTGACGAACGGCCCCGTCTGCCTGGACGAGTTGACGTGGATCGCGCGGGCGAACACGCCCTTGCCGGTGCCGCTCGCGCCGCGCAGGAGCACGGTCGCGTCGGTCTGCGCGGCCAAGCCCACGCGCTCGTACACGTCGAACAGCTCGCGGCTGCGCCCCACGATCCGGTTGAACGGGCCGCGCAGCGTCACGCCGGGTCCGTCGGCGCGCTCGGCGCGCAGCGTCGTCAGGGCGAGGGCGCGACCGATCTGGAGCGCGAGCGCGGCGAGGTATCGCTCGTCGTCGTCGTCCCACACCGCGCCGTCGGCGCTCGGCGCGCGGTTGAGCACCTGGAGCACGCCGCGCACGGGTCCGCGGCCCTCGTCGCGCACCGGGACGGCGAGGATCGACCGCGTCGTGAAACCGGTCTCGCGATCGACCGACGCGTCGAACCGCGCGTCGGCGGAGACGTCGTCGATGCGCACCGTCTCGCCCGTCCGCGCGACCCACCCGGCGAGGCCGCGCGTCGCCGGGATGCGCAGCTCGGGGAGCTCGGGGAGCACGGCCAGGCGCGCGACGAGATCCCCCGCGTCGGCGTCGACGAGCCAGACGGTGGCGCGCTCGGCCGCGAGCGCGGTGGCGACGCGCTCACACGCCGTCGTCATGAGCGCGTCGAGGTCGACCTCGCGGCCGAGGAGCGACGCGAGGTCGACGAGGAGCGAGAGGCGGCTCGACATGGTGATTCGCGCGCCGTCCGACCCAGCGCCGTCACCCTCGAAGGTACCTCGGTGCGCGGTGACCGACAAAGCTTCGCCGAGCGGGCTCACGCGCCTTCGTCCACGAAGAGGCGCGCCGAAGAGCGACGCGTCGCGCGATCGCAGAGCGAGTCGGGCGACCGGGCGAGATCGAGCTCGAGCCCCTCGCGGGCGGCGAACGAGCGGGCGAAGTGCTCCTGCGCGAGCGCCTCGATCTGCGCGACCGCGCCGTCGGTGCGCGACGGATCGTGGTGGAAGAGGGCGAACGCGCCGACCCCCGCCTCGGCCGCGAGCGCGGCGCCCGCCACGTACGTGCTGTGACCCCACCCCACCTTGGCCGCGTACTCCTCGGGCGTGTACTGCGCGTCGTACACGAGGAGATCGGCGCCGGCCGCGAACGCGACGAGCTTCGGGTCCGTGCACGCGTAGTGCTCGTTGTCGGTCAGGTACACGACCGACGCGCCGGCGTGCTCCACGCGGTAGCCGCAGACCCCGCCCGGGTGGTTGCCGCGCGCCACGCGAACCACGACGTCGTCGAGCTCGAGCACGTCGCCCGCGCGCACCTCCCGCGTCGCCACGCGCGCCGCGACCTCGTCGAGCCGCACGGGGAACACTGGCGCCTGCATCTGGTGCACGAGCGCCCCGCGCACCGCCTGCTCGCTCTGCGCAGGGCCGATCACCTCGAGCTCCGTGCCCGGCACGTAGAGCGGCACGAAGAAGGGCAGCCCCTGGATGTGATCCCAGTGGTAGTGCGACAAGAGCACCGTCGTGCGGAGCGGCGCGCGCTCGCGAAGCATGGAGTCGCCGAGCTGACGCAGCCCGGTCCCCGCGTCGAGCACCACGCGCCGATCGCCGCAGCGCACCTCGACGCAGCTCGTGTTGCCGCCCACGAGCGCCGTGTCTGCGCCCGGCGACGCGATGCTGCCCCTCACACCCCAGAATCGAACCTGCATGTCGTGACTCCTTGCCTGCGCCCTTGTGCGCGACCGCTCCTTTCCAAGGACGGTGCCACCTCGTTGCCCCAATGAATTCCAGCACTTGAGAGCCGCCCTGCCCTCCGCGCGCCCGGATTCGTGCGTCGGCGCGCCAAAAGGGTGCAGCGCCGACGCGACAGCGCTTTTCGGCGGACGATCGGAGCAGGTCACCGATATCCTCGCGAGATGGGGCGGGTTCTGATTGCGGACGACTCCGAGCTCGTGCGTCTGAGCTTGGTGCGCAGCGCCCGCGAGCGCGGCCTCGACATCATCGAGGCCTCGTCTGTCGCGGACGCCAAGGTCGTCGATGTCGGGGCGCTCTCGTGCGCGCTGCTCGACCTCGATCTGGGCGACGGCCTCGGGACGGAGGTCGCCGAAGTGCTTCGCGGCGCGTCCGTCGCGCTGCCCATCGCGTTCTTCACGAGCGAGCGCGAGGGCCCGGCGCGCACGCACGCGTCGACCTTCGGCCCCGTGTTCCGCAAGCCCGATCAGCTCGACGCCGCGATCACTTGGGTCAGCCGGCACGCGCGCGCCGCCGATGAGTGAGCCCGGGCACGCGCACGCGACGCACGTCGCGACGCTGCTCGCGGCGGCCGTGGCCCTGTCGGCGCTCGGCTGCCCGAACCCGAACACCTACGCGACACCGCGCACGACCCCCGCGGGCAAGGTGTCCCACAGCATCGCGCTCGAGGGCGTGAACCTGAGCGGCGACGTGACCACAGAGAACGTCGCGACGCGCACGACGCAGACCAAGCGCGAGAGCGTCACGCTGCCGACCCTCCCGAGCTACACGCTGCGCGTGGGCCTCGCGTCGCGCGCCGACCTCGCCTTCAAGATCACCAACCTGACGATGCTCGGCCTCGACGTGAAGTGGAACTTCGTGCGCACGCGCTACTTCGACGTCGCGATCGCCCCGGGCGCGCAGGCTGCGTTCAGCAACGCCGGCTACATCGCCTACCTCCACGGGCCACTCCTGCTCGGCGTCAACGCCGGCGACTCCGTGTCGTTCGTCGCGAGCCCGGGCGTGACCTACCTGACGACGGGCGTGAGCGGGAACGGCAGCACGCTCGAGTCGCTCACGCAGACGGCGCTCTTCGGCCGGCTCGGGCTCGGCATCAACCTGCGCGTCTCCAAGAGCTTCGCGCTCCAGCCCGAGGTCACGGGGCTCCAGAGCTTCGAGGCGGGGCAGGTCCGCTTCATCACGTTCGGCCTCGGCTTCAACTTCTCGAACCTCCCCAGGTACGGCGACGACGAGGATCTCGAAGAGGACGAGGACGGCAACGTCATCCCGCGACGCTCGAGCCGCCGCGATCCCCCCGCGCCCCCGCCGCCCCCCGCGCCGACGATGGCGCCGTCGAACGCACCTCCGCCCGGGCCGACCGCGCCGCCCACCGCGACGGCCGCCCCCACCGTCGCCGTGCTGCCGCCCGTCGCCCCGATCCCGGTGACCGAGGCGCGCAGAGACTGCCGCTACCAGTGCTTCCAGGGCATGCGCGGGCGCCTCGAGTCGCAGGACGAGCAGCGCTTCGCGCGGATCATCCGCCCGACGATGGAGCGCCTGAGCGAGTGCGCGGGCGGGAGCCTGGGCGGCGCGGTCGCGTGGTTCGACTTCGGCGCCGACGGCAAGATCGCGAGCTTCCGGCTCACAGGGCCGGGCGCGGACACCGCATGCGGCTCGGAGCTCGCGCGACACTGGCCCGCCGCGGAGTACCCGGGCCCCGCGCGCGTCGAGTGCGAAGAGCGCTGCGGCGGCGGCCTCTAGCCCGGCGCCGCGCCGTCAGAAGGTCGTCGCGCCGCGGACGGCCTCTGCGTCGAGCAGACCCTGCGCCGCGAGCTCGGCGAGGTGCATCTTGAACGTCTGCATGCCGTACGGGTGCACGCCCTTCTCCATGATCTCACGGAGCGGCGGGTTGTTCTCGGGCCGCTTGATGCTCTCGCGCCCCGTGCCGGTGAGCACGAGCACCTCGGCCGCCAGGACGAGCCCCGAGCCGTCGGCGCGCGGCAAGAGGCGCTGCGCGATGATGCCTTGAAGTGAGTCGCCCAGGCGCTCGCGCAGCTCGTCGCTCGCCCCCGCGTGCGTGCGCGGCGCGAGCGAGAGGATGCGGTTGATCGTGCGCCCGACGTCGGGCGTGTGGAGCGTCGAGAGCACGAGGTGCCCCGTCTCGGCGGCCTTGAGGGCGATGTCGAGTGTGAGCTCGTCGCGGATCTCTCCCACGAGGATCACGTCGGGGTCCTGGCGGAGCGCGGCCCGCAGCGCGTTGGCGAACGAGTCGGTGTCGATGCCCACCTCGCGCTGACTGACGCTCGAGCGCTCGTCGGCGTGGAGGAACTCGATCGGGTCCTCGACGGTGACGATGTGCAGCGGCTTGGTGCGGTTGAGGTGGCCGATCATCGCCGCGAGCGTGGAGCTCTTGCCGTTGCCCGCCGCTCCGACCACGAGCACGAGCCCGCGCTCCTTCTCGGCGAGCGCCTGACACGCGGCCGGGCAGCCGAGCTCCTCGAGGGTCGGGATCTTGGTGGAGATCGTGCGCAGCACGATGCCGAGCGAGCCGCGCTGGCGGTAGACGTTGACGCGGAAACGGCCGACGCCGGGCGCGAGGTAGGCGCAGTCGTGCTCGCGGAGCGAGTCGAGCCGGGCGCGGACGGCCTCGTCGCGGATGACGGTGCGCGCGATGCACAGCGTGTCGTCGTCCTTGAGGGCCTCGGTCTTGAAGAACACGAGGTCGCCGCGGACGCGCGCGGCGGGCGGGATGCCGACCTTGAGGTGGATGTCGCTGGCCTTCGCCGCGACGGCCTTGGCCAACAGCTGCGCGAGGTAGGCCTCACTCTTGTAGACGCTGTTCTCGTCGGCCATGCGCCGATGCTACACCAGAGTCAGCTCACCGAGCGCCCCGCACGTCGAGGTCTCCGCCCACGTCCGCGGGGACCACGCACGCGCGCGCGCCCGGCGGACCGAGCCCGGGATCGGCGAGCATCCGGAGGGCCCGCAGCGCACCCACGCGTCGATCGCGCGGCCGACCACCGTCCTTGGCGAGCGCGCCGAGCGCGTCGCACCCCTGCCGGAGCAGATCGCCGTCCTCGGCGTCCTCCGCGACGCGGGGCCTCGACGCGATCGTGACGAGCGCATCGGCCGCGAGCGACGCCTCTTCGTCACTGCCCTTGTCGAGCACGCCCGCGAGCCACCGCACGCCGCCGTGACCGCGCGCGTAGGCCATCGCGCGGATGGCCACCTTGCGATGCGCGGCGTCGGCCTCGGCCCCCTCTTCGAGCCCGGCGCTGCCTTCGACCACCGCCAGGGCGGCGAGCTCCTCGACGTCGCCGTCGGCGGCCCGCGTCCACGCCTCCGACATGCGCGCGCGCACGACCGGGTCCTTCGGTGTCGCGGCGGGCCCCGAAGAGGCCCCCGCGGCGACCGGAGAGGTGCTGCGTTTGTTGCACGCGGCGAGCGCGAGCGCGCAGACGAGCGCGGCGGCGATCGGCCTCACGCCGTGAAGAGGTCGAGCGTGCGACGGCCCTTCTTCTTGTCCTCTTCGACGGTCTTGTTGAACTCCTCGACCGCACGGTTGATGTGCATCGAGCAGAACTTGGGACCGCACATCGAGCAGAACTCGGCCGACTTGAAGTACTCGTCGGGCAACGTCTCGTCGTGCATCGCCTGCGAGGTCTCCGGATCGATCGAGAGCCGGAACTGCTCCTTCCAGTCGAAGTCGTAGCGCGCGCGGCTGATCGCGTCGTCGCGATCGCGCGCGCCGGGGCGCTTGCGGGCCACGTCGGCGGCGTGCGCGGCGATCTTGTACGCGATGAGCCCCGCCTTGACGTCGTTCTCGTCGGGCAGGCCCAGGTGCTCCTTGGGCGTCACGTAGCAGAGCA
>JAGQJA010000155.1:22737-26516 GCA_020430845.1 Myxococcales bacterium
GTCACGAGCGGGCCGAGCACGTAGAAGGGCGCCTCGCCGCACACCTTCATCTGCTTCTCGACGTTCATCTGGATCTGATCGAACGGCACGTGGCCCGGCCCCTCGATCATGATCTGGACGTCCTTCTCCCACGCCTTCTTCGTGAGCTCGCCCAGCGTCTCGAGCTCGGCGAACTGCGCCGCGTCGCTCGCGTCGGCGAGGCAGCCCGGCCGGAGGCCGTCGCCGGCGGAGATGGTCACGTCGTACTTGGCGCAGATCTCGAGGACCTTGTCCCAGTGCGTGTAGAACGGGTTCTGCTTCTTGTGCTCGATCATCCACTGCGCCATCACGGAGCCGCCGCGCGACACGATGCCCGTGATGCGGTGCTGCACGAGCGGCAGGTGCTGCGCGAGCACGCCCGCGTGGATGGTGAAGTAGTCGACGCCCTGCTTGGCCTGGTGCTCGAGCATGTCGATCATGTCGTCGGCCGTGAGCTTGGACACGCTCTTGACGTGCTGGAGCGCCTGGTAGATCGGCACGGTGCCGATGGGCACGGGCGAGGCGCCCACGATGGCGCGACGGATGCCGTCGATGTCGCCGCCGGTCGACAGGTCCATGACCGTGTCGGCGCCGTGCTTGAGGCACACTTCGAGCTTGCGCAGCTCACCCGCGGCGTCGCCCGTCACGGCCGAGTTGCCGATGTTCGCGTTGACCTTGCACGAGAGGGCGATGCCGATGCCCATCGGCTCGAGGTTGGTGTGCGCGACGTTGGCGGGGATGACGAGACGCCCGCGGGCGACCTCGTCGCGGACCGTCTCGGGAGAGACGCGCTCGCGCTCCGCCACGAAGGTCATCTCTTCGGTGACCATCCCTTTGCGTGCATAGTGCAACTGCGTCACGCACGGCCCCGACCTCTTCGATACCCACTGGCTGCGCATCTTCACCCTCGTTGTCTCTCGCCGCGCAGGCGGCGCCCACGCAGAGGACCACGCTTTAGGCCGGCCCCCCGTCGCCCGCAAGGGGAAGCGGCCCGCCGCCCCGCGTCAGCGCGCCGGGCTCTCGAGGCAACCCACGAGCGCCCGCCACATCCCCTTGACGCCCTGGAAGCGCTCGTCGGGCTTCGCCGCCATCGACTGCCTCACCCAGTGGTCGACGTCGGGGGAGAGATCGGGCCGCAGCGCGTGCAGGCTCGGACGCTCGCCCGTCGTCGCGGCCTGCATCAGCTCGACGAACGAGCCCTCGAACGGCGGACGGCCACCGAGCGTGCGAAAGAGGACGACCGCGAGCGAGTAGACGTCGGCGCGCGGGTCCGCGGCGACCGCGCCGCCGAGCCAGAGCTCTGGTGCGATGTACGAGGGCGAGCCGGCGATCGCCTCGGCGCCCGTGATCGACGGCGCGCGCATCAGCTTGACGAACCCGAAGTCGAGGATCTTCGCGCCCCCGCCGGCGGCCTCGCTCATCAAGAACACGTTCTCGGGCTTGAGGTCGCGATGCACGAAGCCGGCCCCGTGCGCCTCGTCGAGCGTCTCGACGATGGGCGCGAACGTCCGCACGACCCACGCGGGGTCGACGCGCGCGGAGGCCGCGGCCTTGCGCGCGAGGAACACCTCGAGCTCCTCGCCGTCGAGCAGATCCATCACCAGGCCGAGCGCGCCCTCGGGGGTGCGCACCTGGTGGAGCACGCGGACGACGGCGCCGCCGCGCAGGCGGGACATGCTCTGGATTTCCCTGAAGATACGCTCAGTTGCGTCGGGATCGCCCGCCGCACCGTGCACCAGCTTGATCGCCACGAGATCGCCGTCGCGCATGTCGCGCGCGCGGTACACGACGCTCTGCCCCCCGCGGCCGATGACGCCCAGCACCTCGTAGCGGTCGCCGATCACCTGCACGCGGCGAGTATCGCACCGGGCACGCGCGGACGTCGCGGATTTTCCCGTTCTCCGCGCGCCCGGGGCGAGGCATGATGCGCGGGATGCAAGAGCTCGAGGGTATCTCCGAGGCGGCGCTCCGCGACCTCTTCGAGCTTCGCGGGGCGGTCGACGACCTCATCGAGCGGAGCCTCGTGGCCCGCACCACCGTCGCCGAGGTGATGGCCGAGCTGCTGCCGCTCGTGGCCGACCGGCTCAAGGCGAGCGCGGCGTTCGTCGAGACCTACGGTGAGGACCTCGTGCTCCACCCGTTCTACTGGTCGCGCACCGGCGCGCCGCTCGGCGAGGCCGAGAAGGAGCGCGTCTGGCGCGAGACCGACGAGACGCACCGCGGGCGCCCGCGCGTGCCGTGGGGCGACGACGTCATCGTCGCGCAGCACCTCGACGTGGCCGGCGCCTGGTTCGGCCGGGCGGGCATCGTGGTGCCGTCGCACGTGTCGCTCGAGCAGGCGGCGCTCGCCCTCAACGTGGTGAGCGAGGTGCTCGACAATCACCTCTACGCCATCCGGGCCGCGCGCGAGAAGCACACCGTGATGATGAAGCTCGGCAACGCGCTCCGTCACCGCGTGCTGAGCGAAGGGGTCAAGCAAGCCGTCGCGGCGCTCGCCGAGGCCGTGCCGATCGATCGTATGGTGCTCGTCTACGTGGCCGAAGAAGAGGCCTCGACGATGCTGCACGTGCAGCAATTCGAGGGCACCAAGCTCGTGCTCGACACGATGTCCTCTGCCGGCGACACGCACGGCCCGCTGCGCATGCTCGGCCGCGAGTACCTGCGCGGCGAGAGCGACACGCTGCTCGACGAGCTCGGCGTGCGCAACGCCCAAGAAGAGGTGCTCATCAACGGCATCACCAAGAGCGTGGTGGTGGGCAAGGTCGTCGTGACGGCCAAGGACCACGAGTTCAACACGTACGACCGCGAGCTCTTGAGCGCGTTCGCCGGGTTCATCCGCCAGCGGGTCGTCGACTTCAACAAGGAGTGGCGCAGCCTCGCCGCGGCCTTCCGCCCCGACGACGTCGCGCGCCTGCTCTCGACCGACGGCTACGAGCAATACCTCGCCCCGCGCGAGGCGACGGTCGGCATCGTGTACATGGACATCTCGGGCTTCACGCGCATCAGCGAGCAGATCCTCAAGGAGCCCGCAAAGGTGGCCGCGCTCGTCGAGGCGTGGAGCCGCGACGCGGTCGACATCGTGTGGGAGCACGGCGGCGTGTTCGACAAGATGGTCGGCGACTGCATCATCGCGCTCTTCGGCCCGCCCTTCTACGACGAGAGCGAGGGAGAGCGGCTGCTCTCGGCCATCCGCTGCGCCCAAGAGGTGCAGGCGATGACCAACGCGCTCCCCAAGCGCATCGAGTTCGAGGTGCTCCGCGCCGAGGGTCTCGCGCTCAGCTCGGGCGTCAACCTCGCGCCGCTCATGGTCGGGCAGTTCGGCCCCAACGAGAACTTCACGGGCTTCTCGAGCGGCATGAACAACACCGCGCGCCTCCAGGGGTGCGCCGGCCGCGACGAGATCCTGGTGATGGGCGACGCCGTCGACAAGCTCCCGCCCCAGCACGGGCTCTCGCTCGGCGAGGAGCGCTCGGCTCCGGTGAAGAACGTGGCCGAGCCGCTCAAGTTCCGCGCCGTGCTCCCGTGAGCCGGCTCACAGAGCTCCGCGACGCGCGCTCGTGAGCGCCGCGCTCACTTCTTGATCGGCGCGCACGTCCAGCCCACGTCGACGAAGCGCCACCCCTCGCTCGTGCCGCACGCGGCCTTGCCGACGACCGTGTGCGTCTTGTCGGCGCCGACGACGAAGCGGCTCGCGCCCGGCTTGCGCGCCGTGACCTTGCCGGCGTCCTCGCACTCGACGGTCCACGTGAGCGCGCACGTGA
>JAGQJA010000156.1 GCA_020430845.1 Myxococcales bacterium
CAAGAACATCGTGGGTGTCGTGCGGGGCTGCAACAACTACCACGTCGTCGACCTGGGCGTCATGGTGCCGTGCGAGAACATCCTCGACGCGGCCGTCGCCGAGAACGCGTACATCATCGGGCTGAGCGGGCTCATCACCCCGTCGCTCGACGAGATGGTCTACGTGGCCAGCGAGATGAAGCGCCGCGGCATGACGCAGCCGCTCATGATCGGCGGCGCCACGACGAGCCGCCAGCACACGGCGGTCAAGGTCGCGCCCGAGTACCCCGGCTCGACCGTGCACGTGCTCGACGCCTCGCGCGCGGTGGGGACGGTGTCGGCGCTGCTCGACCCCAAGCGGCACGCCGAGCTCGACGAGACCAACCGCGCCGAGCAGGCCCGCCTGCGCGAGATCCACAGCGGCAAGCCCGTGCGCCCCATCCTGCCGCTGGCCGAGGCGCGCGAGCTCGCGCCCAAGCTCGTGTTCCCGCTCTCGGTGCTCGCGCCCCCGCCGTTCGTGGGCGCGCGCGAGGTCGAGGTCGAGCTCGAGGAGCTTGTAGACTACATTGACTGGACGTTCTTCTTCACCACGTGGGAGCTGTCGGGCCGCTACCCGCAGATCCTCGATCATCCCGAGCGTGGCGCGGCGGCGCGAGAGCTCTTCGCCGCGGGCAAGGCGCTGCTCGACCGCATCGTCCGCGAGCGGGCGCTCACGGCCAAGGGCGTGTACGGCTTCTGGCCCGCGTGCTCGCAGGGCGACGACATCGTGCTCTTCGACGACGCCGAGCTCACCAAGGAGCGCGCGCGCCTGACGATGCTCCGCCAGCAGCAGAAGAAGGGCGCGGCCGAGACCGAGCACCTCTGCCTCGCCGACTTCGTGGCGCCGCGCACGGCGGGCACACGCGACCACGTGGGCGCGTTCGCGGTCACGACGGGCCTCGGCGTCGACGAGCTCGCGGCGGGCTTCCACGCCGACCACGACGACTACCACGCCATCATGGCCAAGGCGCTGGCCGACCGGCTCGCCGAGGCGTTCGCAGAGTGCCTGCACGAGCGCGTGCGCAAGGCCTGGTACGCGCCGACCGAGGACCTGAGCCACGAGGACCGCCTCGCCGAGAAGTACCGCGGCATCCGCCCGGCGCTCGGCTACCCGGCGTGCCCCGACCACCAGGACAAGCGCGTGCTGTTCGAGATGCTCGGCGCGGACCGAGCGGGCATCACGCTCACGGAGTCTCTGGCGATGAGCCCCGCGGCCAGCGTGAGCGGCCTGTACCTGGCGCACCCAAAGGCGCGCTACTTCTCGGTCGGCAAGATCGGCAAGGATCAGGTCGAGGACTACGCGCGCCGTCGCGGGCAGTCGGTCGACGAGGTCGAACGCTGGCTGCGCCCGAACCTCGGCTACTGAGCCGAGACCGGGCGCGTCGCGCTCAGAACTTCACCGAGGAGCCACAGCCGCAGCTGCCGGTCGTGTTGGGGTTGTTGAACTTGAACCCCGCGCCGTGCGCGCCCTCGACGTAGTCGATCTCGGTGTCCTCGAGGTACTGGAACGAGAGCGGGTCGACGTAGAGCTTGACGCCGAGCGACTCGAACTCCTCGTCCATGTCGCCGACCTGATCCTCGAAGTACAGGTCGTAGGTGAAGCCAGCGCAGCCGCCGCCGATGACGCGCAGGCGCAAGCCCTGGCCATGGAGGGACTCTGCGTCCGCGATTTCCTTCACTTTTCCGGCGGCACGCTCGGTGAGACTGATGGACATGACGGCATTATAGGTCGCTTCGTTCCGCTCGCCACGCCGTTTGCGCGGAGCGCCCTCTGCGGGGGCTCACGGGTCGTCGTCCTCTTCGATGTCGGGCTCCTCGTCGGGCGGCTCGGCCGGCGCGGGGCGAGGCGCGCTCGCGCTGGTGGCGGCGGCGGGCTTGCGGAGGCGAGGGCGCGTGGCCGACGGGGCGTCGGCGCCGGGGCCCGTGACCTTGAGCACCACGCCCGACTCGCACGTGACGTAGAAGGCGGAGCGCCCGGCCGACGCGAGCCCTGCGATGCCGGCCGAGCGGCCGGTGCGAGGGCAGGGGCTCTCGCCGAGCACCTCGACCGCGCCCTGGGGCGTGACGACGCCGACCTGGCCCTCGGGCGTCGCGAAGGCCGCCGCGCCCGCGTCGTCGACGAGCGGCGCCACGTGCGGCGGGGCCACGAGGGGCGCCGCGCCGCCGTCGGAGAGCACGCCGACCGCGTGGGGGCCCACGTTCGATCGGGTGTCCTTGCCGTCGCCGCTCACGCACGCGGTGAACGTGCGCGTGGTGGTGAGGGCGAGCACGCAGCCCTGGGTCGCGCCCGCGCCGCCGTCGCCGCGCGCGTCTCGGCGCACGGCGGGCGGTCCGAGGTAGATGCCCTGCGCGGCGACGGTGCGGGTGGTGCGCAGGCCGCGGGCGAGGTCGAGCTCCACGAAGTGGTTGCCTTCGATGATCGCCAGCAGCGTGGTGGGCGACGAGAGCGCCGCACCGCCGTCGGTGGGTGCGCCGAACGAGCCCAGGCGGACGATCTCGCTGCCGGGCGTCCACGCGTGCACAGCGCCGCTGCCCGACACGCTCAGGATGCGCGCGCCGTCCGAGAGCAGCGGGGCGGCGGGGGCCTCGGGGAGCGCCGTGCGCGCGCGCACGTTGCCGTCGGCGTCGATGACGATGAGCTCGCGGGCCGTCGCGAGCACGGCTCCGCCGTCGGTGAGCCCGAGCGGAGCGGCGCGCGCGCCTCGATCGGCCGAGACGCGGCGGATGAACCGGGGGCTCGCGCTCGTCCTCCGCACACCGACCGCGTCGCCGGCCGCGGTCAAGAAGACCACCGTGCCGTCGGATGTGGACGTGGCCGGACCGACCGAGCCCGCGCCTACGCTGACGCGGACGATCTCGTCGCCGTCTGCGCCGTCGAGGAAGTGCACGTCGCCGCGCGCGGTGATCGCCGCCACCACGTCGTCGTCGATCGCGAGCACCGACTGGTCCATGGCGAGCCCGAGGGGCTTTCGCCACGCCACACGGAGCGGGCTCGCGTGCGGCAGCCCGGCGCGCGCGAGGCCGGAGCGGCGCGCGTCCGCGCCCTGAAGCGGAGAAAATCCCTTTGGATTGCCTACGGTTACGCGTGACGCGCGGCGCGGATCGAGGCGCTGCGCGTCGGCGCTCTTGCTCAGGGCGATGGCCATCGCCGCCACGCCGGCGAGCGCGACGCATGCCGCCGCGCGCCGCCTCATTTCGCCTTCCCGATCAGCAACGGCGCGACGATCTCGGGCACCGTCTTGCCCCCCGCCGTCACGCTGCCCGCCACCGCGCCGTACGCTCGCACCGAGTCTCCGCGGCTCAGGCGCTTCTCGGCGCCGTGCACGACGCGCACGAGGCAGTTGCCGCGCGACGCGCAGCCCCGCCGCGACTCGACGAGCAGGATCGTCTGCCCGCCGGCGACGCGGATCTCCGCGACCTCGCCGTCGACCGCGGCGAGCTTGCCTTTGGAGGCCTCGACGTTCACGAACGCGTCGAAGCCGAGCGGCGCCTTCGCGTCCATCTCCTTGGCGACGGCCTCGAGATCGGTCACGCGCGTCACCTTTGCGATCGCGTGGCGGGGCGCGAGCGGCGGGGCCGAGGCGACCACGTCGATCGACGTCACGCCTTCGACGTCGACCTTGGCGCTGAAGCGCCCCGCGGCGTCGATCTCGGCGGGCTTGCCCGCGACGGTCACGGTCGACCCCGGCTTGGTGCGGCCGGTGACCGACGCCGACGCGTCGGCCGTGAACAGCTCCGTCCCGGGCGCGTCGACCTTGAGCGGCAGGATGCCCGTGCGCGCCGTGAGCTTCTGCGCCTCGGCCTTTCCGCCCTTGGGCGTGATCTCGAAGTCGATCTGCTTGTCGATCTTCTTGACCTCCGCCGACTCGCCTTCGGTCTCCTCGGAGACATCGACGGCGTACGCGGCCTTTCCGTTGGCATCGAGCTCGAGCGGCTTGCCGTCGACCTTGACGATCGCCCCTGGGGCCGCCTCGACACGCACGGTGATCTTGGGCGGCCGGTCCGCCAGCGTCCCCAGATCGACGCGGACGCGGTAGGCGACGGGCACACGGAGCGTCACGTCCTCGTCGCGCCCGGAGCCCGGCCGATCGATGTGCACGGTGAGCTTGTTGTCGCCGATCGTGAGCGGCGCCGGCAGCACGAGCAGTGCCTCGTGCCCCGCGACGTCGGCCGCGCTCGCGCCGAGCGAGAGCTTGGTGCCGTCGGGGCACGTGGCGCAGCGGACCTGCAGCGACTCTTTGCCGGAGTCGTCGAGCCGCGGGGTCGCGACGAGCGGCTCACCGCCGCGCAAGAAGAAGAACGCGCCGACGCCGCCGGCCACGACGACGAAGAGGCCGATCACCAGCACGACGACGATCGCGGGCACGCCTCGCTGGGTCGGCTTCTCGGGGGCCGCGGGGAGCGGCTCGGCCGCGAACGGCGCGGGCGCGGGGACGACCGTGGGCAGCTGCTCCTCGGGGACCTGCACGGCGCCGACGCCGCCGAGCATCGTGCGCACGCGGCCTTGTTTTGCGGGCGGCGCGGCCTGCTGCGGCGCGTGCATGTCGGACACCGACACGCCGAGCATCGTGCGCACGCGGCTGTGGAGCTGCGGCGACGCCTGCAGGGGCGGCGGCGCGGGCGCGTCTTGACCGACGGCGGGCGCGCTGCTGCTGAGCGGCGCGATGCCGGGGATGGCCACGCCGAGCATCGTCTTCTGCACGTGGGCGGGGCGCGCCGCGGCGGGATCGGGCGCGGGGGGCTCTGCGGCGGGCGGGGGCACGCCCAGGGCGCTCGCCGGCATGCCCAGCATCGTGCGGGCGCGCTCGTTGGGGGCGGGCGCGGGCGCGGGGGCGGGAGCAGACGCGGGGGCGGGCGCGGGCGCGGGCGCAAGCGTGATCGCAGG
Organism: Myxococcales bacterium; assembly: GCA_020430845.1. Classification (GTDB taxonomy): domain Bacteria; phylum Myxococcota_A; class Polyangia; order Polyangiales; family Polyangiaceae; genus Labilithrix. The sequence goes on from JAGQJA010000156.1 coordinate 4,904, forward strand.
CGCAGGCGCGGACGCGGACGCAGACGCAGGCGCAGGCGCAGGCGCAGACGCGATCGCAGACGCAGACGCAGTCGCAAACGC
>JAGQJA010000157.1 GCA_020430845.1 Myxococcales bacterium
GCTCGTGCTCGTGCCCTGATCGCGGTCGTAGCCGACCTACGTCCGGCGGCGTCGCGCGGTGAGGGCCGCGACGGCGCCGAGCGCGAGCAGCAGCACGGCCGGCGCCGAGCGGGACTTGCGGGGCGACGCGGAGCACGATCCGTCGTCGAGCTGGGGCGTCGCGTCGAGGGTGGTCTTGGCGCCCGCGCCATCGCCGTCGATGCGGGTCGCGCGCAAGACGTGCTCGTTGAAGCCGCCCGACGAGAGCATCACGCAGCCGTCGTCGCGGCACGCCACCGCGCTGACGCCGGTGCCCGGGTCGAGCGGGAGCCTCGCGCTCGAAAGTAGCGCGCGTGAATCGCTCGAGAATCGACGCACGACGACCTGCGCGTTGTCGACGAGGCCCTCTTCGGAGGTGAGCACGAACGACGATCCGCGATCGACGACGTGAACGCGCCGCCCGTCGCCGCCGAAGTCGCCGATCGGCCTCGCGGGCCCGCCGCCGATCCCCGGCAGCACCTCGGCGACCTCGATGCGCGCCGGCCGGGCGTCGTAGCTGTCGACGGGGAGGATCACGAGATCGCCTTCGCTCCGCGGGAGCACGTGGAGCGCAAAGAACGACTCGTCGTTCGTCGTCGCGAAGATCTCACGCGGCGCGCCGTCGAGCTCTCCCGTCGGTGAACGCCGGGCCGCCGTCACGCGCCGCGCCAGTCCGCCCTCGGCCACGAACGGCGCCGCGATCGTGAGCCAGTGCGACGCGTCTCCGCCGACGAAGCCCTCGTCGCCAGAGACCTCTGCCGTCGTCGAGGGAGCTGCGTCGGAGAGATCGGCGCGGAGCCGTAGGAACGTCACTTCGCGTTCGCTCGTGCGCGCCGCGACGTTGAGCCCGCCGTCGGCCCCATCGGCGATCGCCAAGAGCTCGAGCGAGAACGGGAGCGTGCGAGAGGCGCCAGAGGGCTCGAGGCTCGACGACAGCGCCACGATCGTCGTCGCGTCGGCCTGCCCGTCGAGCGCGAAGAGACGCTGTCCGATCCGTCGAACCTGCGACCACCCTCGCGACGCGACGGTGCGCGCTCCCACCGGCGCGCCGCGCGCGTCGAGGCGCTGAACGCGCGTCTGGCGCGCGCCCTTTGCCGCGTCGTAGACCCAGTACGCGACGTAGCCGTCGCCGTCTGCGACGAGGCCCGCGCTCTGGATGGTGTCGGCGCGGGTCGGCTTCGACGCCGAGGCCGGCGGGGAGAAGAGCAGGGGCGCACAGAGCGCGAGGGCGACGGCGAACGCGAGGGGAGAGGATCGAGCCACGCGATGCATGGAGCAACCCGCGTGCCGCGAGGCGCGAGGGCGTGAAGGCCCCTTTTCTGCGGGAGAAGCGCGGGGGAGCCGCGCGCGATCCTGTGGCAGGCGCGTCGCGGGTGGGTCAGCGTGGGTCTACCCACACCTCGCCTGCGCGCGCGGAGAGCACCATCTGCTGGACGGTGATTCCCATCTGGATGCGTGGGTCCCGAAGGATGTGTAGGCACGCATCGGCCTCACGCGGCGGCGAGGTCGCGACGAGCTCGACTGCGCGGTCGAATCGTCCGCAGGACGATGCCGTCAACGAGTGCTCCGCGCCCGCGGTGTAACCAGTCTCGCGGAGCGCGCGGAAGTCGTTCGTGACCACGAGCGGCAGGGCTCCGAGGGGCCGCCTGGCGCTACGTCCGGGCGTCCGCTCGATCACGATCCCCTGACCGTCCTCGGGGCCCGTCACCAACAACAGGCAGTCCGCGGCGAGCGGTGAGTCCGAGAGCAGTTGGGTCGCACTCTCGAAGGTCGTCGCTTCCTCGAGAGCCCGCCTCAAGGTGAACGTCACCGGTGCCGCCGCGCGCGCGGGCTCCGCGCTCACGACTGCGTTCAGCGTCACCGCAAAGCGACCGCGGGCCACGCCGCTCAAGCAGCCGATGAAGCCCGGCCAGGTCACGGTGCGATACGCGATGTCCGAGCCGCGTCGAAAGTTCGCCACGATGGTCTGCGACGCGAGCAGACCATTCGCCGTCGTCCAATCGAGGTTGCGCGCGAGCAGCGGACCCCGGGGCGAGTCGATCGCGAAGGCCGTGCAGCCGATGCTCGGCCCCGCGAGCACGTGCTTGATTCCCTCGTAGTAGACGTTCGCCAGGAGGACCTCGTCGAGGGGGAGCTCGAGCACCCGCGCCACGCCCTTGAGCTCGACGGTCTGCTCGGCGTCGATGAATGGACGCAGAGAATCGAGCAGCGGCGAGAAGAGCCCCAGACCCCCCAAATCGCGCACATAGAACGCGATCAGCTCGCGCGCGCGATCCGCCATGGGCGCGATCTCATCCCAGCGCGTCGCGGCCGGGGCTTGTAGGTCGACGTCGATCTCGGGAACGGGCGACACGAGGCGACCATAGCGCCTCGGTGCAACGCCCGCGAGCGCGCGTCACGTCCCGGTGAGCGCGCGCACGAGCTTCTTGGTCGCGACGTGGACGTAGGCGTCGTGGACGAGGCTCTGGACGAGCCCCCACTCGGTGTGGCGATCGAGGACGACGCCGATCCAGCCGCTCGGCCCGACGTACGGCGGCCGGAAGAAGACGTCGGGCTCGGACGCGATCAACATCGCCTGCACGCCCGGCGGCTGCGGCAGCCAGACTGCGAGGTGCGGCGCGCCATGGTGGTGATCGTCGAGCGTGGCAAACACCTTGCCCTTGCCCGCGAACCACGTGGGCGCGCCATGCGACACGCGCTCGTTCGCCTCGGGAAACTCCATGCAGATCGCACGCAGCCGCTCCACAGGTCCAGCGCCCGCTTTCGCCCTCGCGCCCGCTTTCGCTTTCGCTTTCGCTCTCGCGCCCGCGCCCGCGCCCGCGCCCGCGCCCGCTTTCGCCTTCGCGCCCGCTTTCGCCTTCGCGCCCGCCTTCGCCTTCGCCTTCGCTCGATCGCTCACGCAGCTCATCCTATCGCGCTTCCGCTCGCGCTCACCCGCGTGTCAGCCGCTGTCCGTACCCCCGCGCGCCTCGCCTGTTAGGCTCTGTTCATGATGACCCCCGAGAGCCCGCGCGCGGCCGCAAGCGCATCCCCCACGCGCTCCGAGCAGCCGCCGGGCCCTCCGCCCCGCAAGGGCCTGCTCGAAGACGCGCTCTTCTACGCGCGCTTCGCCACCGATCCCATCGGCTTCGTGCGCAAGCGCTTCGAGACATACGGCGACATCTACCGCGTGCCCACCAAGGACGTGCCGCTCTACGTCACGCGCCACCCCGACCACGCGCACGAGGTGCTCGTCTCGCGCGCGGCGCACTACGACAAACAGCACTCGGCCTTCAAGCAACTCTCCACCGTTCTCGGCTCGGGACTGCTCACGAGCGACGGCGATCACTGGGCCCGCCACCGACGCATGATGCACCCCGTCTTCGCGCGGTCGCGCCTGGCCGGCTACGCCGACGTGATGGTCGGCGAGACGTCGACCGAGCTCGCGTCGTGGAAGCACGACACCTACCGCGACCTGGGCCGCGACATGACCGAGCTCACGCTGCGCATCGTGAGCACGACGCTGTTCTCGCACGACGCGTCGGGTGACGCGACGCGAACGCGCACCGCGATGGCGTCGATCCACGACGTGCTGGGCGGCGCCCCGATCCCCGAGTGGGTCCCGTGGCCCGGGCGAAAGCGCGTCGCCGAGAGCATCGCGCTGCTCGACGATCTCATCTTCTCGATGATCGCCAGGCGGCGCGAGCGCGGACCGCGAGAGGGCGCGTCGGATCTGCTCGACTTGCTCCTGGCCGCCAAGGACACCGACGGCGACGGCGCGGGGCTCTCCGATCGCGAGATCCGCGACGAGCTGCTCACGCTCTTCCTCGCGGGCCACGAGACGACGGCGCACGCGCTCACGTGGACCTTCATCTTGCTCGCGCAGAACCCCGACGCCGAGCGCGCCCTGCACGAGGAGCTCGATCGCGTGCTCGACGGCCGCGCGCCCACGTTCGAGGACGCCGAGCGCCTGCCGTACACGCTTCAGGTGATCAAAGAGTCGATGCGGCTCTATCCACCTGCCTACACACTCGCCCGGCGCGCGATCGCCGACACGCAGGTGGGGGGCTACGACATCCCCAAGGGCAGCGAGGTCGTCGTGTGGCTCTACATGACCCACCACGACGCGCGCTGGTACCCCGAGCCGTGGCGCTTTCGTCCGCAGCGCTTCGAGAAGGAGGCCGAGGCGCGCCTGCCCAAGCTGGCCTACCTGCCGTTCGGCGCGGGCGGCCGCGCGTGTATCGGGCGCGCGTTCGCCCTGCTCGAGGCGCAGCTCGTCCTGGCCACGCTCGCGCAGCGTTATCGCCTCCACCTCGTTCGGAGCGGACGCGTCGAGCCCAAGCTGCGCATCACGATGTTCCCCAAGCGACGCGTCGTGGTTCGTCTAGAGGCCCGCCGCCTCTAGGCGCGTCGCGGGCGTTGTCGCTCGGCGCGGCGGCTCCGTCGGCCGAGCCCGCGCCTCAACGCAGGACGAGCGCGCACCACGCGACGGCGACCGCGGGCGCGAGCAGCCCGAGCACCACCCCGGGCCTCAAGAAGTCGCGCGCCGCGAGATCACCGGTCGAGAACGCCAGCGCGTTGGGCGGCGTGGAGATCGGCAGGCACATCGCCGCCGACGCCGCGAGCGCCACGGGCACGACGGTCACGGCCTCGTGGCCGCGGCCGAGCTCCACCGCGATGGGCACGAGGATGTTGGCCGCCGCCGTGTTGCTCATGAAGTTCGAGATGACGACGACGGCGTACGCGAGCACGAGCGCGAGCGTGATCCTCGACGCGCCCGACACGGGGAGCGCCGACACGAGCCACGACGACAGCCCCGTCTCTTGCACCGCGGCGCCGAGCGCGAGGCCGCCCGCGAGCAGCAAGAGCACGTCCCACCCGAGGCCCCGCACGTCTTGGGCGCGCAGCACGCCGATCGCCGAGAGCACGGTGATGGGCAAGAACGACACGACGGGCGTGGGGATCCCGTGCAGCGCGTCGGTCGACCAGAGGGCGAGCGTCGTGAAGAACGTGATCATCACCACGAGGCGCCTCCAGTTGGGGAGGCGCTGGCCCTCGGTGGCGGCCTTGCGCGCGGCGGCGACGGCGGCCCCCTTCTCGGCGAGCGGTACGCCCCGGCTCAACATCCAGAAGGCCACGCCGAGCAGCAGCGCCGCCGGGGGCAGGCCCACGAGCATCCAGCGGGCGAAGTCGAGCGGCCGGCTCGACGCGGCCTCGACCGCGCTCGCGGCGATCGCGTTCGGCGGGCTGCCGATGAGCGAGCCCATCCCGCCCAGGTTGGTCGCGATCGGCACCGAGAGCACGATCGCCCTTCGCATCGGGTCTTTGGCGTCGAGACCCTCGCGCATGGGGGCCGCGATGGCGATGAGCATCGCGGCCGCGGCCGTGTTCGACATGAACATCGACAGAGCGAAGCCCACGAGCATGAGGCCGAAGAGCAGTCCGCGCCGCGTCCGCCCGAAGACGGCGATGACGCGCTCGGCGAGCCAGCGATCGAGGCCCGTGCGCGCGGCGCCGTGACCCAGGACGAAGCCACCCAAGAAGAGCCACACCAGCGGGTGCGCCCAGGGCGCGAGAAAGCGAGTGTACTCTACACCTTTGTGGCCCGGGCGCCCCAGTCCGCCCAAGAGGAGGATCTCGAGCGCCATGACGACGAGCGCGACCGCGAACGCCGGGATCGCCTCGGTGAGCCATAGCCCCGCGGCGAAGACGAGGATGAAGAGCGCGTGGCGCGCGTCGGGCGACAGGCCCGCGTGCCCCGGCGCGTAGGCGATGAGCAAGGCCGCTCCGAGGCAGGCGGCGGCGTACGCGCCGTGCTTCCACGAGCGCACCTCGAGCCGGCCCAGCAGCCAACGGATCGCGTTGCGCTCGTCGCTGACGTAGATGGAGGTGCGCTCCGCGGGGAGCTCGGGCTCGCTGCCGTTCACGGCGCGCACCATACCCGACGCGGGCCGCGTGCTGCCGCGGTGAGGGCGCCAGACCGCAGCTTTTCTCGCGCCGCTGCGGTTGACGCTCGGCCCGGTGCCTGCAAGAAAACGCGAATGTTTTCTAGGGTGCTCCTCCGGCCGCTGCTCGCGCTCGTGGCGCTCTCGGTCCCGCTCGCCTGCTCCGAGACGATCGTGCGCGTGCCCGCGCCCACCGAGCCCGACGCAGAAGAAGAGCCCGCCGCGCCCGCGCCCGCCGCCGACGCGTACTCCGCCGGCCCTCTGCTCTCGGCCGAGGCCTGCGTCGCCGATCACGCCGCCGCGTATCGCCCCCTGCTCCCCGCCGCGTGCGCGTCGAAGCGCACGTGCGTCGACGACCGCGGTCGGTTCTGGCTCGGCGGCGCGCCGTTCTTTCCGCGCGGCGCATACAACAACGGCGCCGACTATCGAAAGCTCCTCACCAACTGCCCCGCGGGCGCGCCGTGCAACGCGACGACGCCCAAGGACGTGACCGCGTACGTGCGCGCGATCGCCGACGTGGGCCTCAACCTGGTCGCCGAGCGCTCTCGCTACGGGGCCGAGCTGCTCGAGGCGATCCACGCCGAGCCGCGTGTCCACATCGCGCACCTGCTCTGGAGCGATCCGTTCACCCAGGACGGCCACGACGCGATGGTCCAGGATGTGGAGGCGGCGGCCGCCGATCCCGACGTGGTGATGTGGTTCGGCCCCGACGAGGTCGACCTCAACGACAACTTCGCGATGGCCGCTGGCATACGGCGCATCTTGCGCGGCGCGGGCACGCCGGTCGACGCGCTGCTCGACGGAAAGCACCGCGCTCCCGCCGGGGCGCACCTGCCCGCGAACGAGCCGGCCCACGATCCGCACGGCCTGCCGTTCGGCGCGGCGCTCGCGTTCGAGCGCGGCCTCCGCGCGGCGCGCGACGTGTACGACGTCTCGATGCCGATCACGTACCCGTTCGGTGCGCTGGGCGACGATCCGACCAACGGCGGCGAGTGGGGCACGTGGCGCTCGAGCGATCTCGCGCTCGGGCTGCCCGCCGTGCCGGTCCTGCAGATGGTCGGCATCCCCGAGATGGGCCTGGCGCAGCCGCGCGCCGAACAGATCAAGGGCCTGATCGCGTCGTCGCTCGTGCACGGCGCGCGGGGCGCCTTCTACTACACGCTCATCGGCGACAAGCCGTCGCTGCTCGGGCGCAAGGGGTGGTATGCCGCCGACGACACCGAGGCGTGGGCCGCGCACAAAGAGATGCACGCCCTCGAGGATCGCCTCCTGCCGGTGCTGCACGCGTCGGCGTCGGAGCGCATGGACAAAGGCGGCGTGGTCGAGTGGCGCGAGCTCGACGTCGGCGCGCGCCGCGTGCTGCTCGTCGTCAACCCGGCGCCCGCGGCGGTGACCTTCGACCTCGACGCGGTCGTGAAGCGACGCGACAGCGAGCGGGTACGCGCCTTCGAGTCGTGCGCGCCCGTCACGACGCGGAGCACGACGCTCGCAGGGTACGGCTTCTTGGTGCTCGAGGTGACCGGCGGCGCGTGAGCGTCACTTCTTGGGGATGACCGTCGCCTCGCACGCGTAGTCGCCCACGACGATGAACGCGCGGCGGCACACCACCTCGACGTCGCCGACGCCCTTCATGCCGTAGGTCATCGTCTGCTGGTGCATGCCGCGCTCGCCGCGCATGCCCGTCATCCGGCAGCTCTCACCGCAGCCGGCCTTGTCGCGCGCGACCTTCTCGGCCGTCACGAGCAAGGCCGAGTTGTCGGCCACCACGTTCATCGCGATCGCCGCGAGGCACGCGAAGAACAGCACGATGGTGAACCACCGAAAGATGCGCCGCTTCACCCCGTTGACACTAGCACCGAGACCGGCCGAGCCGAACCTCGGACGCGCCCCGCCCGTCTGGCGCGAGCAGGGCGCGAGGACCCGGGCGCGAGGGGCGCGTCAGCGCGAGAGCTGGCAGGAGCCGACCTGCACGCGGCGGTACGACCAGTCGCGCACGGTCGACCGCGCGAACGTCTGCGTCACGTCCTTGGTGGTGGTGGTGCCGCCGGGGCTCGTGTCGATGGAGGGATCGCACGCGGCGGCGATCGCGTCGCACCCCTCGCCGTAGACCTCGCAGTTGTACTTGGCCATGCCGCAGTAGTACGGGCGGTACGGGTCGAAGGGGCGCCCGTCCGCCGTCGGTCCCGGCGTGTGGAAGGTGACGCTCGCCGAGAGCGTGACGTCGGCGCAGCCGGGGCCCGTCTGCGTGAGCGCGACGTCGGCGCCCTTCGCGACGATCTTGCCGTCGATCGTGCAGCCGCTGATGACCTTGTACGTGGCCGAGAGGTCGCGGCAGTAGAGCGCCGACTCCGACGAGTCGAGCGCTTCGTCTGCGCCGGCGTCTGCGGTGCACGCGGTCGCGCCGAGCGCGAGGATCGAGAGGGGAACGAACAAGAAAAGGGAAGAAGCGTTCATGGCGGTCTCCGACGTCGGGGGTGAGCTGGTGTCCCGACCGATCGGTAGGTAGCGCGCGACTCCCCCTCGCGCAAGCGAGGACGCGCCACAAAACGCGCAGCGCGCGTGAGCCGAGAGGCCCGCGCGCGCCGTGGGAGGTGTGGCCTCTCGGCCGTGTGGATCAGAAGTCGAAGCCGTTGCCCGGGTCGGCGCTGCCGCCGCTCGGCGAGCCCGCATTGCCGCCGCTCGAGGAGCCCGCGCTCGGGGCGTCGTTGCTCGCCACGGTCGACGGCCCCTCGTCGAGGTCGAGGTCCTCGACCTGCCCGTCGCCCTTGCACGTGTACCGCGAGGCGCTGGGCGTGCAGACCCACGAGCCCTGCTTGGCTTGGACGAAGATCGTCTGGTCGGGCGCCATGCCCACGACCACGTTGCCGTCGGGCACGCTCACCGACGCGACCAGGTAGCCGGCCTCGGAGACGATCGCGAACTCGATGGGCGTCGACTGACGCGCCTCGATCGCCGTGCCCTTGGCCACGAAGAGGTAGTTCTCGGCGCCGCTCGTGGGCGAGGTCGAGGAGCCGGGGTTGGCCTCCTTGAGGCCGCCGCTGTCGCTACCGCCGCTCGAGCCGGTGGACGGCGCGGGCGTGGTGGGCTGCTTGGCGCCGCCCGGGCCCACGAGCTTGCTCTTGGCGGGGGCCTTGAGCGCGATGCCGAGCAGCGGCTTGCTCGTCGCGAGGAAGAGCACTTCACCGTCGAAGCCCGAGCCGCTCTCGTCGATGCACTTGTCGAACGTCGCGCGGAGCGCCTGGCCCGAGCTCGACTGCTCGAGGCCGTAGACGAACGAGCCGCTCGTGGGGCACGCGCACGTCTGACCCTCGTTGCACTGCGACTTCGCGTCGAGCGTCCGCGCGAGCAGCTTCATCGACTGCGGGCTCGACGCGCCGTTGGACACGCCGGGCGCCTGCACCTTGCCGCTCTCGCCTTGCTCGCTCTTGTAGCCCGAGAACGCCGAGCCTGCGGTCTCCTTCGAGAAGCTTCCGGTCGGGTTCTTGAACGACGCGAGCGTGGAGTCGGCGTCGGTGCGCTCGGCGGGCGCGCTGCTGCACGCGGCAGAAGCAACTCCGAAAGCGGCGGCGACGACAAGGGCGGAAAGCGTGATGTTCTTCATGATGGTCTGTGGTCTCCCTCGGGGCGCGCTCCCTGCGCGCCGATGAGAGCCCCTCTTTCACGCGACGTGCCAGGCGCAACTTGCGCCAAAGCGTGAAAATCAGACCGATTTCGGCCCCCGCGCGTCGCCCGATCGGGTGACGCGGGCAAGCCCGTTGCGCCAAGGTCGCACACCGGGGCGCCCGGTTGCGCCAAGGAGGCGCGCGCGCACATGTGAGGTGTCAGTCGTTGGGCGGCGGCGTGGCGCAAGTCACCTTGGCGCCGGCGGCCATGAGCGAGGTCTCGTCGGCCGCGCACGGCTCGGGCGCAGGCGCGCCCATCGCGACGTTCGCGATCCAGTCGTTCACGTACGCCGACCTCGCTCCGACGATGCCGCTGTGGTCTTGCCCGGAGTCGACGCAGATGGTGGCCTTGGCCCCGTCGGCGCGCAGCCGGTCGAAGCCGCACATCGCACGATCGGCCGGGATGGTCGTGTCGGCCGTGCCGTACAGCACGAGCTGCGGCACCTGCGCGGCGGCGCCGGTGAGGTGGGGGCGGTCGGCCGCGTAGATGGCCTTCCACTTCTCGCACACGGCGTCACCCGCGCCGCACGGCGACCCGAGCGCCGCGGCGAGCTTGACCGACGACGCGAACGCGGGCTCGTACAGGTCCGTCGCGATCGTGCCGAGCGGCTTGATCTTGTCGGTCTCGGACCCGCACGCCGTGTCGAAGAACTCTTTGATGGCGGCGCGCTTGTCGGGCGCGAACAGCTCGACGCCCTTGCCCTGCCCGTTGATCAGCTCGGCGTGCGAGTAGTGGTACCAGACGCCCACGCCCACCGCGAAGGCGTTGTCGGCGATGGGGTACTGATTGGCGACGAAGAAGAGCGCGCCCCACGTCGCCTGGTTGAACCACAGCGGCGCGTAGCTCACGACGCCGGCGAGCGGCACGCCGTACGACTCCGAGAGCGCGAGCGCGCTGAGCACGCTGTGGCCGCCCTGCGAGTGGCCTACGAGGATGGTCTTGTCGCCCACGCCCGTGAGCATGGCGCGGAGCGCGCGTGCGCCGTCGAGCACGCTCTTGCCCACGTCGGGGCTCATCGCGTAGCCGCTCGGCGGGTTGCCCGCCGCGCCGTAGCCGGCGTAGCCCGCGTAGTCGGGGACGATGACCGGCATGCCCGCGCCGACGAGCGGGAAGATCATCGCGGCGAACGAGTTGTCGGTGCTCTCGAAGGGGTACTTGGACGGCGTGCACCGCGGCGCCTGACCGGCGGTGCCGTGCGCGACGACGACGGCAGGGGCGCCGGCGGCGGGCACGTCAGGCACGAACACCAGCGCGCTCGAGTACCCGGGCGAGCTCTGAGGATCGCCGCGCTCGGTGCGGTACACCACGCGGAACGTCTTGGCGCCGCTCGTGAACGGCTTACCTGTATATGCATACTTGTTGGCGCGAGAGAACCGCTCGAGCTCGTCCTTGCTCCACGCGCGGTCGATGGCGCACTTGATGATCGCGCCCTTGTCGGCGGGGAGGGCCCCCGGGTCGGCGTAGATGGCGTCGATGGCCTCGCCGCACGCGGCCTCGAGCTTGATCTCGACCGGACCCGCGTCGGGCGCGTCAGCCCCGGCCTCGGCGCTCGCCACCGGCGCGGTGGGGTTGCTCGAAGAGCTGCACGAAGCGGTGAGCGCGAGGGACGCGCCGGCCGCGAGCGCGGCGCCGAACAAGGGGTGGCGCGCTCGGAGGCGCGAAGAGGATGTCATGCGGGGGACGTAGCACCGCGGCCCACCCCCGCGCCAGCGGCGCACGCGCGCTCGTACTCCGCGAGGGTGTGCTCTACGATCTCTCTCACCGTGGCGATCTCGTGCACGAGGTCGGCGCTCTGCCCTGCGCTCCAGAGGGCTCGCTCCTCGCGGCGGACGGCGCTCATGCGGCGCGACGCGAGGACCATCATCACCTTCTGCGTCGGGCCCCGCGTGCGCTTGCCGCGCATGAGCAGCTGGATGGGCAGGGGGAGCGCCGTGCCCAGGCGGTCGAGATCGGGCGTGCGCAGGTAGCTGCCCATGACGCCCGAGAGTCGCTCGGTCAGGACGAGATCGTCGGCCGTCGCGTCGACGATCGCGCGCTTGTACCCGTCGGGCACGGAGCACTCGCGCGACGCGATGAAGCGCGTGCCCATCTGCACGCCGCACGCGCCCAGCGCGATGGCCGCGGCGAGCCCGCGCCCGTCGGCGACGCCGCCCGCGCAGATGACCGGGAGGCCGACGCGATCGACGAGCGCCGGCACGAGGGCGAACGGCGAGATGTGCCCCGCGTGCCCGCCCGCGCCCGCGACCACCGCGTTGAGCGCGTCTGCCCCCGCGTCGCGCACCTTGAGCCCGTGCGCGACGGTCGACACGTCGCACACCACCTTGGCCCCCGCGTCGTGCGCGCGCCGGATGACCTCCCTCGGATCTCCCAGCGACGTGATGTAGATCGGCGTCTCGGCCTCGAGCGCCGCGTCGAGCTGACCGCGGAGCAGCACGTTGGCCTTGTTGACGATCAGGTTCACCGCGAACGGGCCGCGCGTGCCCTGACGGATGTCGCGGAGCGCGCCCTTGAACCCGTCGAGCGTGCGGTAGTTGTGCGGAGGGATCCCGGCGACGATGCCGGCCTCGGCGGCGGCGATCACGAGCTTGGCGTCGGTCACCGCGGTCATGGGACCGACGACGATGGGCGCGCGGATGCCGAGCAGCGCGTTGAGAGAGGTCACGAGGCTCATCTAGCCCTACCATCGCCCCATGACGAGCCTCCAGGGAAGCGCGAGCGCCCCGCTGACCGATGCCCCCGGGCCCGCGCCCATGCCACTGCTCGGCGCGGCCGGCACCGTGATCCGCTACGCGACCGACCCGATCGGCTTCGCGGGCCGTATCTTTCGCGAGTACGGCGACGTCGCGATGCTCGTGCGCGCGCCCATCCGCGTGATGAGCCCGAACGGCCACGGCGTGGTGCTCGTCAACGGCGCCAAGCACAATCGCGAGATCCTCACGCAGCACGACCGCTACCACATGTACGCGCTGCCCGGTCGCTTCTACCCCGAGGGCGAGGCCTCGCCGCGCGAGGTGCCCGTCCGGCGCACGATGACGGGGCTCTTCCATGTGAACGACGACGAGCACCGCAGGCATCGGCGCCTGTTGATGCCGGCGTTCCAGAAGACCCGCATCGACGGCTACCGCGACGACATGGCGGCGCTCTCGACCGAGCTCGTCGACCGGTGGCGCGACGGCGAGGTGCGCGACGTGCACGCCGACATGACCGAGCTGACGTTGCGCATCGCGACCAAGACGCTGTTCGGCGAGGACGCGGGCGAGGACGGCCTTCGCCTCGCGCAGCGCATGCAGGCTTGGCTCGTGACGATGTTCGGGATCGGCATGATGATCGCCCGCGATTGGCCGCTGCTCCCGTACCGGCGGTGGCTCGATCTCACCGCCGCGCTCGACCGCGAGACCGTGGCGATCCTCCGGCGCAAGCGCGACAAGGGAGCTACCGGCACAGACATGCTCTCTGCGCTCATCGCCGCGCGCGACGACGACGGCACCGGGCTCACCGAGGACGAGCTCGTGGGGCACACGGGCGTCGTGTTCGCGGCGGGCCACGAGACGAGCACCAACGCGCTGGCCTGGACGCTCCTGCTCCTCTCGCAGCACCCCGACGTGGCGCGTGATCTCGCCGACGAGCTCACGGGGGCGCTCCACGGGGAAGCGCCGACGGTCGACGACCTGGCCAAGCTGCCGCTGCTCGACGGGGTCGTCAAAGAGAGCATGCGCGTCCTGCCGCCCGTGCCGCTGCACCCGCGCCTGGTGGCCAAGGACTCGGAGCTGGGTGGATACAAGCTCCCCAAGAACACCGAGATCTTCTTGAGCATCTACCACATGCACATGGACCCCGATGTGTTCGCCGACCCGCGCGCCTTCTCGCCGCGGCGCTGGGAGCGCATCAAGCCGAGCACGTTCGAGTACAACCCGTTCAGCGCCGGTCCGCGCATGTGCATCGGCGCCGCGTTCGCCACGATGGAGATCAAGATCGCGCTCGCCACGATCCTGCAGCGCTTCTCGGTCGAGATGCCCGAGGGCTCGCGCGTCAGCCCGCGGGTGGCGATCACGATGGCGCCGGCGGGGGGCCTGCGGATGCGCGTCGTCCGCGGGCCGGGCGCGGCGCGGCGTGCGGTGCAAGTGCGCGGACGGATTCGGGATCTCGTGCGTCTGCCGAGCTGACGGCCGCCGCGGCGGGCGCCGAGCGCGGACCGAGTTTCTTCGCCGCAGAACTGTGGTAGACGGCGGGCATGCGAAGGCTCCTCGTCTCGTTCGTCGTCCTCTCTCTCGTGGCCCTGGGCTGTGGAAGCAGCGCCGAGGGTGAGTCGTGCAGCACCGAGGGCAAGGTCGGCGGCGCATGCGACGACGGGCTCGTCTGCGGCAAGCAGCGGCTCAACGACGGCGACCTCGTGTGCCTCAAGATCTGCAACTCCGAGGCAGACTGCTCGGGCGGCGCCACGTGCAACGGCGTCAACGGCTCGAGCTTCAAGGGCTGCCGCGCCCCCAAGTGAGCGCCGCGCGCAAGCGCGAGTGCGCGTGTCACTCGGGCAAGGCGTACACGGCGTGCTGCAAGCCGTACCACGACGGCGTCGCGCTGCCCCCCACGCCCGAGGCGCTCATGCGGTCGAGGTACGCGGCGTTCGCGCTCGGGCTCGGCCCGTACCTCGTGCAGACGCTGGCCGAAGGGCACGCCGACACGGGCATGGCGCCTGGCGCGCTCGCGCTCGAGCTCTCGCGCGTCAAAGACCGACGCCGCTTCTTGGGGCTCACGGTCCATAGCTCGGCAGAGGACGGCGACGTCGGCGAGGTGCACTTCTCGGCGCGCGTCTTCGAGAAGGGCGCCGACATCTCGTTCAGCGAGCGCTCGACGTTCGTGCGCGAAGAGGGCGCGTGGCGTTACCTCTCCGGAGAGATGGGCCCATACGCCCCAGCTGAGGGCTGAGCGCCCGCCGCGCCCGCCTGCGCGACCTCACTCGGCAGAGCACGTGACAGCGCCTGCCGCACCGCGCGCCGCGTCGTCTCGTCGTCGGCGACGGCCGGCCATGGCTGCTCGGTGCCCTCGAAGAGCCATCGCGCCTCACCCGGCGGAGACCAGCGCGGGCGGCCCAGCACGTCGCGCAGCCGCGCCGCGCACGTCTCGGGCGTCTCCCAGGAGCGCTTGGCGAGGCGGAGCAACGCGCCGAGCAGGCCGGGGCGCGCGCCGAGATCCGTACGCACGACCCCGGGGTGCAGCACCACGAAGTCCACGTCGGGGTGCGCGGCGGCTGCGTCGCGCGTCGCGAGGGCGAAGGCCAGCTTGGTGTTGCAGTAGGTGCGCCAGCTCGAGAAGTCCTCGCCCGTAGGCGTGCGCGCCTCGTCGAAGCGACCCTTCACCATCAGGCCGGCGCCGACCACCATGACGCGGCGGACGAGCCCGCGGGCGAGCAGCTCGCGCTGGAGCAAGAGCGGACCGACGCAGTTGATCGCGAACGCTCGCTCGAGCCCGTCGCCCGTGAGCTCGCGTCGCGAGGGCCAGAGGCCAGCGTTGTGCACGAGCGTCGCGGGCGCGGGCAGGTGCTCGGCCAGGCGCGCGGCGAGGTCGGTCGCCGCGGCCCGCGTCGACAGGTCGGCGGGGACGCATGCGGCCGCCACGCCGGCGCCCTGCACCTCGCGCGCGACGGCGTCGAGGTCCGACGCGGACCGAGCCACGAGCACGACCTTCTGGGGCGCAGGCGCCCCGTGGGCGAGCGCGACGGCCAGCGCCTTGCCGATGCCCCGCGACGCGCCCGTGACGACGACCGTCTCGTCCATGAACGAAGCGTAGGCGCGCGCGGGCTTAATTGGAAGTTTATTCCAATTGAACGAAAGCTCCACCTGTTACGGTGAAGTCATGGCTCGACGGCGCGACGGCCTCCTGCGTCGGGACGCGCTGCTCGACGCGGCGCTCGTGTGCTTCTCGCGCGCCAACGTGCTCGAGATCGGGATCGAGCAGGTGCGCCGTGAGGCCGGGGCGAGCCCGTCGAGCGTGTACAACCTGTTCGAGAGCATGCAGCAGATCACGCTCGCCCTCCTCGAGCGCACGTTCGAGCGGCTCTTCGCGCACCTGGTCGCGCGCGTGAGGCAGGCGAGGGGAGCCAAGGCCGTGGTCACCACGCTCGTCGCCGCGCACCTCGAGTGGGTCCTCGCGCACCGCGTCGAGGCGCGGTTCATGTACCAGGCGACGGCGGTAGAGCAGTCGCCGGGTGCGAGCGAGGCCCTCGGGCTGCGAAAGGCCGAGATGCTCGCGCCGCTCACGGCCCACGTCGCGCCGCTCGTCGCGAGCGGGGCGCTGCCCGATTGGTCGACGCTCCAGTTCGACGTCGTGGTCCTCGGGCCGACGCACGAGGCTTGCCGCAGGTTCTTGGCGGGCGCGCCGCTCGACGTCGCGTGGATGGAGGTCGAGCTCCCCGAGCTCGCGTGGCGCGCGGTCGACTCGGCGCGCCGCCGCGACAAGGCGGCGCGGGATTGAGCGGGCCTCGGCGCTACTGCGTGCCGGATTGCTGGATGCAGTGGAGCGTGAAGCGCGCGTTGACGAGCTGCGCGCTCGCCTCGCTGAGCTGCAGCGCGTGCGAGCACCGAGCGCTCGCGCCCTCGACGTAGCAGAAGCCGATCTTCTCTTCGCGCGTGCACGTCTGTCCGGTCGGCACCGCGATCTGCGGGACGAGGCACGTGGGGCGAGGCGCGGCGTCGGCTTCGTCGGCGGCGCGCAGATCGGCGACGAGCTCGGGCGGGGCCGGCGCGAGCCCGTGCAGATCGCGGCACGCGCTCGACGGCCCTTCGTCGGGGAGCGTGGCGACGACGACGCACGAGACCGTGCCGTCGGGCGCGATCTCGAGGCCGCGCGGCAGACACTGCGACACGAGACCGTCGGCGAGTCGGTCGACGATGGCGCGGGCGGCCGGCCTGTAGCCGTAGTCGTCATCGGCGGGGCGCGTGAGCTGCTTGGGGCAGAGCGACGCGACGATGGCGTGATCGCCCAGCTCGCGCGCGACCCAGAGCTCGCGCACGGTCGGGTAGGCCTTGCCCTTGACCTGTACGTTCGGATCGTCGGGCGCGCAGACGGGGGAGCGTCCGTCGCCGGGGCAGTCGCAGAGGCGCTTGTCCTCGCACGCCTTCCTCACGGGCTTGGGGCCGGCGGCGCTCTGCTCGAAGAGGTCGAACGTGCACGCGTACTGGAGGTCCGTCCCGCCCGTGTCCCACTCGCGGCCGTGGATCGGATCGGTCTGACCCGAGCCCGGCGCAGGGAGCCCAGGGCGCGGCGTCGTGCTCTGTCGCATGTGCGGGTCGATGCCCGTCTCGTCGAAGCGAGCCGGATCGCGCCCGAGCACGCGCGTCCAGTCGACCGCCTCGGCGCCCCCCTTCTCGGGCAAGAGCGTCGGGGCCACGCCCCCGATGATGCCGAAGTAGACGAGGTCTCGGTTGCGCGGCCCGCGCGGGAGTCGGCAGAGATCGTCACCGGGCTTCGTGGGGAGGCGCGCCGCGAAGAGCGGGTTGGTGCACGACGGGCTCGGGGCGTAGCGACCCGACGCGTCGTGCTCCTTGCCGCGCGACGGCACGCGCGGCGCCGTGAAGCCGTCGACGTAACGCTGGATGGGGAAGCGCGGCTCGACCCCGTAGCGGCGCTTCATCGCGTGGAAGCGCACGTTGATGTCGTCCTCGGCGGCGCGGTAGCGCGGCGGCGCACACGCAGCGTCGGAGGGCGCGAGCGCACACGACGTGCACGCGTCACTCGCCGGGTCCGTCTCGCACGCGCGGGTCGCGCGGTAGGCGCCGTCGTCTTCGTTGCCGCCGAAGTGCGCCTCGGCAAAGCGCCACGCCGAGCCGTCGAACGCGAGAGGGTCGGCCCACGCGTCGTCCTCGTCGGTGAGCATGATCACGGCGACGAGCGAGTCCGGACGGAGGAACGCGGCGCGCTGGGCGAGGAGATCCCCGTCGATGTCCACGCCGTCGTCGGGGTAGCGCACCTTGTCGCCGTCGCGCACGAGGCGCGACCATGGATCGGGCTGCACCAAGAATCGGTACGTGCTCTCGAGCTGCGCCTCGAGGCCGCAGCCACTCTGACCGACGCCGACGACCATGTCGGCAAGGAGCGTGGAGAGGCGATCGATGTCGCCGAGCTTCGCGCCCTGGGGCTCGGGGTGTCGGCGTTTGTCTTGGTTGCGCGGCACGTCGGGGTACCACGACAAGAATCCGTGTGGACCCGCTTCGGCCACGCGCTCTCCGCCGGCGCGCTGCGCGACGAGCTGCCCGCGGCGGTTCTCGTCGGCCCCTGCGCACGTGATGGGCTTGCCGCCCTGTCCCGGGACCGAGCCGAGCGACGTGCTGACGATGCCGACGTGCATGTCGGTGATCGGCTTGAACTCGGGCTCGGTGCCTGTGGGGCAGGCGTCGCGCGCGTCCTTCGCAGGGTCTGCGCGTCCGCCCGTCGGCGCGCGCGTCAGCACGTCGAGGCACCGTGGGCGGAGCAGCCCGACGACGAGATCGGGCACGGCGTCGGCGAGGATGCGCTGCTTGTCGGCCATCGAGCGCGAGTCGTCGATCACGAGGAGCAGGTCGACCTTGTCGATCGACTGCTGCGGCACGACGACCTCGAAGCTCGTCTTGGTCGACGGTTCGATGGCGGTGACGTCGCGCGAGATGCAGCCCGCGATGGGCGCGGCCGCGAGGCACGTGAAGGCGATCGCGCGGCGCACCCATGCGCCCGCGCGCGGTGGGCGCGTCGTGGTGTCGGTCATGATCGCTGATGACCGGCGCGCGCGGGTTCCGTCGCGCGCCCGCGCGTCGTGACACGAATTTGATAATTCGTGCTACGGAAGCAACGTCAGCGGGCGAGCGCGTGTCCGGGGTGGCGCAGACGCAGCGCGACCTCGACCGCGGCGGCCTCGTCGGCGCGGCCCAGCGCTCGGAGCGCACGAGCCTCGAGCTTCATCTCTTCGGGCTCGAGCGCGCGGGCGCCCTCGGAGCGTGCGCGCCTCGCGAGCGTGAGCGCCGTCGATGCGTCGCCGGCACGCAGGGCCGTGCGGGCGCGAGACACCAGGTCGGCCTCGTGAGACAAAGCGTCGCCTGGCTCTCCGCTCTCGGCGGCTCGGGCCGTCGCAGTCGGTCGCGCGGCGGGGGCGTGGGTCGTGGGGCCGAACGCGGTGATCGGGGTGGCCGGCGTGCTCACGCGTACGCGGACATCGCCCGCCGGAGCGTGGACGTCGCCCGTCGGCTCGGGCCGCGCGTGCTCGGGAGGGGCGGGGCGCGTCGTGGGGACCTCGCCAGCCGGCGAGACATGCGCCGCGGGCGTCGTCACGCGGGGCGGTACGTCTGCGCGCGTGCTCGGGTCGGGGGCCGAGAGCGCGAGCGCTACGATGGCCGTGCCGATCGTGGCGAGGATCGTCGTCGCGACGCCTCCCGCCGAAGACGCGGCGGCGGCCGGGGCCTTCATCGCCGCGGCCGCGGACACCGCGGCGCCCGCGCCTGTCGCGGTGGCGATCTGATCCCACATCGCGTCGCGGCGATCGGCGGGCGGACCGTCTTCCCGCGCGAGGTCGAACAAGGACTGAGCGCTCATGCCGGCTCTCCCGCGCTGCGCAGCGCCCGCTCGAGCTCGGCACGCCCGACACGGAGCCGCGAGTAGACGGTGTTGACGGGGATGTCGAGCGCGCGGGCGATCTCGGGCGCCGTCATCTGCTCGATCTCGTGCAGCACCACGACGGCGCGCCGACCGAGGTCGAGCGTATCGAGCGCGCGGTCGAGCTGCTCGAGCCGCCTCTTGCGCGTGAGCTCGGCGGGCTGCGGGGCCTCGAGCGACTGGCGCTCTTGGGCGGCGCCGCCGTCGGGATCGACCGGGTGGCGCCGGCGGTGTCGTCGCGCCTCGGCCGCGACGCGCAGCGTGATCTGGAAGAGCCACGCGCGCGGACCGTGACCGAGGTCGACGTAGCCGTCGAAGCGTCGGTGCGCGACGACGAACACCTCTTGGGCGCGATCCTCCACGTCTGCGTCGGCGACGCCGAGGCGACGCAGGTTGCGCCACACGAACGAGATGTGCGCGTCGTACATCGCGCGGAACGCCTTGGGGTCGATCTCCGCGCGCGGCGCAACGCCGCTCGCCGGCGGGCTGGTGACCGGATCCGCGTTCGGCCCCGCGTCGATGTCGACCGGAAGCGTCGCCGACGCGGTCACTGCAACCTCCAGGACAGTCCCAACAGGCCCGCCGCCGTCGCGACCGCGGGCGACGATCCGAAGAGCTCGCTGCGTACGACGGCGAGCGCGGTCTCTCCGCGGAGCTCGACGGCGATACCTCCGCCGAGCTCGCCGCGCAGGTCGACGCCCGGGCCGACGCCGAGTCGGCCTATGACCTCGGACGATCGCGCGCCCGACACGGCGCCCCCGTCTGCGCTCTCTTGTCGAGCCGCGACGAGCGCCGCCGTGTCTGCGCCGAAGCACAGATCGAGCTGGATGCCTCGGCGCTCGATGTAGTTTCCCGGGATGCGTCGGCACAGGTCGAGACGCGCGCCGAAGAGCGTGGCGTGCCCGCTACCCGACGGCGAGATGGGCCGCGCGCCCGCGGGAGAGAGCACTTCTACGCCCGCCGCGACTGTGCCCGTGGCTCGCGCGAGCCAGCTCCCGCCGACGCCGATCGTCGCGAACGCCGCGCCGCCCGCGAGCGGCCCCACGCCGTGGCCCGTGATCCAGACGCCGCCGGCGCCCAGCTCGACCGGACGCGCGGCAGGGCCTTCGATGGGGACGTCTCGATCGGGCGCCTCGCCGGGCACGCGCGGGATGAACCCGTCGGCCCCGAGCGCGACGTGCACGGTCGCACGCTTGGTCTCCGGCGTCGGCGGCGGTGCCGCGGGGAGCTCGGCCGCGCGCTCGAGCTCTGCGTCGGCAACGAGCGAGGCCCAAGCGCCGACGGCCTTCGACAAGCCAGCGCACGCGCGGCCACCGGCGGTCAGGCTTCGCACCGCGACCTGTTCGCCGCGCCCGTCCAGGATGCTCGCGTCGGCGCGCGTCCCGCGTGGGGCTTGCGCGAACGACACCTCGACGCGCCACGGCGCTTCGGCGCCACGAGAGGGGGCGCGGACACGGGCGAGCGCGGAGAGGAGCGCCGCCTTCGCCGCGTTCGCGTCGGCGCAGGCTGCTTCGCGGATCTCGACCGCGCCTTCGATGGGAACCGCGTCCATCAATCGACCATCCCCCACATGGCCGCTTGGACACGTCTCTGTCACATCAGAATGGAAATTTCTTTTCGGCGCGGAATGAGGCACCGGTGATCCGGCGGCGATGTACGCAGAGGTGCGCAGGGGCGCGTCCGGAGCTCACTGCGCGGCGCGGTGTGTCGCGATCTGTGCGGCCGTCAGCTCGCGATCGTAGAACGCCAGCTCGTCGAGGGTGCCCGTCCAGTTGCCCCACACTTGCGGGAGGTCGATCGCCGCGCGTCCGCCCCCCGCGTCGCCTCCGTTGAGCACGCTGCCGTCTTGCGGGACGCCGTCGACGTACAGGTAGTCGCGCTCGAGCGCCGACGAGTACCCGTAGACGACGTGATACCACCTGGCCTGCACGGCCTCGGCCGCGGCCAACGTGTAGAAGAGGTGGGCGCCGCCCCGCCACCCCTCGGTCCGAAAGCGACCGGTGTCGTTCAGAAAGAAGAGGTCTCCCGTCTCGGGCGGACCCGTGCCGCCCGCGAAGACCATGCGCTGCGCGATCAGCACCTTCTTCGCGACGTTGGACACCTGAAGGATCGCCTCGACGGCGAAGGCGCGGAGGCCGACGAAGGGAAAAGTGCCGCTGATCACGACGGCAGCGTCGGTGGACGCGAGGCCGACGCCGACGCGGCTGCCCCCACTGCCCGTGGCGCGCAGGCGCAGACCGCCCGGCGAGCCCGAGGAGAGGGAGCAAATCAGGGGAGAGCCCGAGACCTCGTTCTTGCAGACGTCGCCGCTGCTCTCCTCGAATCGGAAGTAGGCGATCGGCCGATCGCGCAGGATCGCCTCCGACAGCGGCTCTCCCGCCACGCCACCGTCGCTCGCGGCGTCGCTCCCGTCCGGGACGAGGGGGCGCGTCGCGTCGGGATCCAGGGGCGTGCCGCCGTCGGAGGCGCACTCGGGGCCGCAGTTGCCGCCCGAGAAGCCGTCGAGGTCCGCGAACACGGAGCACGCGACTAGGGACGCAGCTGCGAGCGTCAGACCCAGCCGTACGTGCATCGAAGGATCGTAGCTGCGGGAGGTGGGCCGGGCAACGGCGCCACTCGCCGGCGTCAGAGCTCGAGCGCCAGCTCGTTTATGCGCCGCGCGATGCGCTCCGGCGCGTCGAAGTGCGGGCAGTGTCCCATCGCGTCGGGCTCTTCGACGACCGCGTGCGCGGGCAGGTGCTCGCGGAAGTACTCGAGGAAGCGCTGCGGGAGCAGGCGCTCGGACCGGCCCCAGATCAAGAGGACCGGCATGCGCAACGCGCCGAGCTGCTCCGGCGTCGGCGCGTCGTCGTTCGTCGCCGTCTCGAGCAATTCGCGGATCGCGCGACGGCGCAAGCTCGCGGGGATCTCGTGCGCGATGACGCGCGCGAGGAAGGGCGTGCGATGGTAGATGCGGTCGACGAACGCGCGCGCTTGGCGGCGGTTGTTCACGTCGAACGCAGCGCGCATCTCGGTCCACTCCTCGTCTGTCGCGCGTGCCCCCGCCGGAGACAGGAGCACGAGCGCGCGCACGCGTTCGGGCCGCGCGATGGCGTACTGCAGCGCGACCGACCCACCGAGCGAGTTCCCCACGACGATGGCCGGCTCGTCGAGGATCTCGTCGAGCGCCTCGTTCGTCGACGCGTAGAGCACGCTCGGGGTGAAGCGCGCTCGCGGCTCGTCGCTGAAGCCGTGCCCGAGCAGATCCGGCGCGACGACGCGCCTCGCCCGCGCGCGCACCCGACCGAACAGCGGCGCGAACGGCGTGGCAGCCGAGCCGATCCCGTGGAGGAACACCGTGGTGGGAGCTTGCCCGCCGCCGCGCGCGTCGTAGACGTGCATCCGACCGTGCGCGGTCGGGACCTCGCGCGTCTCGTACCCCTGCTTCCGGAGGGCCGCCCGCGCGGTGCGCTCGAGGAGGGAGGTGAGTGGGGCTCGGATCATGCTCATCGGCCGATCGTACCTCGCGTGGCCCGCGGGTGCTCCGCGCACGTCGCGACGGCGGCGAACGTGCTCTTGGACGGCATCCGTCCGGCGACGGGGAGAGGTAGCATCGCGCGCATGGTCAAGACGACGCACCTCCGCGCTCCCCTCGCCGACGTCCTCGCGGCTCTCGACGCCGCGCTCGCGCCGGATGGGTATGCGCCCTCGGACTTGATCCTCGCGCCGCGCGTGGTGCCCCTGGGCAACGGCGAGTCGATCACCATGCCGCCGGAGGTGCCGCCCGACATGCGGCGCCTCGTGATCGCGGAGCGCGAGGGATGGGTGACGATCGCCGACGATCCTTTCGCGACCACGGATTGGGGTGCGCGGCTCTCGGCGGCGTTCGAGGGCGCGCCCGTCATCGTGCTCGAAGGGGAGTGCGATCATGCGTTCTATTCGAGCGTGGTCCTCTACGAGGACGGCGCCGCGACGCACACCTCGACAGTGCCGCAGGACGCGATCCACGAGGACGACGGCCGGCACCGCATCCGGCCGCTGTTCTTGGCCGACCACTTCTCGGGCGCGCGCGAGGCGCTCGAGCGCGGGATCGTCGTGAACAAGCTCGGCGGCGAAGAGAACGTCAGCGCCGTCGCCGACGTCATCGGGCTCCCGAACGCGCTGCTGTCGGTGCACGACGAAACGGGCGACGGTCGCGTCGATCGGCTCTACGCGTTCGACTCCGCCCGCGCGCCTCGCCCCGACCCGCAGGCGGCGATGCAGAACGCGCTCGCGGCGCTGCTCGGTGGCGCGACAGGACTCGGGGACCTCGGGCTCGAGGCGAGCGCAGCGTCGGACCTCTTCGCGGAGCTGGCGCGCGGCTTCATCCCTGGCGCGAGGGGCGAGGAGCCGCTGGGGCTCCACGCGCCGCTCTCGAGCAGCGAGTCGGGCCACGTCGGCGACGCCCACCGATTCCACACGACCTTTCGCTTGGCAGGACCACACGGGTCACGCGCGCGTGACGTCACGATCCGCGTGGGAGGGACCGGCCTCGGCTGCTTCGACGTCTCCACGATCACGATCGCGTCGCGTGGAGTCGACCCCTCGACCGCGCTCGACGTGACGCCGCGACGAGAGGGCGAGACGCTTGTCGCGCAGGCCACGGACATCGAGCTGTCGATCGCCGCGCCGCTGGACCCCGACCTCGACTCGCTGCCCTCGGGCGAGCGTGGCCGTCGCGCGATGAACATGATGCGGTCCACGGCGTTCGGTGGGGACCCGGCCGAGATCGTCGTCTACCTCACGGGCATGCTGGTGCGCGAAGGCGCGGGCAAGATCGAGATCCAGGCCGATGCGGTCGCGAGCGACGGCCAGGCGCTCTCGGCGACGAGCACCAACCGCATCGAGGTCAAGCCCGCGCTGCGCGTGCCGGTCCTGCCCGCGCCGCTCGACGACGAGGCACGTGCGAACCTCACGTACGCGCTCGACACGTACGCGGCGCGCGCCCACGCCAACGGATGGCTCGCGTTCGACCGCCTGTGGTCCGAGGTGGGGGAGCTCGTCACCTCGATGGCGCGCGATCTCTGTCGAGCGCTCGTCGAGATGCGGCGGAGCGATCCGAGGCCGGAGCGTGTCGTCCTCGAAGATGGCGCCGACGAGGGCGAGATCGGCGCCGCGCTCGACCGCGGCGCGGAGGTCTTCGTCGCGGGCCCGCCGCTCATGCGCGTGACCCGCGACGACGACTGCACACGCTTCGACGTCGTCGCGGAGACGCCAGGCTCCGACGTTGGCTTTCGCGCGGACGTGCTGTGCAAAGGGGGAGAGCGCCTCGACTTCCCGGCGCCGATCGACGTGGGCGGATCCGGCGACGCCAGCTGGCGCCGGGTCGTCGCCGAGCTCGAGCGCGGCGCGGACGTTTCGCTCGCCGTCGGGCCGTACGACGACGGGGTGCGCGTGGAGATCGTCCATCAGCCCGAGGGCTCCAACTACTTCCCGGACCCTGCGAGCGCAGGGCACGCGCCGCGCGTGCAGCTCGCGTGGTCGTGCCCTCGACCCGCGGGCAACGCGTCGCGGGCCACGCTCGGTGAGCTCGCGAGAGACATTCTCTTGCGGGCGGGCCGCGACGGCGGGCACCTCGGCGGCGTCGCGTTCGCGAGCGGGCAGCCCATCCGCGGGTCGTCGTTCGATCTGCCGTACGACGACCTTCTCGGCGACCGCGCGCGCGCGACCGAGAGCGCGTGGCTCGGGACGCACGTGCGCAGCCCCGGGTGGGTCGTCCTCGTCCCCGCAGGTGCTACGCGAAGCCTCGCCGCGCCGGGCGACGGCGTGGAGCGCGTCGACCTGGAGCACGGCGCGCTCCTCGTCTCTCGCGCGGCGGACCCGTTCTCCTACAGCGACGCCGACGCAGAGGCGATGGAGCGCGCGGTGGTGGGCGCTCAGGGCCTAGAGCCACCGCGCGCGGGCTAGCCCCGCCGATCGGGTCGCCCGTCGAGTGGGGCCACGCCGCGCGCCGTCACTTCGGTTTGCCGCCGCACGCGATCGCCGCGCCGCCTTCGCCCGCGTCGAAGACCTTGTTCGCGTTCGCGTCGGTCCACACGACGTTCCCGTCGCACACGGTGTTCTTGTCTTCGCCCGCCGAGACGCTGCCGCCGACCTCGTTGCCCACGACCACGTTGTTCACGCCCTTGATGACGATGTTGCCGAGCACGCTGCACTCGGCGATCACGTTGTTGTTCCCCTCGAGTTCGATGTTCCCCTCGACGTTGCAGAGCACGAGCGTCGCGTTGTTGCCGCTTACCTTCACGTTGCCCTTCACCGTCACGCCGCGCAGCGAGAAGTTGTTGCCCGTGGAGGTGACGTTGCCGCCGATCACGCTGACCGCCGGCCCCTCACCGTAGACGACCACGTTGTTGCCCGCGGCGTTCACGTTGCCCGCGATGTCGACGCCGTCGTCGGCGCCGTCGATCGCGACGACGCCGTTGTTGTTGGTCTTGTCGAGGTCGACGTTGCCGTCCGAGTTGACGGTCGGGGGCGCGCTGTCTGCCGGGTAGCACACCACGGCGACGACCTTGCCCGCGCTGTCGACGATCACGTCACGACGCTCGCCGGCGCCGCACTGTTTCGCCTCGACGCACTGCCCGTTCGGCAACGTCACGCAGCCGCTGCTGCCCCCCGTGGCTGCGCTGCCACCGCCGGGGCCGATGACGACCGTCTTGTTCGGATCGCTCGTGAAGGGCGTGTTGTCGCCGGGCGCCTGCGCAGGGGCGTCGCTCCCTCCGCACGCGACGAGCAGGGACGTGAGCGTGAGACCACGAAGGAGCAAGACGAAGCGAACATGCATGTTGAAGCCTCCTCGAAGCTCCAATCGTAACGCCGTGGGCGCTCTGCGCGATGGTCGCTCGTGTGACCGCCCGAGCGCGAACCTAGCGCCGTGCATGGTCGCTCGATCGACCACCGCCTGACATCCGCGCGGCGAGGTAGCGTGGCCGGTCTTTGAATGCGACCCTCACAGAGTCCGTCTTTGGCTGCTTGGGAGGGTGACGATGACGAGCTCAGGGTTGCGCGCGCTGGGTGGGATCTCTTTCGTGCTCCTCGCGTCGATGGTCGCGACCGCCGCATGCGGGGGCGGTGACGGAGCGGGGGGCGGCCCGGGGGGCGACGACGCCGGCGGAGGCGGTGGAGGCGACGGCGCGGCGAACGCGGACGGCGGCCCTGGAGGAGGCGACGGCGCGCCCGGATCCGACGGCGGCCCACCACCGGTGCCCGTCACCCTCGCGTCGGCGCTCGCCGCCGGAGGCGAGGCCGCGTGTGTCCT
Source organism: Myxococcales bacterium (assembly GCA_020430845.1). Classification (GTDB taxonomy): domain Bacteria; phylum Myxococcota_A; class Polyangia; order Polyangiales; family Polyangiaceae; genus Labilithrix. The sequence goes on from JAGQJA010000157.1 coordinate 26,494, forward strand.
CGACGCGCAAGGCGCGCTCAAGTGTTGGGGCGCCGGGAAGTCGACGCCTGAGGTCGTCGCAGCCGGCACGGCGTTCACAGCCGTCGACGTGGGCACCTCGCTCGCGTGCGCCATTCGCAAGTCCGACTCTTCGCTGATGTGTTGGGCGCCGCGCACCTTCGCCCCGCAGAACCAGGACACGGGGCAGTTCGTCGCGGTGTCGACCGGGGCGTCTCACCAGTGCGCGATCGCGACGAGCGGCGCGCTCTTCTGCTGGGGGAGCAACAACAGCGGCGAGCTCGGTGTGGGCGACACGGCGTTCCGCGCCGGTCTCACGCAGGTGGGCACAGAGACCGACTGGGCGCTCGTCCGCGCGGGCGGACGACACACGTGCGCCCTCAAGAAGTCGGGCGCGCTCTTCTGCTGGGGCAACAACAGCGGCAACGAGCTGGGAGACGGGGTAGGAGGCATCGTCGACGGCGGCGCGGTCATCGAGACATCGCCGAAGGCCATCGCCCCCGGTACGACATGGAAGGACGTCGACCTGACCTACAGCGGGACGTGCGCGGTGCGCTCCGACGGTACGCTGATGTGCTGGGGGCAAGGCGGACTGGTCGCGAACGCCAAGGTGCCCACCGCCGTCGACTCGGCGATGGACTGGGCGCGGGTGCGCCTCGAGTCAGGGAGCGCGTGTGCGATCAAGCTCACCGGATCGCTCTATTGCTGGGGCCAGAACACGTTCGGCCAGCTCGGCGACGGCACGCGCACCGCGAGGCAGACGCCTCAGCGCGTCGGGACCGACTCCGACTGGAACGACCTCGGCGTGGGCATCCAGTTCGCGTGCGCGTCGAAGACGGACCAGACCGTCCGGTGTTGGGGCAGCAACTCGGCGGGGCGCTTGGGCTCGGGCACGCCCGACCACCTCACGCCCACCAAGGTCGGCGCCGGCGCCGAGTGGAAGGACGTCTCGGCCGCGGCGAGCGCCGCGTGCGGCATCAAGAAGGCAGGCGCCAACCTCGCGTGCTGGGGCGCGGCCGGTCTCGGGTTCACCGCGGTGACGCAAGAGCCGACCACGCTCGGAGCGGCGACGACCTGGCAGAGCGTCACGCGCGGAGACGTTCACGCGTGTGCGCGCGGGGCGGCGAACGATCTCTCGTGCTGGGGCAGCGGCTCGCGCGGTCAGCTCGGTCTCGGCAACCAGACGAGCGTGGCGCTGCCGACCTCGACGGCGCTCCCAGCCTTGTGGGTGACCGCCGCCGCGGAGCATACGTGCGCGATCCACACGGACAACTCCCTCTACTGCTGGGGAGAGGACATCTTCGGCAAGTCGACGACCACGGGCGACTCGAACGTGCCGAAGAAGGTCGGCGTCGACACGTGGAAGCGCGTGTCGGGTGGCGGCTACAGCACGTGCGGCATCAAGATGGACGGCACGCTCTGGTGCTGGGGCTTCGGCCTGAACGATCCCATGGAGCAGATGGGGGCGGATACGACCTGGACAGAGGTCGTGTCTCCGCGCAGCAGCTCCGACATCGGGTACGCCATCAAAGGCGGGGTGCTCCATCAGTTCAGCCGCAACCAGGCGCCGACGCCGATCGGAGCCGCCGCGACGTGGGCCACGATCAGCTACGCGTCGGGCCACTACTGCGGCGTCCACACCACGGGCGCGATCTGGTGCTCGGGCAACAACACCTTCGGCCAGCTCGGCGACGGGACGACCACCACGCGCAACGTCCCCGCGCCGGTGGGCGTGCTCACGGACTGGACCCACGTGACCACGGGCTCGAACTTCACGTGCGGGCTGCGCAACGGCGGCGAGCTCTACTGCTGGGGCTCGAACGACCAAGGGCAGATCGGCGACGGGTCCGCGTGGAGCGTCTCGCCGCAGCTCGTGAAGTAGGCCGGGGCCGACCCGGGCGCCCCGCACGTGGCGCCTGCTCGTGCCCTCAGGGTCTGGGGCCTCCGCGGACGGAGTAGCCGCGATCGCGCCACACGTTCAGCCCCTCGTCGAGCACCGCGACACGCTTGTATCCGAGCTTGCGCAGCGCGTCCCTCAGCTTGCCGCTCTGCGCGTGCGGGCAGCCGCAGTAGGTGAGGATCCACCGGTCCTTCGGGATCTGCTTGGCGTACGCGTCGGCCTCGTAGAACGGGACGCTCACGGCGCCGCCGATGTGCATGCGCGCGTAGTCCGACGGGGGCCGCGCGTCGGCGAAGATCATCGTGGCGCCACGATCGAGCTCGGCCTTCACGACGTCGACCTTGATGTAGTCGGCCTTGGGATCGAACTTGGGCTGCGGCCCCTTGGGGTGGACGACGACGTTCTCGAGCGCGCCTGGCCGCGGCGGGAAGACGAGCTTCTCGTCTTGCGGCTTGGGCCAGCTGCGCAGGAGCGCGACGATGTCGGCCGCGCCTCGGGCGCCGATCTTCTCGGCGAAGCCGGGCATCGGCGTGCCGGCGCGTCCGCGCTCGATCGTGGTGATCAAGAAGCCGTCGCTCGCGGCGGCCTGCAGCGCGGGGTTGGTGAGCCACGCGTACTTGCCCCCGCTCCCGGTGGCGCCGTGGCAGCTCGCGCAGTGCGTGGTGTAGAGCGGCGCGCCGCGGGCCTTGTCTCCTTCGACCTTGCGCGCGTCGACGTCCTCGCGCGGTCGCTTCTGCCAGGTCGCGCGAAAGAACGCGACGAGGGCCGTCGCGTCGTCGCCGCCGAGCGGACCGCGCTGCGCGAGCGACCACGCGCTCATGGTGGTGCCCGGCCTGCCGCTCAAGATCGCGTCGACCAAGAAGGCGTCGCTCGCGACCGCGAGCAGGTCGTCACTCGCGAGCTTGGGCGCCTCGTCGGCGGCGTAGCCCTCGCCGTTGGCGCCGTGGCACAAGTAGCAGTAGCGGCCGTAGAGCTCTTTGCCCTTGGCGACGCGCGCGGGGCCGTCGACTACGGGGGCGCCCGCGTCGACCGGGAGGAGCGGGCTCGTGATCGCCGCGGACCCTGCGTCGCCTGCGTCGCCGTCGGCGTCACGCGGCGCGGGCTTGGGCTTGCACGTGAGCGTGAGCATCGCCGAGAGGGCGCCGAAGAGCGCGGCGGTGCGGAGAGACATGGCCGGCATCGTAGCGCTCACGACGGCCGCCACTCTTCGCCGGTCTCGCACGACACGTGCTTGAGCGAGACGCCGTCGGCGCGCACGTCGATCACGCCGAAGACGATGGGCAGGTGGAAGCGTCGCGGGCCGATCGAGCCCGGGTTGAACACCGTGAACTGGCGATCCCGGCCGGCGAACGGCACGTGCGAGTGCCCGCACGCGACGATGTGGGCGTCTTCTCTCGCGGCGAGCCGCGCCGCGTCGGCGCGGAGCCTGGGGCCGTTCACGGCGATGTGGGTGAGGAGGATGCGCAGGATGACGTGGCCCCCGTGGGTCACGTCGAGCACGCGGACGTCGGGCACCTCGGGCGCGCGCACGTCGATGTTGCCCCGCACCGCCGTCACCGGCGCGATCTTCCCGAAGTCGTCGAGCACCGAGAGGACCCCGATGTCCCCGCAGTGGAGGATGTGGTGCGGCGAGAGCGCCGCGACGAGCTCGGCGCTGCGCGGGTGTGGTCGGCTGTGGGTGTCCGCGATGACGGCGAGCCGGAGCGCGCCGCCCTCGTCGAGCGCGAAGGCGCCTCGTTCTGTCGTGATGGGCGGCCCGTTCCTCACGCGCGCGAGCCCATCAGACTCGACAGCGCGACGCAACCGCCACGCTCGCGGGGGCGGCGGGATCGAGAGCGCGGTCCGATTTTTTGCGGGATCCCAAGGGCGCGACCCGCCGCTGCGTCGTAGGGTGAAGAATGCGCGCGCTGCTCATAGGCGCGCTCGCCCTCGTGGCCGGCGCTTGCGTTGGCGTCGGGAGCCACTTGCACTCCGAGAGCGTCGCGGATCCGCCGGTCTCGGAGGCGGCTCACGACGAGGCCGAGCCTGCGCCTGATCGTCGGGGACCGGCACCAGAGACGGCGCCGGCGCCCGAGCCAGAGCGCGTCGCCGCTCCCGCGCCGTTCTTCGTGTCGGAGTCCGACGGTCGGCCGACGTACATCCGCCGCGAGAACGAAGCGCCCAACGTGCGCTACGCCGCGCTCGACCGACCGGGGTGCGAGGCCGAGCTGACGCGCAGGGGCATCGCCTTCGCGCGGGCGCCCTCGGTGTGGAACGTGATGGCGCCCGTGTGGCTCGAGGGCCCGCTCCACGGCGTGACGATCCGATCCAAGTACCTGGTGCCCGGCGGGCGCCACGCGCGCATGGAGATCATGGGCTGCCGCCTGGTGCTCGCGCTCGACGACTTCTCGGTGCTGCTCGCCGAGCACGACATCACAGAGGTGCTGCATCTGTCGGCGTTCCGGTCACGCAAAGAAGGTGGGTGCACGCCCAAGTACAACGGAAAGCAACACTGCGCCGGCCTCGCGCTCGACGTGGCGTCGCTCAAGCGACGCGACGGGACCGTGATCGACGTCAAGCGCGACTTCCACGGGCGCGTCGGCATCGCTACGTGCGCCGAGGGAGCGGAGCCCGTGAAGCCTGGCGCGGGCGCCGAGACGCTCTGGGGCCTCGTGTGCGAGGCCGCGCGCAAGGGCATCTTCCACGTGATGCTCACGCCCAACTACAACACGCAGCACTTCAACCACCTTCACCTCGAGATCACGCCCGACGCCGGGTGGATGCTCGTGAAGTGAGCGCGCCGGGCGTCACTGCCAGGCCAGGCAGACGCCCGGCTTGTCGTCCTCGACGAGAGCGTGTCGGCGACCGAGCCAATATGCCGCGAGGTAGTCGACCCCGGGCTCGACCTGGTTGTCGTCGCCCGCGGCGACGAGGCCCCACGGGTGACGCTGCCACATGAAGTCGCCCGTCTCGCGGTCGCCCACGTCGACGGCGTCTGCGTGATCGACCTGATCGGTGCACCCGTTCTGGCGCGCGGTGTACTTGGGCGACGCGAGCAGGTCCACGGCGCGGTGTGTGCGCGGCGGCGCCGGGAACTGCGCGAGCTGCGCGGCCGCAGCGGTCGCGACGGGGGCATCCCCGCCGGGGAAGGTGCCCGCATAGATGAACGCGAAGAAGCTGTTCTTGTGGGCCTTGTGCTGCTCCCAGAGCTTGTTCTTGAGGACGCTGTTCAGCACCACGGGCTTGTACGCCGTCGAGTCCTCGAGGCGGGCCAGGTTGTAGAGCGGCTCCCACGTGATGTTCGAGCCGAAGTACCCGTTGCCGCATCCGTCGCGGGTCGAGAACGAGTACGTGTTCGCGACGTCGAGCCAGTCCTTGATGTTGCCGCCCTGACCGCTGTGGTTGAAGTAGTAGTCGAAGATGGCGGCCCGGCGCGCCGCGTATCCGGGCACCCCCTCGGAGGCGCGCAGCGCGACGCGGAAGAACGACGCGAGCATGATCGCGCTCGAGGCGCGCGGGATGTCGGGCAAGAAGGAGAGCCCAGGCAGCTGGCGCACCAGGTGCGCGAGGTTGGGCATGAACTCCTGGAAGCCGTACATGTCGGAGTCTTGCGCGTCGCCCGAGTCGACCTTGAGCTCGATCGCGCCGTTGTTCATCTCGCTCGGGTCGAGCACGACGAACCGCATCTTTGCCGTCGTCGACAGCGGCGTCCCGTTGAAGACGATCTTCACCGGCACCGTGCGCTCCTTCATCAGCTCCTCGACGAACGCGACGACGTCCTCGCGGATGATCGCGCGCAGGTCCTCGTCTGCGGGGCCGAGCGCGTCGTACGCGACGCCGTAGCCCAACATGAGGCCTTGGTACTGGTCGCGGCTGATGTGCCCTAGGTAGTCGTACTTCTTGCCGTCGTAGGTGTGGTTGCAGTGCGTCCGGCGGTTCGGCGTGGCGCAGTCGAGATCTCCGAGCACGAACGGGTACGTCTGGCTCGACTCCTTGGCCCAGCGCGCGAGGAGCCCAGGCGTGCCGGTCACGCGCGCAAAGAGGTGCATCCTCTCGACGAGGGCGCGCACACGCGCGCGCGCATCGGCCGATCCGGTGGCCTGCAAGCGCAGCGCCTCGGCCGCGAGGTAGGTCCCGGTCCAGATCGCCGAGTCACCCAAGCCGCGCATGCTCTCGATCTGCGTGTAGGCCGGCGCGTCGCTGAAGTGCGGGCTCCCGATCGCCCCCGTCGCCATCGGTCCGCGCTTCATCCACGCGAGGTACGCGCGCGAACGGTCGTGCATGCTCGCGGCAGGGTCCGCCGTCGGCGCCGCGCTGCCCTTGGTCACGTCGAACGGCGAGCAGGTCTTGCCCGCGTTCGTCTCGCCGAGCGTGCACTCGTCGCTGCATGCTCCCGGCTTGCACGCGCCCTGCACGCAGCCGCTGCCCGCGGCGCACGTCGCCTCGACCCAGCGTGTGCCGTCGGGCGTCTTCTCGCAGCGCTTCGTCTTGTCCTTGGCCACGCACACCGCCGCGCCCTCGGCGCACTCGTCCTTGGCCGACGGAGGCGGCGGATCGGTGGGCGCTGTCGTCGGAGTGGTGGGGACCGTCGGCGCGGGCTCCGGCTCGGACGCGGGCAGCGCGTTGGTCGAGCCGCCTCCACCGCACGCGATGGCGAGGAGGACGGAGGCGGGGATCGAGGCGAGCGAAGCGCGGCGAATCATGCGCGGGCCGTAGCACGGCGACCGCGCGGCCGCGGCCCGCCCGCACGAAACGAGACGCAGTTGATCTCACGCGTCGCGCCCCAGCCGACTTCTTCGCGTGGCCTGGGCCGCCATTCCGGTTACCCTCTCGGCCGATGACGTACGCACGACGCTTCTCGCCCGGTCCCGTTGCCCTCCTCTCCGTCCTCGCGATCGCCGCGAGCCCAGCGTGCAAGGACAAGGACAAGGACACCGGCGCGGGGTTGGTCGTCGACGCGGGGGTGACCTCGGCCGCGGTCCCGTCGGCCGCGCCCGCGGTGGACATCAACCAGTGCCCCGGCTGCCAGCTCGCGCCCGTGCAGGCCTGGGAGTTCGCCGGTGTGTACAAGGACCCGGCGTGCACCGAGCCGCTCGCGCAGGTGTCGACGCCGGCGTGCGCGGCCGTGCCGGCGCTCGGGCAGGTGAGCCTCACGTACGTGGACGAGGTGGGCAAGCGCAAGGCCGGCGCCACGGGCACCGTCACGCTCACCGCGCAGGTCACCGCCGACATGCCGCGGTACCGCAAATCGGGGAAGAACTGCGTCAAGGCCAACGAGGCGGCGGTCGACATCACGCCGGGATCCTGCGCCGGTCAGCGCGTGTGCCGTGACGCGTCGGGGGCGCTCGCCTGCGCCGGGTGCCGCACGTTCACGAGCGGTTGCCCCGACTTCGAGGAGACGCGCATGTACGCGACCATCGACGACCCCGAGCTCGGCGGCACGAAGACCGCAGGCGGCGGCAACGCCAACCTCGCGCGACTCCGTCAGTGCTGCGCGGCGCTCGCCGCAGAGGCGCGGCGGCTCGGCGCCTCTCCCGAGGCGGGCGTGCTCATGAGCGCGGCCGCGCAGTGCAACGCGCTCGTCGCGCAGGCCGGCCCCAGCGGAAACGCGCCGGAGCTCGGCGCGCTGCGAGGCATGCTCGCGGGTCGCAACGTGCCCGCCGTCTGCAGCGGGTTCTGACGTGACGTCGCTTCGTTCGCGCCGCGCGGGGCCTCTTGCCGGAGCGGGCGCGCTCGCGGCGTTCGCGCTCGTCCATGCGTGCAACGCGCCGCCGTCGCGTGCGCCGGAGCCGCCGCGCGCCGTGGACATCGCCGACGCGTCGTCGTCGTCGACCTCGCTCGCGCCGCGCGCCTGCGTGGCGTGGACCGCGCCGAAGGTCGACGCGCCGCCGACCGAAGCGGGAGAGTCGGCGCGCCGCGCAAAGGCCACACGGCCCTCGGACACGTGTGAGACCGCCGACGACAACCTCGCGCGCGCCGAGCGAGAGATCCGCGCCGCGAGCAAGTCGCGCCCCGCCTCCAAGGTCTCGCCGTGGGATCACCGTCGCGCGCCCGTGCACATGCCTCGCGTCGACGCGCGGCTGGTGCTCACCCGCGCCGAGCGCGCGGGCCTCACCAAGAACGGGTTCGTCGTCAGCGAGCGCTTCTCGTTCGACACCTACGCGTGGGCCTTCCACGAGATCTACCAGTCCGAGCTGCCCCTCTGGTTCTCGGCCGACGCGCTCCTGCACGCCGTCTACGCGTCCAACGACAACCTCATCGCCGATCTCGAGGTGAGCCTCGAGCGCACGCTGGGCGCCGTGCTGTCCGCGATGCACTGCGCGCTGCCGGCGGCGGCGGCCGGGTATCCACCCGATGTCGCGCGCGATCTCGACATGTACCTCACCGTCGCGCGCAGCCTGCTCTCGGGCGCGCCCACCCCGAGCGTGCTCGGCACCGACGTGGACGCCGCGCGGGCGGTCGCCGCGGCCAGCGGCGCGCGTGGGATCACCACCGAGCAGATGTTCGGGAGGCCGAGGCTCGTGGACTGGTCGCAGTACCTTCCGCGAGGTCACTATGTGCGTGGCAAGGCGACGGATGACGGCGGGCCGCCGCCCCGCGACCTGTCGCGCTACTTCCGCGCCGTGATGTGGCTCTCGCGCCTCGAGCTCAACCTCGTGTCGCGCTCGTCGCGCAGCTCGGCTCCCGGCCCCACGCCCGACCCTCGCGAGACGCCGCGAGAGGCGCTTGCGGCGCTCGCGCTCGCCGATCTCGTCGACCGCGCCGGGCAGAACGACGCGGTCAGCTCGCTCGAGCGCGCCTTCTCTGCGCTCGGGGGTCGGCGTGAGGACGTGAGCATCTCCGACCTGCGCGCGCTGCGAGCGCAGGCCAAGATCGCGCGCATCGACGATGGCGCGTTCGCCGCGCTCAAGGCCGCGATCGGCACGCGGTTCCAGCGGACCGCGCGCCTTCACCCGATGCCGCAGGGAAGCGACGTGCTCCCCGCGATCACGACGTTCCTCGGCGCGCGCGTCACCGCCGACTCGAGCGCGCTGCGACCGCTCGTCGACGCCGAGACGCCGGCGCGAAAGATGGTCGGCGCCGCCGACGTGGCGTTCGTGCTCGGCCTCGACCACGCGCGCACGTACCTCGCGCGAGACCTCGCCGCATATCCCGCTCTCGGTCCGAACCTCCAGAAGGCCCGCGCGCTCGTGTCCGCCGCGCCGGATCCCGGCGACCTCTACTCGGCCTGGCTCGGCGCGCTCCGACGGGCCGCGGGCCCCGTAGACGCGGCGGCCCCCTCGTTCATGAAAACGCCTGCGTACCAAGATGCGCGTCTGTCGACGATCACGGCGGGCTACGCGCAGCTACGGCACGCGTACGTGCTCCTCGCGGGGCAGCCGTACGACGAGGGTGGCTGTGAGATCCCCGACGGGTTCGTCGAGCCGGTTCCCGACCTGTACGACGCGGTCGCGGAGTACGCGCGCCGCGGCGAGAAGCTGGCCCAGACGGTGGCTCCCGCCGACGCGCGCGCGCGCGGCTACTTCGCGAGGCTGCGCGAAGTCGCCGAGGTGCTCGCGATCATCGCGCGCGACGAGCTCGCCGGGCGGGCGCTCACCGACGCGCAGCGACGCTTTCTGTCGATGGTGGTCGAGATGGTGCCGGGCGGCACGGGCGGGCCTCCCACGTACACCGGGTGGTACTTCGACATCTTCCGAGGGCGTGAGGTCGAGGCCCTCACCGGCGCGTCCCTGGTGGCCGACTACTACACGTCGGGCGATGCGGGCCTCGTGGCGTACGTCGGCGCGAGCCGGCCGCGCCTCGGCGTCTTCGTCGTCGACGTCGGGGGCGCACCGCGCGTCATGGTGGGGCCCGTCGCCAACGCGTACGAGCTCACGTCGAGCGTCGACCGCCGTCTCGACGACGCCGCGGCCGAGCGCGCCGCAGACAAGCAGGCCCCGTGGTCGGCGAGCCACGTGGTGTCGCGCCCGCCCGAGCCCCGCGTCGGGGTGCGCGTGAACCTCTCGCAACAACGCGCGCCGGCGCGCGGCGTCGAGGTCGTCGTGCAGGCGATCGCGGCGCAGAAGGGGGTGCGTGTCGAGTTGCTCGACCACCATCGCCGCGTGCTCGGCGGCGCGACCTCCGCCGTGGGCATCGGCGAGACGAGCGTGTGGGTGAAGGGGCCGCGCGATGTCGAGCGCGTCGAAGGCGTTCGCGTGCGCGTGGGCGAGGCGACGGCGGAGGGGTTTCGCGCCGGACCCAGCGACACGGTCGAGGCGAGCCTCGGCGGGCCCATGGTGTCCGCGGGCCCGTGACGCGCGCCCCTCACGCGACGCGGTAGGTGAGGCGCACGAGGCCGCTGTCGAAGGCGCGGTGCTGCACGAGCTCGAGGCGGACGTCGCGCCCGATGCGACGCGTGAGCCGCAGCCCGTCTCCGAGCACGACGGGGATGATCGAGACCGTGACCTCGTCGATCAGTCCGGCGGCGAAGAACTGCGAGATGACCTCTCCGCCGTCGACGTACACGTGTCGAGCGCCCTCGGCGCCCAGGCGCTCGGCGAGCGCCGTGACGTCTCCCGCGTAGAACTCCTCCCCGTGTCGCGCGGACGGAGGGTCGTGCGTGAGCACGACGCAGCGCTTCGCGCCGTATGGCCACGCGTCGAATCCGAGCACGGTGTTGTACGTCGTTCGGCCCATGACCATCGCATCGACGGTCTCGAAGAACGCCGCGAAGCCGTAGTCTTCGCCCTCACGTTCGACGAGCGCGAGCCAGTCGATCGCGCCGTCGGCCCGGGCGATGAAGCCGTCGAGGCTCTCGGCGATGAACACAGAGCTCTTGGCGCGTGACATGGGGCTCATGGTGGCCGACCCGCGCCGAAAATGCGACACCTGAGCCGATGAGCCGAGTGCGCCTGCGCGGTCGGGACGAGCTCCTCACCGAGGTCGAGCGAGCGCTCGCCCAGGGGGACGCGCGCATCGTCACGCTGTGGGGACCCGGAGGGATCGGAAAGACGTCGGTCGCGCAGGCGACGCTCGCGCGGGCGGCCGATCGGTACGACCTGGCCGTGTGGGTCCCGCTCGCGCGCGCCCGCACCAAGCGTGACGTGCTCGAGGCGACGGCCACTGCCGCGGGCTTCAGCGTGGCGAGGGTCAAGTCGGAGGCGGCGGCGCTCGAGCAGCTCGTCGCCCGGCTCGACGAGAGCGCGCGCGTGCTCCTGGTGCTCGACAACGCCGAGCACCTCATCGACGTGGTCGCCGACGTGTCCCGCGCGCTGACGACGGGTGCCGAGCGGATGACCCTGCTGGTGACGTCGCGCGAGGCGCTCTCGATCGCGGGCGAGCGCGTCGTGCCCATCGGTCCGCTCGGGCTGCCCTCTCCGGGCTCGGACCCTCGCGCCTCGGACGCCGTGCAGCTGCTCCTCGAACGCGCGACGGCCGCGCAAGGCCGCCCGCTCGACGCACCCGCGAACGTGCTGGCCGAGCTCGTCGCGCGCACGTCAGGCGTACCCCTGGCCATCGAGCTGTGCGCGGCGCGCCTCGATCTCCTGACGGCCGAGGAGCTCCTCGCCCGCCTCCCGGCGGCGCCGTCGATCCTCAAGACGGGGCGCCGAGACATCGACGAACGGCATCGTTCGCTCGTGGCCTGCATCGAAGAGAGCGTGGCGAGCCTCGACGACGCGCAGCGCGAGCTCCTCGCGTCGCTCCGCGCGTTCGGTCCGCGCTTCGACGTGCGCCTCGTGGAGGCGGTCGCGACGGCGGCGGACGTGCTCGATGACCTGTCGACGTTGGTGCGAAAGTCGCTCGTCATGCGCTCAGAGGGAGCGAGCGGCGTCGAGCTCGCGTTGCTCGTCCCGGTGCGAGACTTCCTCCTCGAGCGATGGGCCCTCGACGACGCGCTCGTCCTCCGCCACGCGCGCGCGGTGGTGGGCCGCGCAGAGCACGCCGCGTCGCTCGTCGGAAAGCACGAGGGGCTGCGCGCCCTCCACGAGCTCGCCTTCCTCTCGCACGATCTGGGACTCGTCGTCGATCGCCTCGAGCGGCACGCGTCGTCGGAGCTGGGCGGGCTGGCCGCGCGCGCTCTCTTTGCGTTGCGGCCGCTGGCGGCGGTCCAAGGCCCCACATCGCTCGTCGCCGAGCTCGCCGAGTCGCTCCTCTCCTGCGGGGCGCACCTCGACGATCTCACCCGCGCGCGCGTGCGCGCGACGTACGGTGACGCTCTGCGCGACCTCTCCAGCTTCGCCGAGGGCAGGGCGGCGGTCGAGGGGGCGCTCGAGGCGCTCGCGGACATCGAGCCGAGAGGCGCGGCGGTGGCAGACGCCCTGTTCGTGCTGGGGCGCATCGCCACCGAGCAGGGCGATTTTGCCGAGGCGCGCAGATCGCTCTCCGAGTGCGTCGAGCTCGCCGAGCGCTCGGACGCGCCGGTGCTCGCCGGGCTGGCGATGTCGGTGCGCGGGTCGGCGAGCCACCGGCTCGGGGCCCTCGAGGAGGCGCGGGGCGACTACGAGAGGGCGTCGCGCACCCTGTCCGAGGCTGGCGACGTGCACGGTCGAGCGTGGAACGAGATGCGCTTGGGGTTCTTCACCTACGACCTGGGCTCGCCCACGGAGGCGCTCTCGCTGCTCGCGCGCGCGAGAGAGGCGCTCGCCAGCGTGGGAGACCGACGCCTCGCGGGCTACGCGCGCGGGTTCGAGGGCAACGCGCACCGGGCCGTCGAGCGTCATGAGGCCGCGGCAGAGGCGTATCGCGACGCGATCCGCACGATGCGCGAGGTGGGCGACGTGCTCTACGAGGCCGTCTTCGAGATGGATGCAGGCATCGCGCTGCTCGCGTCCGGCGACGCGTCCGGCGCGCTCGCATCGTTCGCCCGCGCGCGCCTGCGTGAGGACGTCTACCAGTCGTCCCTGCTCGACGGCTACGAGGCCGTCGCCCGTGCGTTCGTCGGCGACGATCACGAGGCGCGCGCCATCGTCGCGCGGGCGCTCGAGTCCGCGGCGCCGTCGGTCGCGCGCGACTGCCTCTCGGTCCACGCGAGGACGGTGGACGTGCTGGCGGGGCGCGCGGACGGCGACGGAGTGCTGGACGCGTCGACGACGCCGCGCACGGAGCACGAGCGCATCGCGACGCGCCTCTGGTCTCGCGCGCGGGTGCTCCGGGAGCCGCCCGTCGAGGCGCTCGTCGTCGCCGGTGATCGCGTACGTCCGCCCCACGGCGCGTGGATCGACCTGGCGGCCCGAGCGTCTCTCGCGGGTCTGGTGCGCGCGCTCGTGTCGGCGCGGCGCGATAGCCCGGGCGCCTCGGTGCCCCACGAGGCACTCATCGCCGCGGCCTGGCCGGGCGAACGTATCTCGCGCGACGCCGCGATGAACCGCCTCCGCGTCGCCCTCAGTGAGCTCAGGAAGATGGGCCTCGGCGACGTCATCGCGCGCGACGCGGGTGGCTACCGGCTTCGCACAGAAGTCATGGTGATCACGGAAGATTTTGTCGTCCCTCCCTGATCGGCTGTGCGCATTAACGGCGCCATGCCCCGCCTTAACGGGACCGCCGCCCGCCGTGCGCTATGAACGGCGCATGCGCTCTTTCGCCGCCGCTTGGCTCCCTTCGTTGCTCGTCTCGCTCTCGGCCGTCGCGTGCAGCTCCACCACCGTCACGTCTGCTCCGGCGCCCGCTTCGGCCCCACCGGTCGAGGTCCCCGCGTCGGTCGACGTCTACGAAGGGCGCCCGTCGACGCTCGAGGTGTCCGTCGTGAGCGAGGGCGGCGCGCCCACCGTCGAGCTGTCGACCGAGGCCGCGGTCGAGGTGCTCGCGGGCGAGCCCCGAGAGGCGTCGCCCAACACGTATCGCGTCGCGGTCACGCTGCGCGCGGCGTACGGCGTGGCCAGCGGCCCGCTCTCCGTCACCGTGACCGACGCGCGTGGCGGCGTCGAGACCAAGACCGTCCAGGTCACCGCGCACCATCTGGGGTGGAAGCCCTCGGTCACGTGGGCCGGGCAGGGCGGCCCCCCGACGCGCGAGCACGGCGTCTTCTTGCTCGACAAGGACGCGACGAAGGCGCACCTCATCCAAGGCAGCGGGTACTCGCCGCAGTGGGTGCCCATCGCCGACAGTTGGACGCTCGACCTCGCGACGCGCACGTGGTCGCCGCTCACGTTGACGGGGGACCTGACGGCGCCCATGGCAGGGATGCGCCTCGCGCAGGCACCCGGCGCGGCGGTCGGCTACATGTACGGCGGGTACACCGGCTGGGCCGACACCGAGAAGACGCAAGAGGACATCTACCGCGTCGACCCGGCGAACGCCGCCAAGGTCGTGACCAAGCTCCAGAAGCAGGGAGACGTCAGCGCGCGCTACCTGCACGCGTTCGCCTGCGACGCAGACGGCGATCAGCTCGTCGGCTTCGGCGGCTTCACCAACACGCCGCGGCAAGACATCTTGGTCGACGCGTTCAGCGTCAAGGTGAGCGGCGACGCGGCGGTGTTCAAGACGCTCGCGACCGAGGGCAAGAAGCCCGAGCCGCGCTACGGCATGTTCTACGCGTTCGACCGCGAGTCGCGTCGGCTCGTGGTCTTCTCTGGTGGGCAGATCCCCAGCGCGACCGATCCGATCAACGCGGTCAACGACGTGTGGACGCTCGACGTCGCGTCGACCCCGGCGCGGTGGTCCGCGGTCACGGCCGCGGGCACCGTGCCGACCGGCCGTCGCAACGGGTGCTCGATGCACGATCCGATCGGTCGTCGACTCTTCATCTTCGGCGGCACGCGGAACGGGAAGACGACCGAGGACGGCCTCTACGTCCTGTCGCTCGAGCCCGGCAAAGAGACGTGGACACGCCTCGACCTGAAGGGCGCGCCTCCGCTGCGCTCGAGCGGCTTCGGCTTCTCGCTCCCCGACGGCAGCGTGGCGTGTGCGTTCGGCAACGGCGCGAGCGTGTACGCCGACGTGAACGTGCTGGGCTATATCGACTGAGGGTCCGAGCGCGGCGTGTCACCCGGTCGGCGGATGGTGCGCGTGATGTCCATCTGGTCGCCCTGCCGGCGCTCTGTCGTCAGTGATATCAGGCACTTAAGTCGTATCTTACAGTGAGGGTGTAGGTACGCACGTTGCTTACATCGCAACCATGACGAAGCTTGGGCTCGCGGGGTTGGGAGTAGGGGCGATGGTGGCGCTGGGGCTCGTCGCGTGCAGCAGCGCGACGGACAGCGCGGTGAGCGCCGAGGCCGCGAACACAGAGGGACGACCGCTCACGGTGCAGGCCGCACCCGAGTGGGCGCGCTGCTGGTTCGACGTGGTCGGGAGCGACGCGCAGCTCTCGTGCAGCAGCCCGGCGCGCGCGAACGATCCGCTCGGCACGACCGTCGAGGTGACGGCGGCGACGATGGGGGATCCGGCGAACTTTCGCTCGCTGCAGAAGACGCTCGATCGCGAGGTCGGGGGCACCGTGGTGCTCGGCACGCTCCCGCGCGCGAGCTTCCCCGTGATGCTCATGCTCCACGCGAGCGCGCCCCGCGAAGGCGCCGCCGCGATCGGCGCCGAGCGCATCGACCTGTGGCAGAAGCCCACCGTCGCCCGGGCCGAGGCTCTCCCCGCCAGCGCACCTGCCGTGATGAAGCAGCCCTTCGACCTCTGGCCGGCGGCGTTCATCGACGCGACCGAGGGGCAGCGCGGCTTCTCCGCGTCGGCCGAATACTCGGTCGCGCACCCGGGCATGGAGCAGTTCCTCGGTGAGACCTCGACGAAGATGGCGCCCGCGTTCGACGCGCGGGCGGTCGCAGGTAAGGTGCGCTACTTCGCGGCGCCGTCGAGCGGTCCGATCGCGCTGAAGATCCGCGTGGACGGCGGAGAGCTCGCGGGCTCGCTCCCGGGCCCCGGCTACTACGCGGTCACCGCGACGGGCACGCGCCCGGCGACGACCGAGGAGATCGCGCGCGCCTTCCCCGGTGGGGCCGACGCGCCTACGCCGCCTCCGCCGGCAGACCCGCAGGCGGACGCGGGCACAGACGCAGCGCCCCCGGTGGTCGACACCGATCCGACGTGCGGCGGCCCCGGTCAATCGAGGTGCGCGGGGGGCGCGTGCGACGACGGCACGCGCTACGACCGCAACAGC
>JAGQJA010000158.1 GCA_020430845.1 Myxococcales bacterium
GGCGGCGGGCGGCTCGGCGGCCTTCACGGGCTCGGCGGCGGCGGGCGGCTCGGCGGCCTTCGCGGGCTCGGCCTTCGCGGGCTCGGGTGCCACGGTCGCAACTGCCAAAGGCCCAGGCGACGCAGCCGTCATCCGCGCGTCGACGTCGGACGAGAGACGTGAGACGGCGGCACGCCCCAGCGCCGCGAGACAGACCACGGCGCCGCCGACCACCGCCCACTTCACGTAGCGGATGTAGCGCTCACGGCGCTGCACGACGGCGGGCATCGTGCGCCGCGCGGCCAGCTCGCGGTCGGGCGTCCAGAGCTCCTCGTCGTCGTCGATCTCGCCCTTGAGGTGCGCGCCGAGGTCGCCCTCGGAGAAGAACTGCTCGGCGTGCACGTCACCGATCGGCGGGATGCTGATCTCGTCGGGGTCCGCGCTCGCCTGCGGCTCGTCGCGAAACGGGTCGGAGACGGCGACCGCTTGGGTCCCTGAGGACGGGGCGGAGGCCGCGGCGGGGCTCGAGTCGGCGGCGTCGGGGACGAGCTCGAGGCGCGACGACTCGGTGAGCTCGAGGGTCGGCTCCTGGACGAGCTCGAGCCGAGACGGCGGGGCGGCCTGGACGAGCGCGTCGACCGCGGCGGTCGCCTGGCCGCCGACGGGCGGCCGCGACTTGCGCGACGGTCGCGTGCTCTTGCGTCGCCCCCGACCTTTCTTGCTCATGACACCTCGACCCTTCGTGTGGGAAAACCGTCCCCGACCCTTGCAAGCTGCGTGCGCATGCGCTGCGTCATGATTGGAAGGGTTTTGCACCCAAGCGTCAACCGACGCACGCCCGTGAGACTGACATTTGGCGCGATCTGCGCGGCGCACTGGCACAGTCGGAGCGTGCGTGACACCCGACAGCGCCGCACCTACAGTTGACTACCTTCCGCCTCGATCGCTCGCGACAGACCATCACAGGACCCATGACCGATCTCACGCTCCTCCGTCACGCCGGGCACGCGGTTCGTCGCGGGCACCCGTGGCTCTATCGTGAGGCCATCGCGGGGCGCGCGCCCGTGCGCGGCGGCCCCGTGCGCCTGCTCGACGAGTCGCGCGCCGTGCTCGGGCATGGCGTCTTCGATCCCGCGAGCCCGCTGGCGGTGCGCGTGTGGACGGTCGGACCGGGCTCGAGCCCCGTCACGCCGGCGCTCCTCGCCGAGCGCATCGCGGCCGCGATCGCCCGCCGACGGCACCTCTTCGGCGAGGGTGAGCACGCCACCACGGCCTTTCGCCTCGCCAACGGCGAAGGCGATCGGGTGCCCGGCGTCGTGGTGGATCGCTACGGCACCGTGGCGGTCCTCCGCACCGACGGGGACGCTGCCGCCGAGCTCGTCTCCGGCGCGCGCCGCGAGCTCGAGGGCGCGCTCCGGGCCGCGGGCATCACGACGCTGCTCTGGCGCACGGGGCGCGGCGACGCGAAGGCGCTCGAGGCGATGTTCGGCGACGATCCGCGCGTGCTCGAGGTGCGGGAGCACGGCGTCCCGTTTCGCGTCGACCTCGAGCGAGGTCAGAAGACGGGCGCGTTCCTCGATCAGCGCGAGAACCGTCGCCGCGTCGGTGAGCTCGTCGGCGCCCGACGGGACGCGGGCCTCGGCACGCGCACGCTCAACCTCTTCTCCTATCAGGGAGGCTTCTCGCAGCGGGCGGCGCTCGCCGGCGCGACAGTCACGAGCGTCGACGTCGCCTCGGGCGCGCACGCCGTGGCCATCGAGAGCTTCAAGCTCGCCGCGCTCGACCCGCGCGCACACGAGTTCGTCAGCCAAGACGCGTTCGCGTTCCTCGAGCAGTCCGCCGAGCGCGGCCGCGTGTGGGACGTCGTCGTCAGCGATCCGCCGAGCTTCGCCCCGAGCGAGAAGGCCAAGAAGAAGGGCATCGCCGCGTACCGCTCGCTCCACCGCGCGTGCTCGCGCGTGCTCGCCCCGGGGGGCGTCCTCGTGGCCGCGTCGTGCTCGAGCCACGTCACGATGGAGGACTTCCTCGGCACGCTCGACGACGCGGCGCTCGGGCGCAGCGATCTCTCGGTGCTCGAGCTCCACGGGCCGCCGCCCGACCACCCGTCGGTCGCGGCGTTCTCCGAGGGGCGCTACCTCAAGCTCGTCGTGCTCGCGTAGGCGCTTGCTGCGCGCCCGCTCCCCGGCGTAATGACGGACAGCGCATGCCCGAGCCCACTCGCCTGACCCGCCACGTGCACCTCGTCGACAACGGCGCGGGCTGGAGGCTCGGCGTCGTGCGACACCCGGCGCGCGGCGAGGCTCGCGGCCGACCGGTGCTCGTCGTCCCCGGATACGGGATGAACGCGTACATCTTCGGCTTCCACCCGCGCGGTCCGTCGCTCGTGGAGTGCCTCACGGCGCGCGGGCTCGAGGTGTGGACGGTCGACCTGCGCGGTCAGGGCAGGAGCGTGCGCTCGCACGGCAAGGACGACTACGGCATGGCCGAGCTCGCCGTCGACGATCTCCGCGCCGCCATCGCCCACATCCTCGCGCACACGCGCGCGCCCGTCCGGCGCGTCGACCTCGTCGGGTGCAGCCTGGGTGCGGCGCTCGGCTTCGCGCACGTGGCGTGCGTGCCCGACGCGCCGATCCACGCGCTCGTCGCCATGGCAGGGCTCGTCACGTGGAAGAACCCGCGCCCCTTCGTCAGGCTGGCGCTCGGCTCCCCTCGCCTCGCCGGCATGGTCCGCATGAAGAACACCCGCATGCTGGCGCGCGTGGGCCTGCCCGTGCTCGCGCGGCTCGCGCCCTCGCTGCTCGGCGTGTACCTCAACGAGCGCTCGACCGACCTCTCCCAGGCGTCGCGGCTCGTGCAGACGGTCGAGGACCCCCACCCGATCATCAATCGCGAGATCGCCGAGTGGCTCGCGCGCGAGGAGCTCGTCGTACGAGGCGTGAACGTGTCGCGCAAGCTGCCCGAGCTCCGTCACCCGTTCTTGTGCGTCGTCGCGAGCCAGGACGGCATCGTCACGCCCGACACTGCGCGACTGCCGTTCGAGCAGATCGGCTCTCCCGTCAAGCGCATGCTCGAGGTCGGAGACGCCGAGACGCCGATCGCGCACGCCGACCTCTTCGTGTGCAACGGCGCGCAAGAGCGCGTGTTCGCGCCCCTCGGCGACTTCTTGCTCGAGGTCTGACGCGCCGGCTCAGCGCCGGCTCGCCGGCGGACACTCACGCCACTGCGGGCTCTGCGTGAGCAGCTTGGCGACGAGCGCGGTCCAGCCCGTCTGGTGGGTCGCGCCGAGGCCCGACCCGTCCTCGCCGTGGAAGTACTCGTAGAACGTCAGGTGATCGCGGAAGTGCGGATCGTGCTGGCGCTTCTGCGACGCCGAGTCCGCGGCGCGCACGCCGTCGGGCCCACGCAAGAAGAGCGCGCACAGGCGCCGCGACAGCTCGCTCGCCACCTCCCAGAGGTTCATGAACCTGCCCGAGCCCGTGGGGCACTCGATGCGGAAGTCATCGCCGTAGTAGTGGTGGTACTTCTGCAGCGACTCGATGATGAGGTAGTTGACCGGGAACCACACCGGTCCGCGCCAGTTGGAGTTGCCGCCGAAGAGGTTGGTCGAGCTCTCGCCCGGCTCGTAGTCGACGCGGTGGTGCGCGCCGCCGAGGTCGATCTGATAGGGCTGGTCCATGTGCACGCGCGACAGGGCGCGCACGCCGTAGGGCGAGAGGAACTCCTTCTCGTCGAGCACGCGCGAGAGCACGCGCGCCAGCCGGTCGCGATCGAGCAGCGCGAGCAGGCGACGGCCGCTGCCCGTGCCGACGTCGAGATCTCCCACGCCGTGCGCGAGCTCGGGCCGGTTGGCGATGAACCACTGCGCGCGTTTGACGAACGACGGGAACCGCTCGAGCGTCTTGTCGGAGATCGAGTCGATGGCGAAGAGCGGGATGAGCCCCACCATCGAGCGGACGCGCATCGGCACGTGCGGCCGCCCGGGCAGGTGCAGCACGTCGTAGAAGAACCCGTCGGCCTCGTCCCACATGTCGACGCCGTCCTCTGCGCCCTGCGTCATCGCGTTCGCGATGAGCAAGAAGTGCTCGAAGAACTTGTTGGCGACGTCCTGATAGCTCGGGCTGTCGACCGCGAGCTCGAGGGCGATCGACAAGAGGTTGAGGCAATACATGCCCATCCAGCTCGTCGCGTCGGCCTGCTCGAGCATGCCGCCGTCGGGCAGCGCGCTCGACCGGTCGAACACGCCGATGTTGTCGAGCCCGAGGAAGCCGCCCTGGAAGACGTTGTTGCCGGCGGCGTCCTTGCGGTTGACCCACCACGTGAAGTTGAGCATCAGCTTGTGGAAGACCGCCTCGAGGAAGTCTCGGTCGCCCACGCCGTTGATCTTGCGGTCGATCTGGTAGACGCGGTACGCGGCCCACGCGTGCACCGGCGGGTTCACGTCGCCGAACGCCCACTCGTAGGCGGGCAGCTGGCCGTTGGGATGCATGTACCATTCACGCGTCAGGAGCGTGAGCTGCTGCTTGGCGAGCTCCGGGTCGGCGAGCGCGATCGGGATGCAGTGGAACGCGAGATCCCACGCGGCGTACCAGGGGTACTCCCACTTGTCGGGCATGCTCAGCACCTCGCTGTTGAAGAGGTGCCGCCACTGGCGGTTGCGTCCGCGACGCCGCTCGGGCGGGGGCGGAGGCAGCGCCGGATCTCCCTTGAGCCATCGCTCCAGGTCGTACACGTAGTACTGCTTGGTCCAGAACAGCCCGGCCATCGCCTGGCGCATCACGTCGCGCTCCTCGGCGGAGAGCTGCGGCGGCGTGAGCGCGTCGTAGAACGCGTCGGCCTCCGCGCGACGCTCGGCGACCACGGCCTCGAAGTCGTCGAACGGCGCGAAGCCGGTCACGTCGGCGCGCGTCGTGAAACGGGCGCGCACCTCGACCGAGGCGCCCGGCGCGACTTCGAAGGAGTAACGCCCCGCCGCCTTGGTCCCCGCCCGCGCCGGGCTCACCGCCTCGCGCCGCCCGTCGACGACGTACGCGTGGAACGCGTCCTTGACGAACGAGGTCTTGTTGGGCACGCCGTAGAGCGTCTGCGTGTTGGTCTCGTTGTCGGTGAAGAGCAGCTCGCGCGCGTCGTCGAGCCAGATGTGGATCTTGCCGAGGTGCGCCTGCGTCGCCTCGATCTTGGGCGCGCGGCCCGGGTCGAACGCGGCGCGCAGCTCGGGGCGTTTGACGCCGGCCGCCCGCTCCTCCCAGCTCCACGTGTTGCGGAACCAGAAGGTGGGCAGGATCTCGAGCGGCGCCGGGTCGGGCCCACGGTTGGTGGCCGTGACGCGCACGAGCACGTCGTCGTGCGAGCCCTTGGCGTACTCCACCACGACGTCGAAGTAACGGTCGTCGTCGAAGACGCCGGTGTCGAGGATGCCCGGGCTCGGCTGGTGCTTGCCGCGCTCGCGCGCGAGCTCGCGTGTGCGCTCGTACGGAAAGGGCGCCTGCGGATACTTGTAGAGTGCACGACAGTACGAGTGCGTCGGCGTCGAGTCGAGGTAGTAGTAGATCTCCTGCACGCACTCGCCATGGTTGCCCTCGGGCCCCGTGAGCCCGAAGAGCCGCTCCTTGAGGAACGGGTCTCGCCCGTTGTGCAGCGCCACCGCGACGTTGAAGATCCCGCGGTTGTCGCAGAGGCCGAGCAGGCCGTCCTCGCCCCAGCGGTACGCGCGCGACCGCGCGTGCTCGTGCGGAAAGTAGTTCCACGCGTCGCCGTTGGCCGAGTAGTCCTCGCGCACAGTTCCCCACTGCCGCTCGCTCAGGTAGGGGCCCCACCGCCGCCACTTCACCCCTGCCGCGGCCTCGCGGAGGCGCTCGTGCTCTCGGGTGTCGGCGCGGGGCACGTGCGAGGGGGGCGGCGTCATCGCGACATCGTACAGGTTTGCGGGCCCCTTGGGCGCGTGCGGTCCGCCGCAGACTTGCCTCTCGCGAGCGCGGCCGGCTCTTGGTAGATTCGACCCCGTGAGCGATTCGCGCCGACCTCCCGAAGGGCAGCCCGGTCACGCGAGTCACACGCAGCCGACGCCGCCTGACGCGCCGATCCCAACCGGTACGGCGCCGATCGCGCCCGTCAACGCCGGCCTCCAGCGCCCGAAGACTCCCACGTCGCCTTCACCGCCGGGCATCGTGCCGACGCCGCCGGGCACCGCCCGCTCGCGCACGCCGACGCAGCCGCCCGTGCGACGCGCGACGCAGCCCGCCCAGCCCGCCGTGCGCCCGCACGGACCGCCGTACGGACAGCCCCCGGCCGCGGCGGCGAGCCCCAACCCGTACCAGAGCCAGATCGTCCCGCCGAGCTACCCCTACGCGCCGCACCCCCAAGCGCACGCGCACGTCCCGCCGGCCGCCGGCAGCGCACCGCGCGCGGTGTCCGGGGCGTTCGCCGCGCCGCGCATCACCGTGCAGTACCCGCAGGTGGGCACCACGCTGGCTTCGCCGCGCGGGAGCTACGTCGTGCGCAACGTCATCGGCGCCGGCGAGTTCGGCGCCGTTTACGAGTGCATCGGCCCGTTCGACCAGATCTACGCGCTCAAGATGGTGCGCCCGGCCAACCGCCCCTACAACGAGGTGCAGGCGGAGTGGGCGCGCGAGGTGCAGCGCCTCTTCAGCCTGCGCCACCCGAACGTCGTCTACATCTACGACTCGTTCGAGCAAGGGCACCTCTACTATCTCGCGCTCGAGCGGTGCGACCACGCGCTCAAGGCCATGCTCGGCACGCCCATGTCCGAGGGGCTCGTGCTCGAGATCACGCGCCAGCTCCTCGCGGCCGTGCAGTTCCTGCACGACAACGACGTCGTGCACGACGATCTCCACGCCGGCAACGTGCTCATCACGCACACCGACCGCCCCACGGTGAAGATCAGCGACTTCGGGATCAGCCACGAGCTGCGCGGCATGACCGCCATCCGCCCCAACATCGTGCACCACGCGATCATGGCGCCCGAGATCCTGGCGACCGGTTACACGAGCAAGCAGAGCGATCTCTACCAGGTGGGCCTGCTCATCTACTGGATGGTGACCGGCAAGCCCGCGATGGAGACCGAGGTCCCCTACCAAGAGCTCGTTCGGCAGGTCTCCGACGGAGAGCCACGCCGCCGCGCCGAGACGCTGGGCACGCCGCTCGGGGCGCTCATCGCCAAGATGCTCCGCAGGCGCGAGGCCTTCCGGTACACGAGCGCGCGCGAGGTGTGGGCCGATCTGCGCGAGCTGCCCGCCTGGAAGGCGCGCGAGCTGTTCCCGGCCAAGTAGCCGGCGCCGGCCGAGCCGCGGGCCGCCCGCATCTCCTGGCGGCCGCCTCGGCCGAAAATGCGGACAACGGCCCTCACTTACACGCGCACCTATCGCCTGCAGACCGCACACGTTCTGCGACCGAACCGCATTGGCACGCCGGCAACTGGAGTGACCACGCGCTATCATGATCGTCCATGTTCGAGGCTGCGCGTAGTGCCGCGACGCAAGCATCGGGCTATGCCGTGCTACGCGAGCTCGGGGCCAGGTCCCTCCCCTGCTCGGCGGCGCTCCGCAACCGCTCCGAGCTCGTCGTCCTGCAGAGCTTTCGCCGTGTCGACGGCGGCGGCGACGGCGCGCGCACGGTCGACGCCGAGACGATGGCGCTCTTGCTCCGCGACGCGCGCTGCGTGCAGAAGAGCTGGCACCCCAACCTGTCGCGCGTGCGCCATGTCGACGTCGCGCGCGGTGAGCTCCTGCTCGCGACCGAGTGGATCGACGGCACGACGCTCGACGATCTCACCCGCGCCGCGCGCCTCGCCGGGGGCCTGACGCGTGAGGCGGGGCCGTCTCTCTCGCCCGCCGTCGTCGCGCGGGTCCTCGTCGACGTCGCCGCCGGACTGAGCGCGTTGCACGCGCTGCGCGACGGCATGCAAGCGCCCGTCGAAGCGCTGCACGGCGCCCTCTGCCCCGCCAACGTCGTCGTGGGCAAGGACGGCGTCACCCGCGTCGTCCACCTCTTCCGACCGCGCCCGCCACGCGTGGGCGCCGACTCGGAGGCGCTCGCGTACGCCGCGCCCGAGGTGCTCGACGGCGACACGTCCATCGACGCGCGGTGCGACGTGTACGCGCTCGGCGCGATCTTGTGGGAGGCGATCGTGGGGCGCCCGCCGCACGAGCACGCGGACCCCGCCGCGATCCTGCTCGCGCAGCGCGAAGGTGAGCTCGCGCGCCCCACGCTCACGCCGGGCTCGCCTTGGACCGCGCTCCTCGACGTCGCCATGTCGGCGCTGCGCTTCGACGCGGGCCTCCGCCCTCGCTCGGCGACGGCGCTCGCGAGCGACATCCGCAGCGCGGTCGGCGACCATCTCGCCACAGGGCAGGAGATCGCGGAGCTCGTCGACAAGCTCACGGGCGAGCGGCTCCGCGCCCGTCGCACCGAGCTCGACCGCCGCTCGTCGGGCGTCGTGCGCACCTCCGAGCGCCCCGGGGCACGCGACGCCGCGCGGATCGACGCGGGCCCTCTCGCGTCGACCGACGCTCCGCTCGAGGTCGCGGAGATCGAAGAAGAGCCCGAGGCGGAGTGGACCGTGGGCGTGCACGACCGCGCCACCGTCGAG
>JAGQJA010000159.1 GCA_020430845.1 Myxococcales bacterium
CGGCGAGCGCGCGAAAGGGCGCGAGCTCGACCGCGTCGAGCCGCGCGCGCGGGTGATCGACGCGCGGCAGATCGAGGTGGGAGTCCACCGTCGTGTCTCCGTGCCCCGGAAAGTGCTTTGCGCACGCGAGGATACCGCCGTCGGCGAGGCCGTCCGCGAACGCGCGTGCGTGCGCGGCGACGCGGTCGGGCTCCGTCGAGAAGGCGCGATCGCCGATGACGGGGTTGGTCGGCTCGGAGTGGACGTCGGCGACGGGCGCGAAGCTCATGGTGAGCCCGAGCCCCGCGAGCTCGCGCGCCTGCGCGCACGCCACGCGTCGCGTCAGCGCCACGTCGTCGTGCGTGCCGAGCACGCGCATCGGCGGAAGCTGCAGCGCCGGCTCGCCGAGCCGCATCACGCGACCGCCCTCCTGATCGATCGCGAGCAGCGTGCGCGCGTCGCTGCGATCCGCCGCGGACAAGTCGCGCGCGAGCGCCGCCAGGGCCTGCATGCGCTCGAGCCCCTCTCCGACGAGGTTGCGCCGGAAGAAGGTGAACCCGGCGCGCTCACCGCGCGCGAGCGCCTTGCGCGTGGCCTCCGCGGGCGCGGGGCCGTCGAGGGCGCCGAGGACGAGCTGTCCGCACATGCGAGTGATCTCGGAAGGCATCGTCCTGGGTCTAGCAGATCATCGAACGCGCGTGGCCTGCGCCCAGTCGCGTGCGCACGTCGTGCGGTCGAACGACGCCGGCCCCGCGCACGCCGCCGGATCGCGGCGGGGGCCCAGGAGCAAGGCGCCGCTGCGGCTCATGAAAGGCCATCGCCGCCACACCTGGTCGACCGCGGCGGCCGCGCGCTCGGCTGACTCCTGCTGCTCGTCGGCCGCGTAGAGCTGCAGCTTGAGGCGGATCTGCTTGCGCTCTTCGGGGTCGTCGGTGAGCACGTAGGCGCGCTCGAGGTGGCGCACGGCGGCCGTTCGTTCGCCGGCCTTGCTGAGGAGCGTCGAGGCCGCGAGCGACAGGTCGGCCTTGGCGCCGAGCTCGACCGCGTGCGTCATCGCGAGCGCTCCGTCCTTGCGCCAGCGCTCGATCTTCGCCTCGTCCTTGATGAACGACGGCGCCAAGAACGCGAGGAACTGCCCGTACTGCATCCACACGTCCGGGTCTTGTGGTCGCGCCGCGGTGCCGCGCTCGAGGAAGGTGCGCGCGAGGTCCACGTCGGCCTCGGTCACGACTCCGGGGCGGTAGAGCAGCATCGTGTCGAGGAATCGGAACAGCGTCGGGTGCTCGGGATCGAGCGCGAGCACGCCCTCGGCGTAACGAGGCATCTCGGGGAACGCGCGCCGGTCCTGCCAGTGGAGCCCGTACTCGAGCACGAGCTTGGCCCACATGAGGTCGGCGCCGGCCGTGCGGTAGCCGAACGAGAGCGCGCGGAGCTCCTTGGGGGGCGGGACGATCACGACGTCGTCGCGCTTCTTCACCACGCGCACGTCGGCGGCGAGGCCAGGCTGGACGCGCCAGATGCCGAGCGTCGCGAGCGCGATGGCGAGCGCCGCGCCGAGCGTCACCCGCTCGCGTCTCACTCGAGCTCTCGCTCGACGTACATGCCGGGCAGCGTGGCCGGCGTCCCGCCCGCGGGCGCGATCCCGCGCACCTCGAAGAGGCTGAAGAGCCCGTCGCCGTCGAGGTCTCCCTGCGCGCGCGCCGTGAAGCCCGTGGCCGTGCGCTCGAACGAGAAAGCGTACGCATGAGGGCGTCCCTCGGGCGCCGCGCGAAAGTCGAGCGCGCGCCACGTCGGGTGCTCCCACGTCCCCTCGGGGTCGATCTCGGTCGTGCCCCGCGGCGGGACCGCGGGCGTCCAGGGGGCGCTCTCGGGGTACGAGCCGCTCGCCACCGCGTGCGCGACGGCGCTCGTCGCCAGGCGCTCGAGCCCGCTGACCGGCTCGACCAGTCGCGAGCTCTCCACGTCGCGCACGAAGGCCGGCACCGCCACGGCGACGATGGACCCGAGCAGGGAAGCGGCGACGGCGCTCTCGATGAGGCTCAGGCGGCGCACGGCTACTCCAGCGGCTGCTCTTTGACCATCGCCTCGGGCAGGACCCGCGCGGTCAACGTGCCGTCGGGTGCGATGGCCAGCGAGAAGGTCGACCGCCGTCCGTCGGCGTCGAGATCGCCGTGCGCCACGGCCGTCGCCTTGGCGTTCGCGCCGGTGCCCGTCGCCTCGAACGCGTACTGGTAGTACTGCGGCTGCACGATCGAGAAGTGGAGCTCACGCCAAGGGCTCCCCGCCCAGTCGGCGGGGTTGCTCTGGTAGCGCCGGCCGCGCACGCTGAGCGCGTCCTCGGGGACGGGCGCGCGCGAGCTCGGCGGAAAGTGTCGCATCGCGTGCACCGAGTCGGGCGCGGCGCCGGTGGGCTGCGTCGCGTCGGAGGCGTTGTAGTACTCGGCCGAGAGCGTCGCGAGGTTCGCGACGGCCTGCACGGCCTCGGTCGTCTTGGAGTGACGCACCCACGTGGCGATCCCGTACATGCCGAGCGCGCTGAGCACCGCAGCGAGCCCGACGAAGTTGATCAAGTCCAACGCAGAGAATCCACGCTGCATCCCACGTGACACGAGAGCAAGATAGCCCGAAACACCCTGCGCGGGCGAGGCCCATGCTACGATCATCGACGCCATGGGCGAGCCCGCTCGGATCTTCGTGACGGGCGCCCGTGGGTTCGTCGGGACCCACGTCGTGCGTCGCGCCCTCGCCGCAGGTCACGCCGTGACCGGTGTGGTTCGCGAGCTGCCGGAGGCCGTCGAGCCCGGCGTGAGCTACGTGACGATGACGCGGCTCTTGGCCCACCCCGACCTGCTCGCGGGCGCGACCGCGCTCGTGCACGCGGCGGCGATCCGGCACCGTCACGGCGTCGGCGCGCGCGAGTACCAAGAGGCGAACGTCGAGCTCGTCGGTCAGCTCCTGCGCGCGTCGGCGGGGCGCGTACGGCGCGTCGTGTACGTGAGCTCCGTCGGCGTGTACGGCTTCCCGCGGAAGCTGCCCGTCTCCGAGCGCCACCCCTACGCCCCCGCGACGCTCTACTCGGCGACGAAGGTCGCGGCCGAGAAGCTGGTGCAGGGGCTCGGGCGCGAGCTGTCGCTCGACGTGGTGGTCGCGCGCCCGTGCATCGTCTACGGGCGGGGCGATCGCAACGGCATGATGGACAAGCTCGCCGCGATGATCCGCGCCGGCAGGTATCGCTTGGTGGGCGCGGGCGACAACACGCTCCACCACGTGCACGTGGACGACGCGTCGGCCGCGCTGCTCGCGCTCGCGCTCGAGCCCAGCGCCGCGGGCCAAGACGTGATCGTGGCGGGGCCCGAGTGGACCACGCTGCGCGAGCTGAGCGAGCGCGTCGCCGAGGCGGTCGGTCGATCGCTCCCGCGGCTGCACGTCCCGCTCGGGCTCGCGCGGGCCGTGGCCACCGTCGTCGACGTCGCGGCCTACCGCGGCCTCGCGTTCCACGACAGCGAACCGCCTATCAACCACGAGAAGCTCGACGTCATGACGCGCTCGATCTGCTTCGACGTCACCAAGCTCCGCTCGCTCGGCTTTCGGCCGTCGGTCGGGTACGTCGAGGGCATCGCTCGCACGCTCGGGGGGCCCGCGGCGTGACGGCTGCGTCCGCCGAGTCGCCTCCCGCGCCCGCGTCTCGCCTGCGTCGGTGGCGCCGCCCGCTCTCGTGGGGCGTGTCGATCGTCGCGATCTCGCTCGTCGTGTGGATGTTGCCGATCCGCGACAAGTGCACCGAGGCCGGGTGCGAGGCAGGTCTGCTCTCGACGCTCGCCGGCATGCGCGCGCACCTCGTGGCGCTGGCGTTCGCGCTGTACCTGCTGGGCACGCTCGTGTGGGCCGCGCGGTGGCGCGCGCTCCTGCGTATGGCGCACGCCGACGTGACCCTGAGGGCCGCGTGGCGCATCACGCTCGAGGCGCAGGCCGGCGGCGTGCTCCTCCCGAGCGGCGTGGGCGGCGACGCCCTGCGCGTGGCCTACGTCGTGTCGCACTGCCGCGACGTGTCGAGCGCCAAGATCGTCGCGTCGGTCGTCGTGGACCGCGCGCTCGGGCTCGTGACGATGTCGCTCCTCGCGATGGGGGCCTTCGCGGCGTTCGGCGCGCGCGACGTCGGCGCGGCGTTCGCGGTCGTGGCGGCCATCCCGGTGCTCGCGCTCGTGCTCTGGGCGGTGCTGCGCAGCGAGCGCCTCGCCCACCACCCGTGGCTCCAGGGGCGCTTCGCGACGCGGTTCGTGCGGCCCGTGCTCGAGTACACGTCGCACAGCGACGGGGGCGCCGTCCTCGCGCGAGGCGTCTTCTTGAGCCTCCTCGTGAGCGCGATCCAGCTGGGCGTCGTGCGCCTGCTGGTGGCCGCGCTCGGCGCGACGCCGGTGCCCGAGGCTTGGGTCTACCTCGGCACGACGCTGGCGATGATGGTCGCCGCGTTGCCCGCGCTCCCGGGCGGGTGGGGGACGGCCGACGCCGCGTTCGTGGTGTTCTTCGCCCGCGCGGGCCTCGCCGCGCCCGTGGCCGTCGCTGTCTGTACGACGTATCGCGTGTTTTGGTACGCTGTCGCATGCGTGGGAGCCGTGTCCACCCTCCTCCGGCGCACGGAATGAACGTCTCGATCCTCGTCCCCGCGCACAACGAGGCGGGCAACATAGAGAACCTCCTCGAGTCGCTCCTCGCGCAGGAGACGACGCGCGCGCGCGTCATCGAGATCGTCGTGGTCGCGAGCGGCTGCACCGACGAGACCGCGCAGCTCGCGCGCGACGTGTCCAAGGGCCGGCCGGGTGTCCACGTGGTGGTCCAGGAGCGGCGCGAGGGAAAGGTCGCCGCGATCAATGCCTACCTGCGCATGCGAGACCCTCGGGCCGAGGTGATCGTCGTCAGCAGCGCCGACCTCTGGGCGGCGCCCGACGTCGTCGAGAAGCTCACCTGCGCGCTGGCCGACGACCCGCGCCTCGGCATGGTGGGCGCGCGGCCGGTGCCCGACAACGATCCGTCGACCACCATGGGGCAGATGGTGCGCGTGCTCTGGGAGCTGCACCACCGCGTAGCGACGCTCGAGCCCAAGATGGGCGAGCTCGTCGCCGTGCGGGCCGAGCTCGTCGACAGCGTCAGCGAGCTGTCCATCGTCGACGAGGCATCCGTCGAGAACATCGTGCGCTCTCGCGGCTACGAGCTGGGGTACGTGGGAGACGCCATCGTCACCAACCACGGTCCCGAGCGCTTGTCGGAGTACTTCGACCAGCGGCGCCGCATCGCGCGCGGACACTACTGGCTCGACTTCGCGTTCGGCTATCAGGTGGCCACGCTCGACACGCCCTCGGTCGTCCGCACCACGCTCGAGCTGCTGCGCGAGCAGGACGCCAAGGGCAAGCGGGCGCTCCTCGCCGCCACGGCGGTGGAGATCGCCGCGCGCGCGGCCGGGTTCGTGGACGCTCGCATCGTCGGCGGCAGAAAGCGCACGTGGTCGCACCTCGCGTCTACCAAGCAACTCCGCCCCAAGGGAGACAAGTGAAGCGCAAGCTGCCGCTCCTCGCGCGCCTGGGCCAGTACCGCGCCGCGCACGCCACCGGCCGCCCCAAGGTGTTGCCGATCAACCTGACCGTCAGCGTCACGTACTCGTGCCCGTCGCGCTGCCTCACGTGCGACATCTGGCAGAAGAAGGTCGACGACCTCTCGGTCGACGAGTACGCGCGGATCTTCCCGACGCTCGAGCGCGTGCCCATCTGGGTCACCATCTCGGGCGGTGACCAGTTCGTCCGGTCCGACCTCGCCGAGATCGTCGACCTCATCCGTCGCCAGATCGAGCCGAACATCATCAACATCCCGATGAACGGCGTCATCACCGAGCGTATCCACACGCTCTTGCCGCGCATCGCCGAGCTGTCCCGGGGGGCGCAGCTCGTGCTCAACCTCTCGGTCGACGAGATCGGCGCCGAGCACGACCGCCTGCGCGGCGCGCCCGGCAACTGGCAGAAGCTCCTGGGCGTCGCCGAGCTCGTCCACGACCTCAAGAAGACTTACGACCACGTCGTGCTCGGCGTGCACACCGTCGTGTCCAAGTTCAACGTCGCGCGCATCCCCGAGATCGAGGCCGAGGCCCGGCGCGTGTTCCGGCCCGACTCGTTCATCACCGAGGTGGCCGAGAACCGCGTCGAGCTCAAGACGATGGACAAGGCGATCACGCCCGAGCCCGACGAGTACCGGCGCGTCGTCGAGCACCTCACGTCCTCGATCCGAGAGCACCGCTCGCTCGTGCCCGTGGCGCGCCTCGTGCAGTCGCTGCGCCTCGAGTACTACGAGCTCGCCGCGAAGATCCTCGAAGAGAAGCGGCAGGTGATCGACTGCTACGCCGGCTGGGCGAGCGCGCACCTCGCGCCCGACGGACACGTGTGGGGCTGCTGCGTGCGCGCCGAGTCGGTCGGCAACGTGCGCGACTTCGAATACGACTTCAAGCGGGTCTGGCAAGGTCCGCTGGCCGACGCCTTCCGCGACAGCGTGCGGCGCCACGAGTGCGCGTGCCCGCTGGCCAACGCGAGCTACACGAACCTACTGCTCGACGCGCCGTCGCTCGCGAAGGTCATGGCGAACATGGCGGGGGTCGCATGAAGCACCTCATCGAGGAGGATCGCGGCCTCGGGACCGCCTACGAGCGGTACTGCTTCTACCAGCGCCTCGACGCGCTCGCGCGCGAGTACGACGTCGAGTCGATGCTCGAAGGGCCCGTCGACGGCATGGCCGGGGTGGCAGGCGTCCACGGCGTCGGGCTCGCGGCCCGGGGCGTCGAGGTCACGAGCGCGGTCCCCACCGAGGCGCACGCCGAGGTCGCGCGCGGCATCTACGCGGGGAGCCCGCACGCGCGCGTCGTCGTCTGCGGTGAGGACGAGGTGGCGTCTCTGCCGCGCGCGGACATGGTCCTCTGCTACCACGCGCTCAGCTTCGTGCCCGACTGGCGCGCGTACCTCGCGAGCGTCGCGGCGCTCGCGCGCAAGGTGCTCGTGGTCGCCGTCTGTAACCCCGACAACTGGGGCGTGGCCATCGTGCGCGGCGCGGCGCGCCTGCGCGGCGTGCACGTCGAGGCGCCCGAGTCGTGGCAACGTGAGGTGTTGGGTCCCGAGCTGTGGCGCCACGGGCGCGTGCGCGACCACATCTACTTCGACTGTCCGTGGTGGCCCGACCTCCAGGTGTCGCCCGGGCAGACGCTCGGCGACCGCGTGAAGAAGCTCTTCGGGCGCGGTGGCTTCAAGTTCACCGACACGCACGAGGACGCGACCGTGGCCGAGCGCTTCGTCTACGGCGTCGGTCGCTGGCCCTACTTCGGCGGGCCGGGCTGGCAGGACGAGCTCTTGCCCGCGCTGCTCAAGCATCCTGCCTTCGAGGGCGCGTCGCGGCGCGTGCAGGCCCGCGCGGCGCACCTGCACGCGTTCGTGGTCGACATGCGCCCGAGGACGCCGCAGGCGCGTCGGCGCCTCGCGACGCTCGAGGGGTAGGGGGCGGCGCCGGACCGGGGCTCACTCGGGCGGCGGTTCGCCGCGCGCCTTGGCCTCGCGCTCCTCGTCGACGAGCTTGTTCACCATGTCGAGGATGGTCGGCTCGCGCGGGTCGGCCGGATCGTCGGCGAGGAGCGGCGTCACCTCGGGCGCGTTCGATTCGTAGAGGAGCCAATCGCCGCTCTGATCGATGAGCTGCGCGTACGGCTTCATCGCCTTCTTGAGCAGGCGGCGCGCGATCGGCTCGCGCGAGTAGACGACCAGCCAGTGGAAGCGCTTGAGGTCGTGCTCGGGCTTGAGGCCCCGCGTTCCCAGGGCGAACGTGCGGATGTCGTACTCGTCCCAGCGGTAACGCGGCGTCATCTGCACGGGCGCGATCGGCGACGCGGTGAACGCGAAGCTCACGCGGCCGCCGCGCTCGGCGAGCACGCGTCCGCCGCCCGGGCCGACGGAGAAGATCCGCGTGCGGTAGACGGCGCGGTCGAGCACCAGGATGCCGATCGAACGACCGGTCGGTAGTCGCGCGATGATGTACTCGAGGTCCTTGTAGGTCTGATGGGAGTCGAGGAACTGCGGCCAAGACAGGAGCATGATGCCCACGGGGAGCACGCTCAGGACGAACTTGGCGATGCGCGGGACCGCCGCGCGAGGCGCCGCGCAGATGGCCAGGATGCCGAACCCAGGCCCCAAGAAGCGCTCGTGGATCAGCGTCGCGCCCTTCCAGTTGAACGGCGCCGTCCAGTACGCGAGCACGAAGAGCGCGCCGACGATCTCGAACCGGTAGCGGAGCGCCCACGCCCGCACGCGCTCGAGCTTGCCGCGGGGCGGGGCGTCGTCCGGGTCTCGCGTGTCGTGTCGGATGCGCGCGCCGAGCAGGGCGACGAGCCCGACGAGCGAGATGATGCACAGCAAGAGCAGCGCGGGCAGGTCGTGCGCGCCGAAGAGCACGTTGGGCAGGAGGATGAGCTTCGTCCACAGAGAGAAGAAGCGGGTCGGGACCTCGATGACGCTCGGCGTGTAGAACCGCTGCTGCCACCACAGGTGCACGAGCGTGAGCACCACGGCCGCGGCGGCGGGGACGAGGCGCAGCGCTGTCGCGCGCAGGCGCAGCGGGTAGCAGAGCGCGAAGAGCGCGATGACGCCCGTGCCCATCTGGAAGACACTGCCGTGCGCGAAGTCGAGCAGCAGCATGGCCGCGCAGAGCTTGCCCGCGCCGCGCCACGTGGGAGTCTTGGCGAAGCGATCCATGAGCGGGAGCGCGAAGAAGAACGCCGCGTAGCCGATGAGGTTGGCGACCAGCCCCCAGTAGTAGGTGAAGCCGAGCGCCAGGGGCGCCAGCAACAGCGTGCTCCAGCGCGACCGGCCGACGTGGTCTGCCAGCCGCGCGCCCGACCAGAAGATGAGCAGCTGAGACGCGGTGATGACGAGCTTGACGGCCCAGCGCGTCCCGACGACGAACGACAGCAGCGCCCCGAGGAGGTGGAAGAGCTGGTTCGGGTGGCCGAGGTTGATCCGGTAGAGCCCGTGGGGGACGATCGAGGGATCGTTGAAGTTGCGTAGCAGGCCGACCATGGCCTCGTGATGAGGCAGGTCGCTCATCGGCGGGTAATACGCGAGCAGGGTGGGGAGGGCGAGGGTCGCCGCGACCAGGAGCGGCGCGTGCGGCGCGATCCTCTCGAGGAGCTTCACGGTCCCGCCTCGGCCGCGCGCCCGCCCCCGGCGTCGTCGGGCGCGCCCGCCTCACGCGCGCTGGCGCCTGCGTCTCCGCCGGTCGCGGCGGGGCTCGCGGCGTCGGTCGCGTCGTCCACGGTCGCGCCGCCGTCCTCTGTGAGCGTCGGCGCGGGCGCGGGCGAGGCGCCCGCGTCGGGCTGCGGGGCCGAGGGGATGGACGCGCCGAACGTCCCCTCGATGTCGAGGTAGGCGACGAGGTCCTTCTCGGCGGCGGTGGCGCGCGGATCGCCCGCCTTCGCGTAGCAGGCGACGCGCGTCTCGAGGAGCGTGCGGTCCCAGAACGGCGGCTCGAGCTCGGCGAGCGCCTGCACGCAGCGGGGCACGTCCGCGAGCAGCCGCGTGGTCGTGAGGCGCGTCATCAGCCGGTCCTCGCGCGCGAGGTGCACGGCGAAGGGCTCGGACATGAGATCGAAGAGCCGGGCGGCGAACGGCGGATCGCGTCGCGCGAGATCGCGCGCGAGGCCGAGGAGCGTCCCGATCAGCGGCTGACGGACCCACGGGTCGGTGCGCAGGCGCTTGACGGCGCTCTCGACGCTCGCCTCGGCGGCGCGAAGGTTTCCGTGGCGCGTGGCCCAGCGCGCGCGAAAGAGGTCACGCTCCGTCTCGTTGGGCGCGAGGTCGAGCAGCGCGGCGTGGGCGGGCGTGGTGCCGCTCATCGCCATGATCTCGGCGACGACGGTGCGCTCGCCGTACGACCGCGGCTCGCGGCCCATGCTGGCCCAGATGCGACCGGCGACGGCGTGCTGCCCCACGCGCGTGGCGTCGATCACGCGGCCGAGCCTCAGGCGCTCGAGCTTGTCGGGCGGCGGGTCGAGCGGCAGGCCCGAGAGCGCCTCGAAGAGCCAACGCTCCTCGGCCACGCGGTCCCAGTCGACCTCGCCGTTGACGTGCGGCCGCGTCACGGCCAGGCGCTTCGCGAGATCTTGGATGTCGCCCTCGGCCCGCTTGTTCGAGCCCACGCTCCGCGCGAAGGCGAACTCGAGCACGTTCTGGTCGTCCGTGTTCACCGATCCGAGCTTGCGTTCGACGATGATGTCGGCGAGCTCCCCCGTGGCCGTGAAGTGCGACAGCACGCCCTCGAGTGTGTCGGTGTGCCACGCGTGTGCGAGCGCGGACGCGAACGGCTCGGTCTTGATGCGCGCACGGAGCGCCGCGGCGTCGAGCACCAGGGGCTCCTTGCCCGCGACGAGCAGCAGGTCGCCGCCCATCGTCTGCCAGAGCGTCATGTGCGGGAAGACCTGATGGAGCGTCGTCATCACCGTCGCGATGACCCACGGCTCGACCTCGTAGGCCTGCATCCACTGCATGAACAGGCCGCCCTTCTCGAGGCGCTCCGCGGCGGAGGTGTAGAACTCGGCCGTGTACATGCTCGAGATGCCGGCGCGGTACGGGTTGGACGGCTCGGAGAAGATGACGTCGTAGCGCTCCCGCGAGGTCCGGAGCACCTCACGCGCGTCGCCGAGCGTGGTCTTCACCTTCGGGTTGGCCATGACGTCGCGGTTGACCGGCCCGCAGTCGCGCGCGACGCGCAAGATGGCGGGCTCGAGCTCGATGACGTCGACCCGCTCCAGGCTCTCTACCGCGCCCAACCACCCGGCCGTGCTGCCCGTGCCCAGACCGATGACGAGCGCGTGCTTCGGGGCCGGGTGGACGAGCGCGCCGAGCACGCCGCTCATGACCTGCGTGCCCGCGTCTCCCACCGCGTGCCCGTCGGCCTTGCCGTTGACGACGAACACGAAGCCCGCGTTGTGCAAGAGGGCCACCGTGCTCTCCACGCCGTCCTCCTCCCAGAAGACGGCGCGCTCGAACGTGTGACGAAACCCTTCGAGCGCCGACGTCGACACGGGCTCGAGCCGGAGGTCTGCGCGGCCCGCGCCGATGCCCGCGTGTCGCCACACCGCGGTCGGACCGCGCGTCAAGAAGCAGGCGCCCGCGAACGCGGTCAGCGCGAAGACCATCGCCGTCGTGCGCGGGTGCTGGAACGGCACGGCGCCCGACGCGCGCGCCGTGAGCACCTCGGCCCAGAGCGCGACGAAGGCGGCGGCGACCAGCGACGCGACCACGAGCTTCCAGCAGCCCGGCGCGCCGAGCAGGGGCACGAGCCCGAAGCCGCCCGCGATGGAGCCCGCGATCCCGCCGATGGTGTTGGCCAGGTACGCGGCCCCGACGTGACGACCGACCGATCGCGCGCCGCGCCCGTAGAGCGCGATGATGAGCGGGAACTGCGCCCCGGAGACGATGGCCGCGGGGAGCACGACGATGATCGACACGACCGTCCATGCGCAGATGCTCCAGCCGAAGCCCGCCTTGGCGAGGGGGCGGAGCAGCGCCGAGAGGACGGCGAGTCGGTCGCCGAGCGCGAACGGCGCGGCGATGAAGGCGGCCTCGAGCGCGCACGTCACCGCGAACGCGCGAGGCGTCGCGGGCGTCTTGACCTTGCCGTAGAGCGCGCCGCCGATGCCGATGCCGGTGAGCGCTACCGCGAGGATGAGCCCGAAGGTGTACGACGACCCGCCGAGCAGGGGCGCGAGCATTCGGTACCACACGAGCTCCATGAGCATGAACGAGCCGCCCGCGACCGCCGCGGCGGCCGGGGGTAGCCAGCCCGGGACGCCCGGATCTGCGTCGTCGTCGGCGGGGGAGGGGGCCTTGCCCGGGCTCGGGGCGGTCGCCGGCGCGCTCGAGGGGGCGGCGTCTGCGTTTGCGTCTGCGT
>JAGQJA010000160.1:0-8240 GCA_020430845.1 Myxococcales bacterium
CCCATGCACATCGCGTTCGTCGAGCCGTCGAAGCGCCACGCCGACATCGTCATCCCCGAGGGGGGCCAGAATCGGGTCGCCCTCGATTTTCTCCTCAGCTTCGTACGCCAGCGGGCGGCAGAAGCAAGCTAACATCCAGGTGTGAGCGGCGCGGCAACCTTGAAGGCCATCGAGCTCCTGCGTCGCGCGGGCACGCTGCCCGAGGGCGCCTACGAGAGCGTCGTCGAGCAGGTGCGCTCCACGGGCGCGCGGTCCGAAGAAGTCCTCATCCAGACGAACGTCTACACCGAGGCCGACCTCCTCAAGGCGCTCAGCGCCATCTACCAGACGCACTTCGTCTCGACCGAGCGGCTCGCCAAGGCCGAGATCCCGCGCGCCACCTTGCTCACCATCCCGCGCAAGGTCGCCGAGAAGCTCGGCGTGTTCCCCGTCACGTTCGACCCCAAGGCGAGCGTGCTCGGCGTCGTCACCGCCGACCCCGAGCAGGAGCAGGTGCTCACCGAGATCCGTCTCGTCGCGGGCGTCAAACAGGTCAAGCCGTTCGTCGCGCGGCCCGCGGCCGTGGCCGCCGCGATCGCCAAGTTCTACGCGAACGACCTCATCGCCTTCGAGCGCCTCGGCCAGAACGCCACGAGCTACGTGCTCGAGTACGGGCGCCAGCTCAACGAAGACGGCACGATGACGGATCGGCGCGGCTCGGTCGCGCCTCCGCCCGAGCCCCCGCCCGCGCGTCCCGCGATGCCGGTCGCGCAGCCTGCTCGCGCACGTCCCGCGCCTGCGCCTGCCGCCGCGCCGACGCTCGACGCCCCCGTCGCCTCGTCGCTCAACCCGCAGGTGATGACGCCGCCCGCCGCTCCCGCCCCGGGGGCCAAGAGCGCGCCGCCCGCGCAGCTGTTTCCCGCCGTCGAGGCGCTCGTCGATCTGATCGACATGGCGCGGCCCGATCTCGCGGGCCACTCGCGCGACGTGGGCCGTCTGCTCAAACGACTGACGGCCAAGCTCGGCGTGCCCGAAGCCGAGGCCCAGGCCACGGTGTTCGCCGGGCTCGTGCACGATCTCGGCAAGACCGAGGGGCACTTCACGCCGCTCAACGTCGCGCGCGCCGAGTCGCACCGCTCTCGCGCCGCCGAGCTCTACGACGCGCCGCTGCGCCTGCTCGAGTCGGCCAAGCTCTCGGCCGACGTGCGCACGATCGTCGCGTCGATGTACGAGCGCTTCGACGGCGCGGGGTTGCCGCGCAAGTTGGCCGCGGAGGCCATTCCGCGGGGCGCGCGCCTGCTCGCCATCGCCGACACGTACGTCGACCTCACGCAGAACCCGCGCAACCCGTACCGCCGCGCGCTGAGCGCGGGTGAGGCGCTCGGCGTGCTCGAGAAGAACCGCGGCACGCTGTTCGACGGCGCGTTGGTCGAGGTCATCAAGGCACTCGTGGCGGGGCAGCAGAACACGGCGCCGGCGTCGGGGTCGGTGTTGCTCGTCGACGCCGACCCGACCGAGCTCGAGCGCCGGCTGGGCGAAGACGGCTTCGACGTGACCACGGCGCGCTCACTCGGCGCGGCGCGCGAGATCCTCTCCGCGGGCACGACGTTCGACATGGTGGTGAGCGAAGCGCTCTTGCCCGACGGCGACACGCTCCTCTTCTTGGCGCTCGCGCGCGCCGAAGACTGGGGCGAGGCGCTGCCGTGGGTGTTCTACACCGACAGGCAGGCCAGCGCGCAGCGGGCGTTCGACCTGGGCGCGCTCGACTTCATCGTCAAGCCGTCGAGCGTCGATCTCGTGGCCACCAAGATCCGCGCGCGCCTCGAGAGCGCCCCGCAGCGCGGCAAGAAGGGCGTGTCGGGGAGCCTCCGCGAGATGAGCCTGCCCGACATCGTGCAGATGCTGCTCAACGGCCAGAAGAGCGGCAAGCTCGCCATCCGCGCAGGACAGCGCTCGGGCGAGGTGCACTTCGTCGAGGGCGCGATCGTCGACGCGGTGCACGGCGAGCGCCGCGGCGCCGAGGCCTTCTACTCGCTCGCGCGCCTCACCGACGGCGACTTCGCGCTCGACCCGAGCTTCGTCCCGCAGGGGCGCACGATCACCGAGTCGGGCGAGGCGCTGCTGCTCGAGGCGATGCGCCGCCTCGACGAGGCGCTCTGAGCCGAGCACGCGGGCGCGCCGGGGAGTCGCCCGTCTCTCTTCTCAGCGGCACTCGGGGTTGGTCACCAGCCGCTCGTCGGACTTCATGCGGTTCCACTCGCCGAAGATCTGCGTCGTGAGCGCCATGCTCTCGGTCGCGTCCGAGGCCTTGTCCGACGGCTCGACCGTCCAGCGCCGCATCGTGAGCGGCACGTGCCGCACGCCGTTGACGAACACCTTGCCGTCGCGTCCCTTGGTGAGGCCGAGGTAGAGCACGAGCGACGAGCGGCGCGGCAGCTGCGACTGCCCGCTGACGAAGTTGCCGAGCGAATAGATGACGAAGCCCTCGCGCCCGTCGGGCGTCACGTGCTTCTCCCACGGCTGCACCACGTGCGGGTGGCCGCCGAGCACCGCGGTGGCGCCGGCGTCGAGCATGTCGTGCGCGAGCTGCTTCTCTTGCGAGCGCGGCGTGTGCATGTACTCCTCACCCCAGTGCGGCGTGACGATGACGCCGTCGACGTCGCGGCGGGCCGACAGGTCGCGGATCGTCTGGAGCACCTCGCTGCGGTTCTCGTAGCAGTGCAGCACCTGCTTCTTGCTGTCGGGGATGCCGTTGGTCGAGAACGTGCACGCCAACCACGCGAGGCGTACGCCGCGGGTGGTCGTCATCGCGTGCCAGGGGCGCGACGCGTCCGTCGAGGGGCGCGTCCCGGTGAAGGCCAGGCCCGCGCGCTCGAGGTTCGCGATGGTGCGATCGGCGCCGACCGCCCTGCGGTCGAGCGAGTGGTTGTTGGCGGTCGAGACCACGTCGAAGCCGGTCGACTTGAGATCGTCGACGAGGCTCGGGTGGTAGTTGAACATCGGGTAGCTCGAGTACACGTTGTCGTCGAACGTGTGGCCCGGATCGCGCACCGACGATCCCGACTTGTTGACGCCCTCGGCGGTGGGGCCCTCGAGGTTGGCGTAGGCGACGTCGGCTTGTGCGACGAGGTGGCTCATGCCGCGCCAGAGCGACTTGAAGTGATCGGACGCGTCGACGGACTGCACCTGCAGACCCTTGTGCAAGAGCACGTCGCCCACGGCCGCGATGGTGATCTTCTCTCCGGCGTCGCACGCGTGGCTGAAGCGCAGCGGCCCGCTCGCGCGCGGCGCGTTGATGGCGTCCTCGGTCGTGCCCGGCTCGTCGTCCTCGCTCTCCTCACCGCCGGTGTCGGCCGCACAGCCCGTCGAGGTGGCCCCGAGCGCGGTGACCGAGAGGGCGAGCGTGGAGAGCGCGAGGAGGCGGCGGACGATGGCGAGCATGCCCCCGCAGATTCAGCTTCTATGCCACAGTGTAGGCACAAGTAGTATCAAGTAATATCATATACTTGAATGGCATCGCGGCGCGGCAGAGGGCCGCGCGCGAGCCGTGGACGGCCGCTTCCGGGGTGAAATGATCCAGCGCCGACCGAATCGCCGGGGCGCGCGCGACGGCTACTTCTTGGGCGCCTCGGCCTTGGGCTCGACGAGCTCGACCTCCCACGGCACGGTCGTGTCCTCACCCGACCAGGGCGGGAACGTGAGGTTCGCGAACGCGTTGGCGACGCACTTGCCGACCGGCTTGTCGCCGTAGGGCGCGGGCACCTCAGCGCCCTTGCTGTGGCCGTTGCGTCCGAGCTTCACCTGCACGGTGACCTTGCCCCACGGGCCGGTGGCCTTGCCGTCCTCGCCGGTCGTGCCGCCGCAGTTGTCTTTGACCTGCCGCGCCGCGCGCTTGAGCACGACCTCGGTCGAGTCCTTGTCGTACTGGTCCATGCGCCGCGCGCCCTTCTCGTTGACGACCGCGCCGGGCTTCGCTGCCGGCTCGGGCTTGGTCGTCGAGCTGTCCCACTTGGGCGCCGACTCGTCGGGCTTGGACCCTCCCTCGTCGGGCGGGATGGGAAAGTCTGCGGCGGGCTTCTTGGGAGAAGAGCCGCAGGCGGCGACGACGAGGGGGAGGGCGAGCATCCAAGCGAGGCGCATGGGCGCATTCTACCACTCGCCCCTGCCTGTAAGCGCGTTTCTCACAGCGCGGCGCGACGCTCGCCCTCCCGTGGTGCTCAGCCGTCGCCGCGTTTGCGCTTCTGCTTCGCGTCGTCGTCAGGCGGGGCAGCAACGCCTGTGTCGAGCTCGAAGCGAACGATGCCGATGGGATCCCCGATGAAGCGCCTCGTGACGTCGACGCGATGCTGGACCGGGCCGGCATAGTCCTGCCGCGACACGGCCTCGACCAGCGCCATGTCGGGCTGGAGAGGCAGAATCCCTGGCATGTGCTCCAGACACGAGACGCTCGTCGCGCTCACCGTGCACTCGGCGCTCCCCGCGGCGCCCGTCAGCGTGGCCTTGTTCGCCTGAGGGTCGAACGCACCGGCGAACTCGACGTGGACCACGCCACCGACGAGCCCTTGCGGCAGGTCGTACTCGAGGCGCGCCGCCCCGTCCTGCGTCGTCCAGTGGATGTGGGCCGTGGCGTACGTCGCGGCCGCCGCAAGCTCGGGCGGAACAGGGACGTCGTACGCGCCCGAGAACTCGCGTCCGGGCGGCACGGCGCCGCGGGTGGGGGAGGTGCCCGGCGTCGGCGCCGGCTCGTCGATCACCTTGGGCGGGTTCTCGGCGCCTTGTCCGTCTGCGGCACCAGCGCACCCGACGATGAGCAGCGAGCCGAACACCAGCGTCCGGCGATTCATGAACATGTTCCTGCGCATACCATTTCAGCTCCGACACGCCAGGGGCTGCGCGTCACTTGCCCTTGCCGCCGCGGCTCCGGTGCGGCTTGCACGACGCGGTGCCGTGCTCGACCTCGCACTCGAGCCCCGCGGCGCAATCGGCGTCCGTCGTGCACGAGCCGGTGCTGGGGACGGTGCCGGCGTCGTCGGTCCGACCCCCGCCGTGCGGCTTGCAGAACGTCCCGCCGTGCTCGGTCTCTTGCTCGAACCCGGCCGGACACGCGCCGGTCGTGGATGCGCTGCCGCTGCTGCCGTTGCCCCCCGCAGGGCTGCTCTCGTGGGACTTGCAGTAGCTCGTCGCGTGCTCCTGCTCGCACTCGAACCCGCTCGGACAGTCCCCGTCCGCCGTGCAACGAACGTCGAGGACGATCCTGTCCGCACGCGTCGCCGCAGGCTCGTCCGCGCCGCCCGCGCTGCAGCCCACGACCACGAGCGCACCCAGTGAAGCCACCATCGAAAACATCTTCTTCATCGACCTTCTCCTTCGTGATGCCGAGCCGTTGCGTCGGCGAAGGACAACCTGCAACGGCGCACGCTCGGTGCCGAGTTTCGGCCCGTGACGGCGCTCGAAAAGTGTGACGGGATTGTATATTTTATCCCATTGATTCAATGGTTTAATCGCGTCAGACTGCCCCGGCGTGGCGCGTTTTCCACGCCGCCGCACGCAACCATCGATGGCACGCAAGCCAAGCCACCCGCCCCGCCCAGGGGAGACACCGCTCGCGCGCG
Source organism: Myxococcales bacterium (assembly GCA_020430845.1). Lineage (GTDB taxonomy): Bacteria > Myxococcota_A > Polyangia > Polyangiales > Polyangiaceae > Labilithrix. The sequence goes on from JAGQJA010000160.1 coordinate 5,592, forward strand.
ACTTCTTCGCAGGTCGCTACGCGAAGGTCGTGGAGGCGACGTTCGGCCCGTCGCGTCCGATCGCCGCCGCGGACGTCGCGTTCGTCGTCGGCGCGCTGACATTCCTGGGCCGGACCGAGGACGCCCAGGTGTGCTTCGACGGCGCTCGGCGGCACGGGGGCGCGCTCGACCCACGGACGTCGGCGGCCTCCCGATTCTTTCTCGGTGTCGCGTACGCGAGGGCCGGCAACTTCGAGCGCGCTCACCGGCTCCTCGTCGCAGGGGCGCTCGGGCGGACGCGCGACCCCGACCCGTGGGTCGCCGCGTTCGTGTTCCAAGGCCTGGCGTGTCATCGCTACTTCACCGGTCGGTACCGCGCGTCGGCGCAGCACGCGCTCCGAGCGCTGCGCGCCGCGCACGTCGTGCGGTTCGGGTACGTGCAGATGCTCGCCAACGATCTCCGCGGTCACGCGCTGGCGCAGCTCGGGCAATACCGCGCCGCAGAAAGCCTGCTCGAGCAAGCGAGGAGGCACTCGCAGCGGCTCGGCTTCGGCATGAACGCCTACGCCATCGAGTGCTCGATCGCGAACTACGGCGCCGAGTTCATCGCCGGCCCCGAGGCCCTCGAGCGCATCCAGACGCTCTTGCGACGCCCCGCGCACGACTCCTACTCCCGGCGGGCTCTGCTCACAGAGTCGGCGACGCTGCTCGCGCTGCGAGGGCGATGCTCGGAGGCGAACGCCGCGCTCGACGAGGCCGACGCCGACGCCCGGCGAGCGGACGGTCGCCGCGCCAAGATCATGACGCTGCTGGCCCGGCTCCACGTCCGACGCTGGAGCGAAGGGCCGGCGGCGTGCTCGGCGCTCCTCGAGCCGACGAGGGGGCTCGTCGCCGAGGACGACGTGGCGTTTCGCGTGGAGCTCCTGCTGTTCGATGCGCTCGTCGCGCGGGCCACCGGCGACGATCCGCGGTACGCGCGCGTGGCCGCCGAGCTGCGCGGTCTGGCGCGCACGCACGAGCACTATCGGGCCAAGGCGACGCTCGAGCAGCTCGACCTCACTCCCGCGGTGGCGCGAGCCTTCCCAGAAGACGAGCTCACGCCGCTGCTCCGCGCGGTGGCGACGCGCGACAGACGCGTGCTCCCGAGGCTGCTCGCGCTCGGCCTGTTGGGACCCGTGCCCGAGCTGCTCGGGCTGACGCCCGGTAGGCGCATCGTGTTCATCTCGGGCGAGAACGTCGCGCTGCTCGAAGATCACGGAGACCTCGAGCTCAAGGGCTCGCCTCCGCGTTGGTGCGTCGCCCTCCTCCAGCTCCTCGCCCGAGGCGTCGCGTCGAAGGAGCAGATCGTGTCGGCGCTCTGGGGGCTGCGATCCTATCGCCCGGAGCGGCACGACCCGCTCGTGCGCACCACCATCCACCGCCTGCGGACGTTCCTCGCGCCGCACGGCGACTGGATCTTCGTCCACGATGCCGGCTACGGGTGCCGCGTCGCGCTGCACTACGCCGACGCGGTCGAGTCGGTGGAGCTCGACGCCCCGCTCGTGGACGGCGAAGCGCCCGCGGTCCATCGGACCGTCGATCGCGCGCGCGCCGCGGGTGGCCTCCGCGCACACGCCGCAGACGACGAGACGCCGGTGACGCGCGTGCTCGAGAAGCTCGAGCAGACCCGCGAGCGTGTGGGGGTCCGCGAGCTATCGCGCGCCCTCGGCCTCTCGGAGAGCACCACGCTGCGCGCGCTCCGCGAGTTGATCGCGCGCAGGCTCGTCGTCCGCACCGGGTGGGCCCGCGCCACCCGCTACGCGCTGCGGGACGCTCGAGGCGCGTCTCTCACAGGTCCGTGATGCGGTAGTCCTTGATCTTGTAGAGGAGCGCCCGGTGGCTGATCTCGAGCAGCTCGGCCGCGCGGGTGCGGTTGCCGCGGGTCTTCTGCAAGGCGCGCCGGATCAGGATCTCTTCGATCGCGGCGCTCGTCTTCTTGATCGACAGCTCTCCGCTCGCCAGCTGCATCTGCACCGGGTCGAGCGCCTCGCGCAGGCGCTCGGGCAGATCGCCGATGTCGATGAGGTCGCCGTCGGCGAGCACCATGGCGCGCTCGATGGTGTTCTCGAGCTCACGCACGTTGCCGGGCCAGGCGTACTCGAGCAAGAGGCGCCGCGCGTCGGCGGTCAGGCCGCGGAGCTCGGTGCCCAGGCGCGCGTTGTTGCGCGTCACGAAGTGATCGATGAGCAGGTTGATGTCCTCGCGCCGCGCGCGCAGCGGCGGGATGACGATGGGCAGCACGTTGATGCGGTAGAAGAGGTCCTCCCGGAAACGCCCGGCCTTGGTCTCTTCGGCCAGATCGCGGTGGCTCGCCGCGATGATGCGCACGTCGACCTTCACGTCGCGCGTGTCGCCGAGGCGCCGGATCTGCTCCTCTTGCAGCGCGCGCAGCAGCTTGACCTGCAGGTTGAGCGGAAGCTCGCCGATCTCGTCGAGGAAGAGCGTGCCGTGGTCGGCCTCCTCGAACAGACCTCGCCGGTCGCTGTTGGCGTCGGTGAACGCGCCCTTCTTGTGGCCGAAGAGCTCGCTCTCGAGAAGGTTCTCGGGGATGGCGCCGCAGTTGATCGCCACGAACGCCTGCCCTTTGCGCGCGCCGCGCGTGTGGATGGCGCGCGCCACCAGCTCCTTGCC
>JAGQJA010000160.1:8291-23401 GCA_020430845.1 Myxococcales bacterium
GAGATGGTCCGGAAGATCTCCGTCATGGGAGCGCTCTTGGCCAAGATCGACTCGAACTGGTTCTCCTTCTGGATCTGCTCGCGCAGCGCCCGGTTCTCTCGCTTGAGCGACTCGCGCTCCTCGGCCTTGCGCAGCACGAGCACGATCTCGTCGGGCTTGAAGGGCTTGCTGACGTAGTCGTACGCGCCGGCCTTCATCGCCTCGAGCGCGAGGTCGACGCTGCCGTACGCGCTCATCACGATGACGGTCGCGGGGTTCTGCTTGGCCTTGAGCGTGGCGAGCAGATCGAGGCCGCCCATCTTGGGCATGCGCACGTCGGTCAAGATGAAGTCGGGACCGAAGCCGTCGACCTTGCCGAGCGCCGCCTCCCCGCTCTCGGCGACCTCGACGTCGTAGCCGTGTCGCTTGAGGAGCGTCTTGAGCACGAGGCGGATGTTCTCTTCGTCGTCGACGACCAGCACGCGTCGCATGATCGGGCCTCGGGTATGAAAAAAGTTTCAACGGCGAAGCTACCAGCAGAAACAGGCCTTTGCGAATGGATTGACGCCCACGCAACCTTTGCGTGACGGCCACGGCGTGGCCTCGCCCCGGCCCCCGGGCGCCTTTACGCGCGCCGCCCTCCGTGACACGCCACGGCGCGTGTCGTCCGTGCGCCTGACCCACATCGAGCTCGCGCTCCTGCGCGTGGTGCGCCTGTCGGACGAAGACCACGGGGGGCTCACCGGCTCGGAGCTCACGGCCGACGAGCACGAGCCGATGACGCGCCTGTGCGACCTGGGGTTGGTGGAGGCCGTGGGTGAGTACGGCGAGGCCCCCGACGGCGAAGAGGACGAACGAGACGCAGGCAACGCGGCCGTCGCGTATCGGATCACCGGCGCGGGCGTGGCCGCGCTCCGCGACGCGTGAGCGGGCCGTGAGCGACGCGCGGCGCGCAGCAGAGGAGACAGAGATGCAGACCGGGCTCGACAGGGTTCTCCGAGACGACGCGGGCGGGTTGCTCGCAGAGCTCCGCACGGGGCGCGTGGCGCTGCTCGCCCACCCCGCGAGCGTCACCCCTTCGATGGCGCACGCGAGCGACGCGCTGGCCGCCGCGGGCGTGCGGTGGCGTGTGCTGTTCGGGCCCGAGCACGGCTACGGCGGCGAGGCGCAGGACATGATCGGCGTCGGCGACGAGAGCGCCTCCGACGGGACGCGCGTGGTGAGCCTCTACGGTGATCGCGTGGAGGACCTGTCGCCGCAGCGCGCCGATCTCGAGGGCCTCGACGCGCTCGTCATCGACCTGCAAGACGTGGGCGCGCGCTACTACACGTACGTGTGGACGGCGGTGCTCGCGGCCCGCGCGGCGTCGGCGGCCGGCGTGCGCGTGATCGTGCTCGACCGACCCAACCCGCTCGGTTGCGACGTCGTCGAGGGGCGCCTGGTCGAGCCCGCGTTCCGCTCGTTCGTAGGGCTCGAGCCGCTCCCTGTGCGGCACGGGCTCACGTTGGGAGAGATCGTCGCGTGGCGCGCCGCGGCCGAGGGCTACCTCGACGCCGTGCGGGTCGTCGCGGTGCGCGGGCTCGAGCGAGGGGCGCACGCGCCCGAGTGGGGCAGGGCGTTCGTGATGCCGTCTCCCAACATGCCCACGTACGACACCGCGCTCGTCTACCCGGGCGGTTGCCTGCTCGAGGGCACCAACCTGAGCGACGGCCGCGGCACGACGCGCCCGTTCGAGATCACCGGGGCGCCGTGGGTCGACGGCCCGCGCCTCGCGCGTGAGCTCGCGGCGCTCGAGCTCGGTGGCTTCGTCGCCAGGCCACTCTCGTTCCAGCCCACGTTCCACAAGCACGGCCGCGAGCGCTGCGGCGGCGTGCAGATCCACGTCACGGATCGCGCGCGCTTCAGGCCGTACGCCACGTACATCGCCCTCGTCGCGCTCGCGCGCTCGCACGCACCGGCAGACTTTCGCTTTCGCACCGAGCGCTACGAGTTCGTCGACGACATCCCCGCGTTCGATCTCTTGACCGGCTCGGCCGAAGCGCGAACGCGCATCGAAGCGGGAGACGCGCCGCGCGACGTCGCCGAAGCGCTCTCGCGCGTGGGCGAGCCCGAGATCGCCGTGCGCGCCGCCGCCCTCGAAGCCTTCGCGCGCGTGGCCATGTGACGTATGCTCGCGGACGTATGAACGAAGCCGACGCAGCGCTGCTAGGGCGCACGATCGCCGGCAAGTTCGTCATCGAGAAGTATCTCGGCGGCGGCGCGATGGGAGCGGTGTACCGCGCGCGCCAGACGGCGCTCGACAAGAACGTCGCCGTCAAGGTGATGCACCAGGGGCTCGACACGCAGTTCGCGGCGCGCTTCCACCGCGAAGCCAAGGCCGCGAGCCGTCTCGACCACCCCAACTCGATGCGCGTCATCGACTTCGGCGAAGAGCCCGACGGCCTGCTCTACATCGCCATGGAGTACCTCGAGGGGCGCGACCTCTACCGCCTCATCCACGAGGACTGGCCGCTCTCGAACGAGCGCATCGTGTCGCTGCTCTCGCAGGCGCTCGCGGCGATCGCGGTCGCGCACGACATGGGCGTCATCCACCGCGACCTCAAGCCCGAGAACATCATGGTGCTCGAGGGCAAGGACGACGAGGGCAAGGTGGCCGACGTCGTGAAGGTCTGCGACTTCGGCATCGCCAAGATCCAAGAGCAAGACGAGGACGGACAGCGCAAGAGCGGCGGACAGAAGCTCACCACGCAAGGGCTCGTCATCGGCACGCCCGAGTACATGTCGCCCGAGCAAGGCAAGGGCGAGAAGCTCGACGCGCGCAGCGATCTCTACTCCGTCGGCATCATCCTCTATCAGCTGCTGACGGGTCGAACGCCCTTCGAGGCCGACTCGCCCCTCGCCACGGTGCTCAAGCACGTGTCCGAGCCGCCGGCGCCGCCGCAGACGATCTTTCCCGGCGTGCACCGCGGGCTCGAGGCCGTGTGCCTGCGCGCCCTCGCGAAGAGCCGCGAGGAGCGGTACCAGTCGGCCCGCGACATGCGCGCGGCCATGCGCGCTGCGCTCGCCGGAGAATCGCCCGAGGTGCTCGCGGCCATGCCGCCCACGGCGCCGGCGACGCTCCACGACGCCCCCACCGTCGCGGGCTTGCCGCTTGCCGCGCCGAGCCAGCCGCCCGCGCACGCCGTCTCGCGCACCGCGCCGCTCGGAGGACCCGACGCCGGCAAGGTGACGCCGCTCGGCGCCGAGGTCGCGCCGGCCCCACAAGCGCGCGGCGGCGGAAGAGCGATCCTCGTCGGCGGGGCGCTCGCGCTCGTGGGCTTGGGCGCGCTCGGCGGGGTCGTCGTCGCGCTGCGCAGCCCGACCCCGTTGACCGTCGTCGCACCGCCCGCGGTCTCTCCGTCCGACGCGCCGCCGGCGAACGCGTCGATCACGACGCCAGCCTCGGGCGCGCCGACCGAGAGCGCGACTCCGGCCGAGAGCGCGGCGCCTGCCGAGAGCGCGGCCCCCGCGACGACGTCCGCGCCCGCCGCGCACAAGGCGACGCACACCACGACGCCCAAGTCGAACGATCGCGCCACCGAGCCTGCGCCCACCGCCACGCCCACCGTCGATCCCGCGCCGCCGCCGCCGTCGACCGCGCCTGCGCCTCCGCCCCCCACGAAGGCGCCCGAGACGCCGCCGCCGCCGCCACCTCCCGCCCCCGCGTTCAGCGCGTCCCGGTGCGTCGCGCGCGTCGCCGCCGCCAAGAGCAACGGCGCGGTCGCGGCCAAAGATTTTCACCCGGGTGATTTGTCGAACGCGTACACGCAGTGTTTTCGCCAGTCGCTCGCGGCGCAGCCCGGGGGGCCCATCAGCGCGACGGTGCAGGTCCGGTTCGACGACAACGGGCGCTTTCGAGGGGCCACGTGCGCCGCGTGCCCACCCGCCGCGCGGCGGTGCGTCGAGGCCGCGTCGAGCCGCGCGCGCGTCACGTTCCGCGGCGGAGACGTGACGGGGCAGCCCACGTTCGACGTGCCCGTCACGTTCGCATGCCCGTGATCGTCGGGGACGACGCAGCCGCCCCGTCCGTGTAGCATCGACGCCGTGCGGAACGGATTGCATGTACAGTGCAACATTCGCCCGCTCGCCGTCGCGGTCCTCTGCGCGTCGGCGCTCTGCCTCGCGCCCGCGTGCTCGGCCATCGACGCCCAGGTGGGCGATCTCGTCGCCGACTGCTCCGACGCGGACTCCGCCCCCGGCGCGACGGTGAGCTTCAAGGATCAGATCCGCCCGCTCTTCTCGGGGCTGGCTCCCGGGGTGAAGGGGTGCAACACGTGCCACTACCCGGGCGTGGGGACGCAGGCCGGCCTCGCGCAGAGCGGGCTCGACCTGTCGTCGCTCGGCGCCCTCCGCAAAGGCGGTCGCGTCACCGGCGACGCGATCGTCGTGCCCGGCCGCCCGTGCAGCAGCGGCATCGTCAAGAAGCTCCGTGGCGTGGCGCCCGGTGCGCGCATGCCCAAGGACGGCCCGTTCTGGACGCCGGAGCAGATCCAGCTCGTCAAGGACTGGATCGCCGAGGGAGCGAGAGGGGAGGCGACCGAATGATCGCGGGCTCGAGGGCGGCGCGGTCGCTCATGGTGACGTTGGCGCTCTTCGCCGCGCCCGCGGCGTGCACAGGGGCTCGCGCCGAGGGGCTCGACGCGAGCAAGCTGCCCGAGCCGGTGCGCGCCGACTACGAGGTGTTCGCGCGCAAGTGCTCCAAGTGCCACTCGCTCGCGCGCCCGCTCGGTGCCGGCATCACCGACGACGAGCAGTGGGCAATGTACGTCGCGCGCATGCGACGTCAGCCGGGCAGCGGCATCTTCGCCGACGACGAGGTCGCGATCCTGCGGTTCTTGCGGTTCCACGCGGCGGAGCTCCGCAAGAAGAAGAGCGGCACGCAGGACGCAGGGGGGAGCCCGTGAGGGGGCCGCGTCGAGCCACGTGGCTCTTCGTGCTCGCCGTCGCGCTGGCGGCGGTGCTCTCGTCGTTGCCCCGCGGCGCGCTCGCGTTCGATCGCAACTTCGCGGGGTCGGCGCAGCTCGACTATCACTTCGCGCCCACGGCGAAGCGGGCGCGCTCGTTCCCCGACGCGTTCGACGGCTTCACCATGGAGCTCGCGGGCAAGGTCGCCGTCGACTTCTCCGACAAGGTCAGCGCCAACCTCAAGGTCTGCTACGGCTGCCACGGCTTCGAAGCCGACATGATGTACTTCGACTTTCGCGTCGCGGACGAGCTCAACTTCCGCGTCGGTCGCTTCAGCCCCACGTTCGGCGCGTTCAACCTGCGGCACGATCCGGCCAACCACAGGCTGAGCGACAAGCCGCTCGCGTACGACATGGGCCGCATGCTGCGTATGCGCCAGTGGAACCTCGGGGTGATGCCCAGCCCGTTCCCCGACAACGGCGTCGAGATCAACGGGACGCGGCGCCTCGGCGCGATCGCTCAGCTCGACTACGCCGTCTACGCGGTGAGCGGCTTCAAGGCCGACGCGGGCGCGCTCGACCTCGACTTCAAGCTCTCGCGGAGCCCTCAGAGCTACTACGTCGACAACAACGCGAGGCCGGCAGGCGGCGCGCGGGTGGCGGTCACGCTCAAGCTCGGCGACGTGAGCGATCTCACGCTCGGGGCGAGCGGCATGTACGGCACGTTCGACCCCGACAACCGCCTCTCGTACGCGATCGTGGGGGCAGACGCGACGCTGCGCCTCGAGACGACGACCGTGCGCGTCGAGGGCCTGTCGCGCAGGCAAGAGATGGACACCTCCGACCCGTCGCGCTTCAAGTACGTGCTGTCGGACAAGCGGGGCGACTTCTTCATGAAGCATGGCGCCTACGTCGAGGTGGAGCAGGCGGTCACGCGCGAGCTCGACCTCATCGCGCGCGCCGACGGGCTCCTGCGCGTGGGCAACGTCGCGGCCGACAGCGAGCTCAGCAGTCGCGCCACGGTGCTGCGCTACACGCTCGGGCTCGCCTACGCGATCGAGCGTGGGCTCCGCGTGAAGTTCTCGACCGAGGCGTGGGACTTCGGCGAGCGCGACGCGCTCACGAACCGAAAGTTCGAGCTCGGCATGCACGCGGCGCTCGCGGGATCGTTCTGACGGATCGCCTCTTGCCGAGCGCGCCGCGCGCCTTACGTTGCTCATTGTTCCAACCAGAAGCCCTCCGCGAGACGCCCTCCCGTCCGCGCGAGAGCCGCTGACCAGGGTTACGCCACCCCTCCCCAGGCGCGACCCGGACGCTCAGGTGCCCCCTCGCCTGAGCGTCTTTTTTTTGTGCGTCACTTCTGACGTTCGAGGTCTTCGGCGAGGTAGCTCAAGATGACCTCGTCGAGCGACTTGTCGCCCACGAGGTCGTCGCCGAAGAGAGACGCAGAGGAGCTCGGGGGAATCTTGCTGGCGCGCGGCTGACCGAAGATCGCGGCCGGTCGGGCGGGTGCGTAGCGGCTCGCCTCGGGGCGCGCCTGACCGCCGCGCGCGCTAGGCGTGGCGCGCAGCTCTTCTGCCGCGACGCGCGGGCGCGAGGACGCGGGACCGCTGCGCTCGTCGACGCTGCTGTAGCCGCCGCCCCGCGGCTTGGCGGCGAGGGCGGTCTTGGGCGGTGGAGGTAGACCGTCGGCGTTGAAGAACGGCTGGCCTCCGCCCGCGCGGCCGAGCGCGTCGAAGTCCATCGTCATGTCCTCGGCGCGAGCCGCCGGGCGTGCGCTCGCCGGCGCGGGGGCTCCGCTCTTGCGCGCCGGCGCGGGGGCTCCGCTCGGCAGCGGGGGCGCGCTGCGTTGCGCCGGATCGGAGGCGGGCGGCCGTGGCATGATCGACGGCGCCGCGGACGGATCGGTGGGAGGCGCCGCCTCGCTGACGGGGGCCTCGGCCGCCTTGGGGTCGACCGCCGGCTTCGACGCGGGCTTGGCTTCGGCGGGCTTGGCTTCGGCAGGCTTGGCCTCGGCGGGCTTGGCTTCGGCGGGCTTGGCTTCGGCGGGCTTGGCTGCGGCCGCCTTGGCGTCCGGCTGCGCCACGTGCGTGACGTGGCCCTCGACGAGGGCGTCGAACTGGCCGTCGCGCAGGGCGATGAACATCGCCTTGTGCTGCTCCTTCATGAGCTGCCGGACGGTCTCTGTGAGGCCGTCGGAGCCGACGTGCTCGGCGTAGCTCCGCTTCATGCTCTTCAGGATGCGACCGCCATCCATGAAGAGGTGCGTGATGATGTGCGGATGATTCACGCCCGAGTCCTCGGTCTGGATGTGAAACACCCGGTTCCGATGACGGACGTTGTTGTTGTAGCCGAGGACAGGCGAGTTGAACTTCGCCATCGTTGACTCTGAACCTATCAGAAATCGCGTCGCGGCGTGACCGATCCGTATACCGGTCCAAGCTTTCGCGGTCGGGCGCGCCGCCCTCGGAGACGCCGCACTCCACCTACAGCGGAGCCACGCCCGCCTCGAGCCGGCGGCGGGCTTCCCAAATGCGTCGTGGGCGTGTTACCGCGGGGGGCGGGATGGCGCCGCGCTCCGCGAAAGCACCGTGGATCTACTCTACTTCGTCCTCTTCGTCGGCATCCTGATCTTCATCCACGAGTCGGGACACTTTGCGTTCGCGAAGGTCTTCGGGGTGAAGGTGCTGACGTTCTCCATCGGCTTCGGGCCGAAGCTCCTCCGCGTGCGCGGGCGCGAGACGGAGTACTGCCTGAGCCTCCTGCCGTTCGGCGGCTTCGTGAAGATGCTCGAGGAGGGGAAGGCCGAGCAGCCCATCCTGCCCGAGGACCGCCCGCGCACGTTCGAGGCGCAGGCCCTGTGGAAGCGCGTGATCATCGTGCTCGCGGGGCCGGCGATGAACGTGCTCTTTCCGGTGCTGCTCTACACGAGCGTGTACCTCGAGGACCGCGAGTTCTTGCCGTCGGCGGTGGGCTCGGTCACTCCGGGCAAGCCCGCCGATGGCAAGCTCTTCCCCGGCGACGCCATCATCGAGATCGAGGGCACGGAGGTCACGAGCTTCCCCGAGGTGCAGCGCGCCGTCGCCGCCCACGCCGGGCAGCCGCAGCGCATCGTCGTCGAGCGCGACGGCAAGCGCGTCGAGGTCGTGATCGTTCCCACGGAAGAGGTCGAGGTCATCGAGCCGCGCGAGCTCGAGCTCTACGAGCGCGTGGGCCGCATCGGCATCTCCCCCACCTTCGCGGCGCCCGTCGTCGGTGTGTCGCGCCCCGACTCGCCCGCGTGGCGCGCCGGCCTGCGCACGTTCGACCGCATCACGGCCATCAACGGGCGCAAGGTCGACACCTTCGTCGAGCTCGCGCACGTGCTCTCACAGAACCGAGGCGACACGCTCGTGCTGTCGTACCTGCGCCCCTCGGGCGGCGCGGTGCTCGGCGGGCTCAGCGACATGCACGTGCTCGACACGGGGGTCGCCACGCTCACGCCCATCGCGCCGCTCGAGGGGGCATCGCCACCGGCCGACCACACCGCGCGCGCCTCCGACGTGGCGTTGCGGACGGGCATCGAGAGCGCCGACATGTTCGTGTCGTTCGTGCCCGAGGGCTCGAGCGAATGGCAGGCGGGGCTGCGCGCGGGCGACCGCATCGTGGCGCTCGACGGCCAGCCGCAGCGCATGTGGAAGGCGATGGAGAGCCAGCTGCTGCGCGAGCCGTCGCGCACACACGCGATGACGTGGTTGCGCGACGGCGCCGAGATGTCGGGCACGTTCCAGCTGCGCAAGGAGGTGTGGAACGACGACCTCGGCCAGCACTATGAGCGCTACGTCTTCCGCACCTCGCACTGGTCGGCCAAGGCGCGCGCCGAGATGGTGCCCAACCCGCACCCGCTGCTCTACGCGATGCGTCGCGGGCTCGAAGAGACGGTGAGCGCGGTGAAGTTCGTGGTCGTCGGCTTCGTGCGCATCGTGCAGGGGCGCGTGAGCGTCGCGGCGGTGAGCGGCCCCATCACGCTCTACGACGTGGCCGGTGACGCCGGCGCGAAGGGGGCCACGTACTTCGTGTGGGCGATGGCCGTCACGAGCGTCAACCTGGGCATCATCAACCTCTTGCCCGTGCCCGTGCTCGACGGCGGTCACATCGTGCTCTTGCTCGTCGAGCTCGTGCGACGAAAGCCGGTCTCGATGAAGACGCGTCAGATGGCGAGCCTCGCGGGCATGATGGTGCTCATCACGCTCATGGCGCTCGCCTTCAAGAACGACGTCACGCGCAAGTGGGGCGGCCTCCGCGGGCAAAGTACCGGAATATTTCGGTAAAATATTTCTCGGAGAGTGAGGTTCCGACGTGGCACACCCGCGCAGGATGTGGCATGCCTCGCCCGGGTTGCTCGGGAGCTCGGATGTCACACTTCTGGTCCCGGTGGGTCTCGGTCGCCGCCGGTCTTACAATCTTCGTCTCTGCCGCGTCGTGCGCGCAAGGTACGCCTCCACTCGCCGTCGAGGACGCGGGGGTCGAGCAGGCGCAGGAGCCCACGGCTCCGCCGCCGCCGGCGCCCACGGTCGCGCCCGAGCCGGTCAAGCCTGATCCGCGAGACCCCGACGAGGCGGCGGCGCCCGACGCGTTCTCCGTCACGCCCGACAAGGGCGTCGTGGGCGGCGTCGGTCCGTCGATCGTCTTCGTCGGCGACAACTTCGTGAAGCGTTCGGTGGTGCAGCTCGACGGGGCTCCCCTCGCGACCACGTTCGTGAGCGCCACGGAGCTGCGGGCGACCATCCCGTCGTCCAAGCTCACGGCCGTCGGCACGCTGCGGTTGTCGGTGGGGACGGGCCCGCCCGGCGGCGGCGCGAGCAAGGAGCTCACGTTCGAGGTGCAGAACCCGACGCCCTCGCTCACCGCGCTCGCCCCGCTGGGCGCGCTCATGGGCTCGGGCCCGGTCTCCTTGCACTGCACCGGCAGCGCGTTCGTGAGGGGCGCCAAGGTCTCGATGGGCGCGACCGAGCTCACGACCACCTTCACGAGCGACACCGCGCTCGAGGCCACCATTCCTGCGGCGCTGCTCGCGTCGGCCGGCAGCTTCCCCATCAAGGTCGACAACCCCGCTCCCGGTGGCGGCGCGTCGTCGTCGATCGCGTTCACGGTCGTCAACCCCGACGCGGTGCTCCAGTCCATCGCGCCCGATGTGGGGTACGTGGGCGGCGCAGGCTTCACCCTCACGGTCAACGGCGGCGGCTTCGTCCCGGCGAGCGTCGTGTCGTTCAACGGCGTCGCCCTCGCGACCACGTGGGTGAGCTCGAGCAAGCTCACGGCCACCGTGCCTGCGGCGCGTCTCGCCGCGGCCGGCAGCTTCCCCATCACCGTCCAGAACCCGCCGCCCGGCGGCGGCGTCAGCGCGCCGCTCGTGTTCCGCGTCGAGTACCCGGTGCCCTCCACCGCGTCGCTCTCGCCGAGCAGGGTGAGCGCAGGCGCGGCCCCCACGCCTGTCACCGTCACCGGCACGGGCTTCTACCCCGCGTCTCAGGTCACGTTCGACGGCGTCGCCGCGGCCACCACGTACGTCGACCCGACGCACGTGCGCGCCACGCTCACGGCCGCGGAGCTCGCGACCGCGGGCGGCATCCTCGTGCGCGTCACCAACCCCGCGCCCGGGGGCGGCATGTCGGGCGCGGTCTCGTTCACCGTCGACAACCCCGCGCCGAGCATCTCGTCGCTCGGCCCTGCGTCGGTCACAGCCGGCTCGCCCGACACGGCCCTCGTCGTCAACGGCGCCGGGTTCGTGGCGGGCAGCGTCGTCAAAGCCAACGGCGCGAGCCTCGCGACCACGTTTGTCTCGGCGTCCAAGCTCGGCGCCACGGTGCCCTCCGCGCTCCTCACGTACCCCGGCTCGGTGAGCATCACCGTCACCAACGGCGCGCCCGGCGGTGGCACGTCCGCGCCGAAGTCGCTCGTCGTCGGGTGCGACACGTCGGGGGTCGACGTCCCGTTGGGCTCGGTCGGCGCCCTGTCCACGCTCGCGACGAGCTTCGCCGCGGCCCCGCAGATGTCGCGCTTCGAGTCCGCGGGCCTCTGCACCGAGGTGCTCATCAACACCGCCAACCAGCAGCCCGGGCGCTTCTGGGTCGTGCAGAACACGTCGGGCGTCCCGTTCACGCTCTCGGCGTGGGCCGACTGTACGGCCGACGGCAAGCAGGGCGACGCGTACCTCACCTTCTACCGACGCCCCACGGTCCCCGCGAACGACGCCGATCGCCTCGGCTGCGCCAACGTGGTCTCCGAGGGGCTCAACGGCGTCGGCGGCTACTCGAGCCCCGAGCGCGGTCTCTCGGAGTGGTGCCCCGGCCTCACCAAGGCCAACGGCGGCGGCCTCGCCCTCGGCGTCTGCGAGAAGGCTGTCGTCCACATCCAGCCGTGGAGCTTCACCAGCACCACGTACACGCCTCCGCCCACGGTGCGCATCAAGGCGGAGTGATCCGGCGCAAGCGTCTCGCGGTCAGTGGACCTCGAGGTACGCGCGCACGGGCGTGGGCCACGAGCGAGGGTACGGCGGTAGCCGGAGCCGTCGACCCGCCCGGTCGAGGCACGCGGCGAGGTCGGGCGCGACCCCACCCGTGGAGGCCAGATCCACGCGCGTGACGACCCCCTTCTCGTCGATGTACGGCGTCATCGTCACCTGCCCGTCGTTCCTCCCGTCGTACGAAGGCGCGCGGTAACACGCCTCGAGGGCGGGGCGGATGCCCTGCATCGCGGCGTCGACGGTGTCGGATGGGTAGCCCGCGTTCATGGCGTGGAACACGCGCACCTGCAGTTGGCGTGGTCCGGTGCGAGGGGGAGGGGGAACCGGGGCGACCTTCGCGCTCGCGGTCGGCGCCGCGGACGCGCCCGCGGAGGGGGAGGGCCACGACAGAACGGTCACAGACGGCGTCGTGGTCGGCGCGCCCGGGGCGGCGGCGTGCGAGGAATTGGATGTATGCGCATGCACTGGGGCGCTGCTCGGGGCCGCCGCGGCGCTCGGCGCGTCCGACGCGGAGGGGCCGGCCGCGCCCGACGGAGAGGGTCCAGACCCGTTCGGTGCGGACGCCGCGCTCGCGTCGGGCGTCGTCGTGGCGCGCGAGGCCGCCCCCTGCCGGCGCATCCCGCGCAGCCCGAAGATCGACGCGACGGCCAGCCCACCCACGAGCGTGACGGTGAGCCCGGCCGAGATCGCGAAGAGCCGAAAGCTGCGCCGCTTCTTGCTCCGTCCGGTCGACGTCGTTCGTCCCGCCGGTGTGCTGCGCCGCTCGGCGATCGTCTCCGTCGGGCTCGTCGCGGCGTCGATCGCTTCGCGCAGTCGCCGCGTCACCTCGTCCATCGACGCGAAGCGCTGGCTGGGTAGCGCGGAGAGCGTCTTGCCGATGATGTCCGCGACGCCCACGGGCAGATCGGGCACGAGCGTGTCGAGGCTGCGCGCCGACCCGATGGGAAAGGGCTCCGCGCCCGCCTCGAGCGCGAGCGACGGGTGCGTGCCGCAGAGCAGCTCGTACGCGGTCACCCCCCACGCGTACTGGTCGGCGCGGGCGTCGGTGAGCTCGGCGCCGGCGATCTGCTCGGGCGGCATGTAGCGCGGCGTCCCGAGCACCACGCCCGTCGCGGTGCGAAACGACGGCGGCCCGATCGGTTGGGTGTCGTCGAGGCGCGGCGTCTTCTTCGCGAGGCCGAAGTCGAGGATCTTGGGCGTGCCTTCGCGCGTGATCATGACGTTCGCGGGCTTGAAGTCGCGGTGGATGATGCCCGCGCGGTGGGCGTCGGCGAGCCCGTCGGCGAGCGCCGTCAGCCACGCGAGCTTGCGCGCGGTCCCCAGGCCGCCGCGCCGCACGAGCGTGTGGAGGGGCTCGCCGTCGACCCACTCCATGGCGATGTACGGCGCGCCGTCCGCCTCTTGCACGTCATAGACGGCGCAGAACGCGGGGTGGACGAAGCGCGACGCGAGCCTGGCCTCGCGCGAGAAGCGACCCACGAGCGCCTCCTGGAGCGCCCGCTGCTCGTCGTCGCTCAGCGTCTCGCCGTCCTCGCCCGTGGCGTGCGCGTCCTCCCGCAGCGTCTTGATGGCGACCGTGCGGCGCTGCTCGGCGTCCCACGCCTTGTAGACCTCGCCCATGCCGCCACGGCCGACGAGCGCGTCGACGCGATAGCGTCCGAGGGACTGCCCACTGGCGAAGCGCACAGCGAGAGCATATCGCCTTGCGACGCGGCGGCACATCGGGCACACACGTGCGGTGGCGGCCCGCAAGCGAACGAGCTCGACGTCCGGCGGCGCCGAAGTGCCGACGGCGCGCGGCGTGGCGACCGCCGTGATCGCGCGCGTCCACAAGGACGACGCGTGGGCGGCCGCCGTGCTCGACGGCGAGCTCGAGCGGAGCGTGCAGCTCGACGCTCGGGAGCGCGCGCTGGCGACCGAGCTGGTCTTCGGGACGCTGCGGCATCAGGGGTTCTTGCTGAGCGCGCTCGCGGCCAACGCGCCCCGCGGGCTCGACAAGCTCGACCCGTGGACACGCGCGGCGATGCTCGTGGCCGCGCACCAGCTGGTCTTCCTCGATCGCGTGCCCTCGTTCGCCGCGGTGAACGAGGCCGTCGGCGCCATCCGCCGCGCGCGGGGCGCCGGGCTCGCGGGCTTCGCGAACGCCGTGCTGCGCAAGGTGGCGTCGCAGGCCGCGGGGCTCGCGGCCGCGCGAGACTCGGCGCCGTTCACGTCGCTCGCGCCGTGGCTCCGAGAGGGGCTCGTGCGCGCGCTCGGCGAGGACGGCGCGCGAGCGCTCGTGCGCGTCGACGGCGCGCCGCCCACAGGTCTGCGCGTGCGCGCCACAGAAGACCGCGACGCTTGGGGAGAGCGTCTGGCGAACGCGAGGCCGGCCGCCACGGTCGAGCGCGGCGACGTGAGCCCGCTCGCGATCCTCGTGCGCGGCGCCGGCAAGCTCGCGGAGCTGCCGGGATACGGCGCGGCGTGGACCGTCCAAGAAGAGGGCTCACAGGTCATCGCCCTCGCGCTCGGCGCGCGCCCCGGCGACGTGGTGCTCGACGCGTGCGCGGGCCGCGGTCACAAGACGGCGGTCCTCGCAGAGGCCGTCGGCCCCCGAGGCGCCGTCGACGCGGCAGACCTCCACGCGTCCAAGCTCGACGTGCTCCGCGCGCACCTCGCCGAGCTGGGCCTCGCGCCGCGCGCCGTCGCCGAGGTCGACCTCTCCGTCGGTCTGGGGTCGCTGCGCGGTCCGTACGATCGCGCGCTCGTCGACGCGCCGTGCACGGGCACGGGCACCCTGCGGCGTCGCCCCGAGCTCGCGCTCCGCAAGAAGGCGACGGACCCAGCGCGCATGGCGGCGATGGGGCGCACGATCCTCGCGCGCGTCGCGTCGGCGGTGAGGCCGGGCGGGCGCGTCGTGTACTCGGTGTGCAGCGTCCTCCGCGAGGAGGCCGAGGACGCCATCATGCGGCCCGAGGAGCTGGGCCTGCGTCCGGCGCCGTTCGATGCCGACGTCATGCGCGGGCTCGCCGGCGAGGCCACCGCCGTGCGCCTCTTGCCCCACCTCCATGGGACGGACGGCTATTTCATCGCGTCGTTCGAGCGCGTCTGAGCAAGCGCGACCGTGGCCGACGCCGAGGGCCGTTGCCCGCGCGCCCGAGGCCCTGTATGAAGTAGCCCCGCGTAAACAGGAAGGATTTCGATGATGATCGACGTCAGCGTCCCCCAGCTCGGTGAGAGTGTCTCCGAGGGCACCATCGGCAAATGGCTCGTGAAAGAAGGGGACGTGGTCACCAAGGACCAGGCGCTCGCCGAGATCGCCACGGACAAGGCCGACAGCGAGCTCCCGTCGCCGGTCGACGGTCGCGTCGCGAAGCTCCTCGCCAAAGAGGGCGACGTCGTCCCCGTGCGCACCGTGATCTGCCAGATCGAAGAGGGCGTCACCGCGGCGGCCGCTCCTGCTCCCGCGCGTCCGGCCACGCCGCCCCCTCCGCCGGGCCCTGCGGCCGCCGCGCCTGGCGCGTCACGCAGCGCGGCGGGCGGAGCCCTCGCGAGCCCCGGAGCGCGCAAGGCGGCGCTCGAGCGGTCCGTGAGCCTCGACGGTGTGCGTGGCTCGGGCGAGCGCGGTCGCATCACCAAAGAAGACGTGCTCCGCCTCGCCGAGGCGCCGCCGCGCACAGAGCCGCCGATGTCGCCGTCGCTGC
>JAGQJA010000161.1:0-13988 GCA_020430845.1 Myxococcales bacterium
TTCGCGCACGGGTCCAACGACGCGCAGAAGTCGATGGGCATCATCACCCTCGCGCTCCTCGCCTTCGCGGCGAAGGGCCACGCGGCCGGCATCCCGGCCTGGGTCATGCCCAAGGCGGACGGCGTGCCCACGTGGGTCGTGCTCTCCTGCGCCGCGGCCATCGGCCTCGGCACGATGGCGGGAGGCAAGCGCATCATCAAGACGATGGGCACCAAGATCATCCGCATCACCCCGCTGCAGGGCTTCGCGGCCGAGACGGCGGGCGCGCTGACCATCATCGCGGCGAGCCGGATCGGCGTCCCGGTCTCGACCACGCACTGCATCAACGCCTGCATCATGGGCGTCGGCGCGAGCAAGCGCGTGAGCGCGGTGCGCTGGGGTGTGGCCAGCAACATCCTGGTCGCGTGGGTCGTCACGCTGCCGGCCGCTGCCGCGATGGCCTACGTGGCCATGAAGGCCCTCGCCGTCGTCACGGGCGGCTGACGCTCCTCCGCGCGCCGGCGTGACGCCGCCGCCCTCACGGGCAGGCGGTCTTTTTTATTTTGTGGCCGGCGCTCCGCCGTCGGCGCTCGGCGCGGCGCCGGCGTCTCCTTCGGCCGCGGCGGGGGGCGGCGCGTCGGGGTCGAACGGCTTGCCCGTCGATAGGTCGAGCGGCCCGGTCGTCCACGTGTCGTCGGCGGCGCGCGCCAGGCGGTCGCACGCGTCGAGCGTGAGCTCGCCCTTGTACCAAGCGCGCAGGCAGACCATCGGCCCCTTCTCGATGCGCTCGTCTTGGTAGCGGACGCGGAGCTGGACCTTCTTGTCTCGCGTCTTGAGCTTGGCGAACGCGTAGCCCACGATCGCCCGGAGGTCGCAGTCGGGCATGTGGTTCTTCGTCTCGGCCGAGCACTCTTCGGGCGGGAGCCTCGACGGCGGGGCCTTGGGGTCACGCACCTCGGTGATCGCGAGCGTCACCCGCGGGAACGTGGCCGGATCGTCCTGGCGGTCGAAGTTTCCCCACGCGAGCTGCACGTAGACGTCGTCGGTCTTGGGCGGCGTGGCGTCGACCTGCGCCGTCGCCGTGCCGCGCCGGCCCGAGTCGTCGACCGCCTCGAAGCGGAGCTTGTACGGTCCGTACGCGTCCACGACGAACGCGCCGCGCGTGCCGTTCTTGGTCAGCGCCATCTTCGTCGTGGAGCCCGGCGGCGCGCTCATCATGGTGAGCACGCGGTCGACGACGGCGAACGTGCCGCGCACTCGGCTCGTCGCTTCGCACTCGATCGCGTCGCCGGGGCGCGCGACGACCGACGCGGACCACTCGGGGGCCTTCTCGACGCGGCACTTGAGGTCGGCCTCGGGGGCCTCACCGCACGAGCGCGCGCGCGCGGTCACGACGTGGAACTGGATGGGCTTCTCGCTCCGTCGCATCACGATCGCGTCGAACGGGGGCTTCTCGGGGCGCTCGACGCACCCTTGACCGATCAGGGTCTCGCTGACGAACGCGTGGATGTGCGTGGCGTTCTCGACGACGCGACCGAGCTTGAGCTCCGTCGTGTCGACGCCCTCGGCCACGGCGAAGAGGGCCATCTGGGACCGGTCCTCGAGCGAGCGCGGCCTCGCCCCGTCCTTCGAGGTGTCCCAGCCCGACTCCCAGTCCTCGTCGGATCGCAGCACGAAGTACCCGCTGCGTGGTCCGGAGTACGCGGGGATCACGCCGCGTTTGACCTTCACGGGGTCGCCGGACACCTCCCGTCCGTCTTCGCCGCTGGCCGAACGGACGACCGTGACGCGCGCCGAAGGCGTGCACGCGATGTGGGACAGCAAAAGGGCGCCCAAGATGACCTTCGGGTTCGTTCGCATCGTGGCTGCGCCGATGATACAAGACCGCGCCCTCGTGATCACGGACCGCTTCACCGCTCGTGTGCTCGGCTTGCTGACGATCGTGCTCGTCGTGATCATCGACGTGTCGACGTTCATCTTCAGCACGCCTGCCACCAAGGCCAACCCCAAGTTCCCGGGGCTCGTCATCCTGCCGTCGTTGCCGCTGCTGCTCCTGGGCGCGTGGCTGCTGTGGCGTTCGTCGAAGCTGCCCGTCGACGAAGAGTGACGCGCGTCAGCCGCCGTCGTCGTTCGCGTCGCGCGCGCACCGCATGCCCACGCTGACGTGCCCGCTACGCCGCAGGTACGGCAGGCGATACGTCGTCTTGGCGCTCTGCGGTGAGTAGTCCCACGAGCCGCCGCGGAGGACACCGCGCCCGCCGGGCAAGATGGGCGAGCGCGGGTCGGTGACGTCGCTCGTGGGGTACGCGTCGAAGCCGTCGTCGACCCACTCCCAGACGTTGCCCGCCATGTCGAGCGCGCCGAACGCGCTCGCTCCCTCGGCCGTCACGCCCACCTCCCACGTGCCGCGATGTTCGGCGCAGGCGCCCGTCACGCCGGGAACGATCGCCATCCAGCACGTGGTGGGGCCGGCGTCACCCCAGGGGTACGGTCGCTCGTCGGACCCGCGCGCCGCGAGCTCCCACTCGGCCTCGGTGGGGAGCCGCTTGCCCGCGAACGCGCAGTACGCGGCCGCCTGATCGTGGTCGACGCAGTTGGCGGGGTGGCGCGGTCTCTCTTTGGCGTCGTTGCAGCCGCCGAACGCCGTCTCGACGGTGTCGCCCGAGTGGATGCGGCGCTTGGTGCACGCGCCCTTCTCTTCGCACAGCGCGTACGCCGCGGCCGGCACCTCGGTCATGTCGATGTAGAATGCACGTGTCAGCGTGACGCGGTGCGCGGGGCGCTCGAGCTTGCCGTCGGAGTCGGAGCCCATGACGAACGTCGTCGCCGGCACGCGCACCATGCGGTCGGTGGGGCGCCCCGCGAGCCCCAGGGGACGCTCCGGCGCGCCGGCGTCGGGCGCGGCGCTCTCTACGGGCTTGGGCGCGGCCACCACCGGCTCCGGCGGAGGCGGCCTGCTGCCCCACACGCGCGAGCCGATCGCGAGGCCGCCCGCGACGAGGACCGCGAGGGCGATGAGCCAGCCCGTCGCGCCGCCCGCGTCGCCGTCGCGTCGCGACGCGGGCGCCTCGGCGATGGGGGCGGGCTCTTCGACCTGCTCGCTCGTGCGAGACAAACGTGCGTCGGGCGGCGGCGGCGTGGTGCTCGGTCGCGCGGCGAGGGCGGGGCGCACGCTCGGTCGCACGCTCGTGGGCCTCGACACCGGCGCGTGGTCGGGCGCGGCCTCGGCCAGCGCGTCCCACATCTCGCGCACGGTGGCGTACCTGCGCTGCGGGTCGACGGCGAGCGCGCGCAGGAGCACCGCTTCGACGGCGTCGGACGTGTGCCCGCCGAGGGCGCGGATGGTCGGGCGTCGCGACAGGCTGCTCGTCGCCAGGTAGATCTCGCTGGCGTCCTTGCCCTCGAGCGCCGTCTTGCCGGTCACCATCTCGACGAGGCAGAGCGCCAGGCCGTACACGTCCGTCGCGGGAGAGGTGCGCCCGTAGGTCCGCTTGAAGTGCTCCGGCGCGCCGTAGCGGGGCGTGAACGTGTCGGTGGTGTCGGGTGCGTGCGTCGAGGCGTCGTCGAGCCGCCCCGACGCGCGCTCGCCCGCGAGGATCTTGGCGATGCCGAAGTCGAGCACCTTGAGCGTCGTGCGGCCGCCGACCTCGGCGAGGAACAGGTTCGCGGGCTTGACGTCACGATGCACGACGCCCTGCTCGTGCGCGACGACGAGCGCCCGCGTCGCGGGCTCGAGGATGGCCATCGCCTCCGAGAGCGACCAGCCCCCCAGCCCGGCCGTGCGCCGCTCGCGCTGCATCTGCTCGAGCGTCTGACCGTCGAGCCACTCGAGCACCAGGTAGGGCGTGGCCGCGCCGCGGGGCGACGTGGCGATGCCCACGTCGAGCGCTTGCACGATGTCCGCGGTCGACCGCGAGAGCTTGTGGAGCAGCTTCCCCTCTGCGAGAAACTGCGAGAACGCGCTGTCGCGCTCGGAGCCGTCGAGGTCGCTCGGCACCTTGAGGCACTTGATGGCGATCTTCTGGTCGAGCCCGAGGTGGAAGCCCCGGAAGACGACGGCGAAACCTCCCTCGGCCACGACCTCGTCGACGCGGTATTTGCCGTCGATGGTCGCGCCAACCCAACCGAACGGGTCGCCCGAGGTCACCTGCCGATGCTATCGCAACCGGCCCGGTCGATGTTCGTCAGAAGTCGCGCGGGCCCGCGGGGCCGTCAGCGCGGCGTTCCGCCCTTGGTCTCGCAGCCGAGCACGACGTCGACCTTGCTCTTGGCGTCGGCCTTGGCCGTGTCGCACGCCGACGGGCAGAGCATGATCTTCTTGGGAGCCTGCGGGTCGTCGTACTTCCAGCCGCCCGCGTCGGCGCAGCTCGCGCTGTACGAGAGCGCCTGCGCGGCGCCCGCGGCGCCCGTGTACTGCACGTTGACCTTGTTGAAGTCGAGCGTCTCTCCCTGCGGCGCGCTCGGCACGGCGTACTCGCAGGCGAGGGCCTGGCCGCGGATGGCCTGCAGAGCCGTCGTGAGCTGATCGCCGACGCCGCCGGCGTTCTGCGTGCTCACGATGAAGGCCTTCTGCGTGCCGCCGCCCGCGGCGAGCTTGTCGAGGTCGTTCTGGAGGTTGCCGACGCCGATGACGAACGTGGGGATGGTCGCTTTGACGTTGGCGGCCTCGTTGGCCGACTGCTGGATGTTGCCAGCGTCGTTGCAGCCCGCCGGCAGACCGTCGGTGGCCATGACGATGACGACCTTGCCCTTGCCCGCGAGACGCGTCTCGATGGACTTGGCGTGCGCGATCGCGCCGACGAGCGCGTCCTTGGTCGGCGTGCTGCCGTCGCCCCGGAGGGCGGCGAGCTGCGAAGAGAGCACACCGGCGGTGTCGGGCAGGGCCACGTCGGCCTTGAGCGGGCTCTGGTACGTGGCGGGCGAGCACGTGTTGTTGTCTTGCGGGAACGCGATGAGCGACACGGTGATGCCGCTCGACTGCGGGCTCGCGAAGAACGACGACAGCGACTTGGTGGCCTGCTGCCACTTGGACGAGGGGTTGTTGCAGTCGCGCGGGTTGGTGCTCTGCGTGAACTCACACATGCTCCCCGACTTGTCGAGGACGACGACCATGTGCACGGGGAGCTTGTCGGCGGAGGCCGTGGCCGTCGCGCACTGCTCGAGCGCAGGGTCGGTCTTCGGCGCGTTCGCGTTGTTCCCCTCGAAGCCCGGCGCGTTCGCAGACTCGCCCGGCTTCGGCTCTCTCTGCCGGAACGAGCCTTCGAGGCTCGGCGGGTCGCCGCACGCGAAGGCGGTGACGGCGAGGGAGGTGGCGAGGAGGGAGGCGAGGCGGCGCATGCCGACCTCCGGTGCAATGGCCGTACCGCCGACGGCGGAAACTTTCGGCCCGAGCGAAATACGCTGTGGCCGCAGTTTTCTTCCTGAGACGGAATTGAGGCGCAGTTACGCCTGCTTATCGTCGGATCCGGCCTTCGGGATCCCGGTCGATCCACCGAGCAGCGCCGCTTCGCGCCCGTCCTCTCGGAGCTCGCGCGCCGGCACGGCGAGGCGGGCGCCCGCGTCGCGGACCGCGCGCAGGACCGCGAGGAGCAGCTCGTGGCGCATCGGCCCGAACTCCATCACCGACGTCGTGTCGACGTACACAGCGAGCTCGAGATCGATCGAGCTGTCGCCGATGGCGCGGACCCATGCGCGGACGCCGTCGGCGAGCGCCTTGGGGTGCGCGAGCATCGCGTCGCGGGCGAGGTCGACCGCCTTCGCCGCGACGTCGGGCGGCGTCTCCTTGTGCAGCGCGACCATCGTGTGGAAGCGCACCTTCTCGCGCGTGCCGAACGCCTCGATGCGCAGGTCGGCGAGCTTGCCGTTGGGGTAGATCATCAACGTGCGCTCGAGCGTGCGGATCCGCGTCGATCGGAGGCCGATGGTCTCGACGGTGCCTTCGATGCCCTCGACCTGGACCCAGTCTCCGACGACGAAGGGGCGGTCGACGACGATCGACACCGAGCCGAAGAGGTTCTCGACCGTCTTCTGCGCGGCGAGGGCGAGACCGATGCCGCCGATGCCGAGGCCGGCGATCACGCTCGTGACCGGGTAACCGAGCTGCGTGAGCGCGACCATGATCGCGATGAAGACCGCGGCCACCTTGCCGAACCGCACCACGAGCGTCGCCACCGACGCGGCCGACGAGCGACCCTCGGCCCACGCCGCCTTGGAGATCGCGTCGCCGAAGACTCCGACGGTGCGCACGAGCGCCCAGAAGAAGCAGAGGTACGCGAGCGCGCTCACGAGCCTCGCCATGACCGCCGAGGCGCGGAGGTCGAGGTAGAGGTACGGCAGGAGGAGGTAGAAGAAGAGCAGCGCCCAAGCCATCCTCGCCGGCCCGTGCAGGCTGTCGCTGGCGGTGGCGCCCCACCGGACGTGGCGGACCATGCGCCGCACGACCTTGCCCGTCACCCAGCCGGCGCCGCGCCCTAGCAGGCCGGCGAGCAACGCGAGGAACGGGATCGCGAGCCACTGCCAGTAGAGGAGCGACTTGGGGCCCGTGCGTTGGAGCACCGATGGCAGGCGCGCGTGGATCCACTGCGCGTCGACCTCGTCGTACCAGTCGTCGATGTGCATCACCGTCTGGCGCGAGAACACCCAGCGGCCGTCGTCGTCGGGGGACGCCGGCGATCGGTGCACCAGCCGCACCGCGACCTTGCGGCCTTTCGAGTCGGGGATGCGACCTAGCTCTTCGACCCCCGCCGGGACCTTGGCCTCGGCGCGACCTTCGGAGAGGCCGCTCAGCATCTCGGGATCGACGAGCAGTCGGTGGCGCAGCACGACGTCGAGGCGTCGCGCGAGCTCAGGGCCGCGCTTGGCGTCCACCCCGGAGAGGTCGAGGTACGCCGCGGCTTCGGCGTACGCCGCCCGAGCGCAGAGGTTCTGGTAGCGGCGCACGCTCACGCGCGGTGAGTCGGGGGCCTCTTCGACCACGGGCTTGGCGCTCGCGCTGGCGGCGGGCGCGGAGGCCGCGGTGAGCTGCGCCGCGGCGTGGCCCGTCGCCGAGAGGAGCGCGAGCAACGTCAGGACCATCGCGACGAGGGCACGGATACGCACGGCGGAGCCTCTATAGCAGCTTGTGGTCGACAAGGGCTTCCATGCGCGCCGGGTTCGCGGAACCATGGGGGCATGCCGAGCGACGACGCGGACGCGCTCGCGACCCTCTCCGAGGAAGAGCTCGCGGCGACCTTGGCGCTCCCCAGCGAGACGCTCGCGGCGATCGAGCGCACGCTCGTCGACAACCCGCGCTCGACCATCGAGCCCGCGGCGGCGACCAGCTCCGACGCGCCCGGGGCGCGCGCGCTCGACGGGCTCGACGCGCTCGGAGACGACCGCGCGCAAGGCATCCTCGCCTCGCTCTCGATGGGCCGCACCCTCGGCGAAGGCGGCATGGGTATCGTGCGCCTCGCGGTGCAGCGCTCGCTCGGGCGCAGCGTCGCGGTCAAGACGCTCCGCGCAGAGAAGGTCGACCGCGCCACCAAGCTGCGCCTGCTCCGCGAGGCGTGGGTGACGGGCGCGCTCGAGCACCCCAACATCGTGCCCGTCTACGACCTGGGGCTCGACGAGGACGGGCGACCCGTCATCGTGCTCAAGCACATCGAGGGGGCGTCGTGGGACACCGTCCTCGCCGATCCGAGCGTCCTCGAGGGAGCTCCGCGCGGCAGAGACCCCCTCGAGCAGAACCTGCGCATCCTCGTGCAGCTGTGTCACGCGGTGTCGCTCGCGCACAGCCGCGGCGTGCTCCACCGCGACATCAAGCCCGAGAACGTGATGCTCGGGCGCTTCGGCGAGGTGTACCTCGTCGACTGGGGCATCGCCGTGAGCCTGGTGGAAGACCCGTCGGGCCGACTGCCGCGCGCGCGGGAGAACCCGGGCATCGCCGGGACGCCGTGCTACCTCGCCCCCGAGATGCTCGGCATCGGGCAGCCGCTCACCGAGCGCACCGACGTGTACCTGCTGGGCGCGACGCTGCACGAGATCCTCACCGGCAAGCCTCCGCACGATCACGCGAGCCTGCGCGCGATCATGGCGTCTGCGCTCACGTCGAAGTTCACCTACGACGCGTCGGTTCCCGAGGCGCTGGCGCGCGTCGCGCAGAGGGCCATGAGCCGCGCCCCCGCCGATCGGTACGCGTCGGTCCTCGAGCTGAAGGACGATCTCGAGCGCTACCTCGAAGACCGCGGCGCGCTCGCGCTCGCGTCGGCGGCCGAGGCGCGGCTCGTCGAGCTCGAGGGGCTGCTCGCCGGCGAAGGCGCGACGGGGCAGCGCGAGCGCGTCTACCGGCTCTACGCCGAGTGCAGGTTCGGCCTGCGACAGGCGCTCGCCGCGAGTGAACGCTGCGTCGACGCAAAGCGAGCGCTCGAGCGCGCCGCGCGCCTGATGGTGGACTTCGAGCTGGATCACGGGACGGCAGAGGGCGCGTCGTCCTTGCTCGCCGAGCTCGACGCCGTCCCCGAGGAGCTCCGCGCGCGGGTCGACGAGGCCGTCGAACGGCACCGCGAGCGCGTCAAGAAGCTCGAGGCGCTCGAGGCGGCGCACGACAAGTCGCTCGGCCGCCGTACGCGCGTGGCCGCCGCGTCGATCCTGGGCGCCGTGTGGTCCGGCTCGCCGCTGCTCATCGGGCAGCTCTTCGTCGCCGAGGACTTCACCTACGCGCGCGTGTACGCGTTCAACGCGTTCATCATGGCCCTGTCGGGCGTGATCGGTGTGTGGGGGCGCGAGTCGCTCATGCGCACGCTCGTGAACCGCCGGATGAGCATGCTGGTCTTGGTCCTGTACCTGGGCCAGATCGCCGTGACGATCTCCTCGCAGCTGATGGGCCTGCCGGTGCTGACGGCGCTCGGCCTCTACCTCGTCGTCTGGTTCTTGATCTGCTCGAGCGCCACGGTCACCGTCGAGTCGCGCATGTGGCCGGCCGCGGTGTCGTTCTTCTTGGGCTGCGTCGCCGTGGGCGCGCGTCCCGCCTACGTGTGGTGGGTGATGGGCGTCACGAACCTCGTGCTCATCGCCGCGGTCGTGCGCGCGTGGGGCTCGTTCTTGCTCGACCGGCCTCGCTTCCTCGGGGGGCCGGGCGTCGAGCGACCGAGCGGCCCGCGCGTGTAAGACGCAGAAAGATCCGTCGCGTCGTGCGACAAGGTGCGAGTCCTTCACGCGTCTCACCCGAACAGCCGTGCTGCAATCTTTTGCGATCCCCGCAAGATGGCCGCCGAAAGGGAGGTCGCCATGGATGCTCGGTCCGGCAACCGCTCCTCGCGGGGCACTTGTCTTTTTTCTCGTAGGCTTCACCAGCTCGTCGCGTTCGGGACCCTGGGCGCGCTCGCCCTCGCGTGCGGCTCGGCGCGCACCAACGCGTTCGAGGAGACCGATCCCACGACGCCCGCCGGCGGCGATCTCGCCCCGGCCAACCCCGGCGGCGGCTCGCTCGGCACGGGCGGCGGCCCTGGCTCCGGCCCTGGCGATCAGACGTGCGCGGCCAACGTGCAGAACGCGACGCGCGCCGAGGTCGACATCATCATCGCCATCGACACGTCCGGCAGCATGGGCGAAGAGACGGCGCAGGTTCAGGCCAACATCAACGACTTCGCCAAGTCGATCGGCGGCAGCGGCCTCGACTATCGCGTGACGATGATCGCCGAGAAGCCGACGGCGCCGCCCATCCCGTTGCCCATCCCGATCCCGCCCACGGGCATCTGCGTCGACCCGCCGCTCGGCGGCGCGAACTGCACCGAGAACCTCCCGCTCTACCACCACCTCGTCAAGACGGTCTCGAGCACCGACGCGTTCGACGTCATCCTCGCGCAGTACCCCACGTACTCGGCGTGGCTGCGGCCCACGGCGTACAAGGTCTTCATCGTCATCACCGACGACAACTCGAACCCGACGACGTACCAGCAGTTCGACCAGCAGCTGCTCGCGAAGTCGGCGACGCAGTTCGGCACGGCCGCCAACCGCCGCTACATCTTCAACAGCATCTGCGGCTGGAAGCGCGGTACGCCCATCCTCAGCGGCACCAAGTGCGGCTCGGCCGTCAACACCGGCTCTCAGTACCAAGAGCTGAGCCAGCTCACGAACGGCACGATCGACTCGGTGTGCGAGACCAGCTACGCCAGCGTCTTCCAGAACATCGCCAAGGGCCTCGTCACCAAGCTCGGGTGCGAGTTCTCGTTCCCCAAGGCGCAGGGGGGCGGCACCACCGACCCCGAGAAGGTCGTCGTCAACTACACCTCGGGCGCAGGCGGCGCGGCCAAGCCGCTCACGCGCGTGACCGACCAGAGCAAGTGCGGAACCATCGCCGACGCCTGGTACTACGACGACAACAACAACCCGACCAAGATCGTCTTCTGCCCGAGCACCTGCTCCGGGCCCGGCGCCGACACGGGCGGGAAGATCGACATCGCCGTCGGCTGCAAGGCGCCGCCGCCGAAGTGATATAGCGCGCGCATGCGCACCGTCATCGTCGTCGCGGGGGTCCTCATCGAGCCGCGCGGCGTGCTCCTCTCGCGACGCAAGGCGGGCTCGCACCTCGCGGGCCTCTGGGAGTTCCCGGGCGGCAAGGTCGAGCCGGGCGAGGACCCGCGTGATGCGCTGCGTCGTGAGCTCGCCGAGGAGCTGGGCGTCGACGTCGAGGTCGGGGACATCTTCGACGTCGCGTTCCACCGCTACGAAGACGCCGAAAAGGCAGTGCTCCTCCTCTTCTACGAGGTGACGCGCAGCGCCGGCTCACCCGAGCCCCGCGCGCTCGACGTGGCGGAGGTGGCGTGGGTAGGACAAGGTGCGCTCGACCCGGCGGTGTTTCCGCCCGCGGACGTGGGCGTGCTCGAGAAGGTGCGGGCGCGGCTCGAAAGCACGCGCCGCGTGGCCACGTCGTCCTGTTAGAGTGCCCGCGTGGGTCGTCGTCTTCTCGTGGCCGGTTGCGCCGCGCTCCTTTGCCTATTGTCCTCAACGCGATCGTCGGCGAGCTCGCCGGAGCCGTGGTCCGACTCCGACCCCGCCGATCCGCCGACGCGCTATTCGTTCGGCGACTACGGCATCCGCGCGGGCGCCGAGTACCGCGCGAACGCGCTCGTCATCAAGCCGCTGTCGCTCAACACCGAGCGCGACAGGAACGCGTCGTGGATGGAGCACCGCCTTCGCCTCGACGCGACGGCCGACTACCTCGACAAGGTCCGGATCACGACGTCGGTCGACGCGCTCGAGTCGGTGCTGTGGGGTGACAACGGCGACTACGGCGTGGCCCCCGAGCCGTCGAGCGGCGCCAACGTCAACACCAAGAACGTCAACTCCGGCCGCGTGTGCGTGAAGTACCAAGAGGGCAACCCCCTCGACGCGACCTCGTACGCGTACGGGCTCTGCCCCGGCGACCCGTTCTTCGTCAGGCGCCTGTACGGCGACGTGCTCTTGCCGGTGGGCCTCTTGCGCATCGGTCGCCAGGCGTTCACCGAAGGCACGGCGGTCGGCGTGGCCGACGGCGACGGGCGCAAGAACCGCTTCGGCTTCGCGTATCGCGGCAACAACGTCGACCGCGTGCTGTTCGCGACCAAGCCGCTCGAGGCGTTCAAGCCCAAGGAGCAGCGCGACAAGTCCCTCGACCGCGGCACGTTCCTCGTGCTCGCGTACGACCGGCTCGTCAGCGACCGCCCACAGCTCCTCAACGACGACGTCCACCAGTGGATCACCGCGGTCCGCTACCTCGAGCCGAACCTCGGCGTGCTCAAGGACGTCGAGGGCCGCGTCTTCCACGTGCACCGGTGGGACCGAAAGAACGACACGGCGGTGCACGCGTTCGGCTCACGCGTCACCTATCGGCTCGCCGACTTCTACGCCGGCTTCGACGTCATCGGCATCCTCGGCAAGACGCGCGAGGTCGCCAACGCGTTCCGCGTCATCACCAACGATCCTGCGGTCGACCAGCAGATCCGCCAGTTCGGCGCGCGCGCGGTCGCCCGCTACGACCGGCCCGCGTGGACGGCGTACCTCGAGTTCGACTACGCGTCGGGCGACGCCGACCCCCAGGTGCGCACGCCGTTGACGCAGATCACGTGGGCCGAGGACACCAACGTGGGTCTCCTGCTCTTCAAGCACGTGCTCGCGTACCAGACCGCGCGCGCCGCGGCCGCTGCGTCCGAGCTGCTCAAGAGCCTCAACGCGCCGACGATCCCGGCCGAGTCGATCGCGACGGGCGGCGCGTTCACGAACGCGATGGCGCTCTTTCCGCAGTTCGACGTGCGCCCCGCCAAGAACCTGCTCCTGCGCGGCGGCGCGCTGTTCGCGTGGGCGCCCGCGCCCGTCATCGATCCGGTGCGCTCGCAGCAGCGGCGCGACGGCAACCAGATCGACGACGACCTCGTGAACTTCGTCGGCGGCAAGCCGAGCCAGTACTACGGCACCGAGCTCGATGCCCGCGTGCAGTGGCGGTACATGGAGCACTTCATCTTCGACATCGAGGGCGCGATTCTCTTCCCCGGGAGCGCGCTCGAGGACGCCGACGGATACGCCGCGCGGTCCGGCATGGTCCAGGGGCGAACGACGTTCTTCTTCTGAGGTGATGTGATGCGCGCCCGTACCTTGCTCCTGTCACTCCTCAGCGTGATCCTGCTCGTCGTCCTCGCGCCGGGCTGCGATCGCTACGTCGGCCCGCCGTTCCCCGCGATCGAAGGTCTGCGCGAGGGCATGCTCACCGACACGAACGCGCCGCTCGTCGTCACGTTCACCAAGCCCATCGTCCCCGAGACGCTCGCGCTGCGCGTCGTCAAGCTCGACACCGACGTCGAGGGCAACCTGGCCGACGAGCGGGGGCCGGCCTCCGAGGAGCTGTCTCCGTTCTTCGCGCTCGACGGCCTCAACCCGTCGGGCGGCACGGCAGACCTCTCGCCCGACGGCATGGTGCTCACCATCACGCCGAGCGCCCGCTTCCCCGTCGGACCCAAGCTCGCGCTTCTCGTCGAGCCCGGCCTGCGCTCGGTCGGCGGCGAAGAGACGCGCTCGCGCAAGCGCATCCCCTTCGCGTACGCGTTCGTGTGCAGCGGCACGCGCGGCACCACGGTGTTGCCCGAGTCGGGCCTCTACTTTGCGCTGCTCGAGGTCGAGCAGCCGGTGGGCACGCAGATCCAGCTCTTCGGTCGCATCAACGTCGACCCGAAGACGGGACGGCTGCGCGGCCAGTTCACCAACGCCGATCGCATCACGACGCCGGGGCGATGCCCGACGCCGTGCGCGTCGAGCGAGGCGTGCCGGCTCCTGCCCACCCCCGAGTGTGTCGTTCCCTCTCTCCGCGCCGGCAACACCGAGGAGTTCAGCGACTTTCTCCCCAACGTGACCCCGCCGGTCGGTTACAGCTTCACCGTCGAAGGATGCGCAGAGGACCAGGCCGAGAACGTGACGTCGCTCGCCACGGCGCCGGCCAACCTGGTCGTCCAGCAGCCCGCCGTCACGGTGGCTGGCCTCGTCATCACCACGCAGCTCACGCGCGGCCCCGACGGCGTCATCCGCGGCAACGGCGCCGGCACCGGCGATCAGGTCGTCCTGGGCACGAGCCAGCTCGGCCGCGCCGGCGGCACCATCGCGATGCGGTCGCTCACGCCGGCCGAGGCGCCGCCCGACATCCCCGGCCCGCCCTGACCGTCATCGTCGCGTCGGATTGCCGTGCGTCGCGTTGAGCGCGACCGCCTGCAGGACGAAGCTCTGGAGCGGCAGGCTCGCGAGGTGGTCGATCCCGCCGATCTTCACGTGCCGCATCATCGTGCCCGAGCCCTCGAGCACGCCGGACGGATCGTCGAGCTGCGTGCCGCGCCAGAATCCGAACGTGAGGTGGGCGCGCGCCGGCTTCACGAACGCGAACGGGCCGCCGAGCTCGAACACCACTTGGCCCCACTTGATGGCGCACGTGGCCGTCGGCGCGAGGCGCGTGACCAGGCCGCAGAGCTCGCGTACGGCGTCAGCCTGCCAGCCCGCCAGCCCGTCGACGTAGG
>JAGQJA010000161.1:14131-14932 GCA_020430845.1 Myxococcales bacterium
CTTCTTCTTCGTGTCGCGTTTCACGGCTGATTTTGCGGATCGTTTGCGGGGCGCAACGGGCATGGGTCGAGGCTATCTCAGTCCACATACGTCGAGAAGGTCGCGTCCTTCTCGCTTGGCCCTCGCCAGCTGACTGGCGCGCCAAGCGGTGTAGACGACGGGGATGATCTCGAGCGTGAGGAAGGCGCTCGAGATGAGCCCGCCGATCATCGGCGCCGCGATACGCTTCATGACGTCGGCGCCGCTGCCCGTGGCCCACAAGAGCGGGACGAGCCCGGCGATCATCGACGCGACCGTCATGAGCTTGGGTCGCACGCGCAGCACGGTGCCCTCCGCGTGCGCCTCGACGATGTCCTCGTGGGTCTGGATGCGCCCCTCTCGCGCGCGCCGGGCGAAGGCCTGATCGATGTAGACGATCATGACGACGCCCGTCTGCGTGGCGAGACCGACGAGCGCGATGACGCCGACCCACACCGCGGTGGAGATGCGGTAGTCGAGCAACCACATGAACCACACACTGCCCGTGAGCGCGAACGGCACGCTCAGGAGCACGATGAGCACCTCGGTCACGTTGCGGAACTGGAGGTACAAGAGCAGCGTCACGATCAGGATCGCGAGGGGGCCGAGCACGAGCAGCCGATCGCGGGTCTGCTTGACGAGCTCGTGCTCTCCGGTCCACACGATGTACGAGCCCGGAGAGAGGACAATCGTGCCCGCGCGCCGCGCGCCCTCGACGCGCTGCTGCGCCTCCTCGACCCAGCGCGTCGCGTCGACCTCGGGCGGGAGGTCGACGTACACGTA
>JAGQJA010000162.1:0-2506 GCA_020430845.1 Myxococcales bacterium
ACGCCCAGCGCCGATCCGCGGCTCAGCCGCTCGTCCCGGAACAGGAAATGGGCGCCGGAGGCGACGAAGAGCGGGGCGGCGGGCGTCGCCGCCTCGGCCGCGCCGTCGTCGGCGGCCGGCGGCGACGAGGCCGTCGCGGGGCTCTGCGCCGCCTTTCGCTCCGCACCGCACGCGACGAGCGTGAGCGCGAGGACGAGGCCCGAAGCCACCGCGCGCCTCACGATCCCCCCTCCTTCGGGAGCGTCCGCTTGATGACCTGCTCTTGGATGCGCACCGCCTCCTCCAGCTTCTGCATCGCGCGCTGACGGGCCTTCTCGGCCTCGTCGGCCTTGCCGTCCGCGGCGAGCTTCTTGGCGCGCGCCTCCTCGAGCAGGCCGTCGATCTCGAACAGGTGCCCGCGGAAGTACGTCACGTCGGGCGCCAGCTCGAGCCCCGCACGGACCGCGGCGTCGGCCTTGTCGAGGTCGCCTTGCTTGACGCGCAGCTCGGCGAGGCGGGCGTTCGCGTCGGCGAGCACCTCGGCGATCTCGGGCGCGGGCTTGTCGGCGCCGTGGGGGCGAGGGGCCGCGATGAGGCGCTCGATCGCCGCGGCCGCGCCCGCGAGATCGCCGGAGTCCTCTTTGACGTTGGCCGTGTGGTGGAGCGCGCGTGCCTCGGAGAGGTACGCCATCAGGGCGGCGTCGATCGCGGGCGCAGGCTCGTCGCCGTCACGCCGATTGCAGGCCGCGCTCCCGACGACGAAGAGCGCCATCATGAGCATCGCGAGCAGGCGCCTCATCGCACGCCCCACTTCGCGAAGCGGTTGTCGCGAAAGTCGGCCGCGCGCGCGACGGCGATGCGGTCGATGCGGGCGCTCGCCTCGCCGGCCTTGAACGGCTCGCTGAAGAGCGGCTGCGTGGTGCGCGCGCGCGCGAGCGGGTGCTCGTGGTCGGCCTTCGACTGCAGGAAGAGGAGCACCCCGGCCGCGATGGCGATCGCGACGCCCGCGCCGCCGAGCGACAGACGCAGGACCTTGGTCGAACGAGGCGCGTCGGCCATCGACGCGTACGCCCGTCGCGGCGCCCCGGTCACGACCCGCGCCACGATGGCCGCGTGCTCGGTCGCGTCGATGGGCTCCGGGGCGTGCGCCGCGCGGAGGGCCGTCACGACCGGGTCGCCGTCACCGGTCTCGAGCGACACGCGCAGGCGCTCGGCCGCCGCGCGCTCCTCTTCCGAAGGCGGCGCGTCGGGATCGTCCACCAGGCCAGGGTCCTTGTTCTTCGGGTCCTCAGCCATCGCTCTTCACCTCTAGCGTCTTTTTCAGTGCGTGGATCGCACGATGCAGCAGCACGTCGAACGTCGCGGGCGTCACGCCCAGCTCGGCCGCGACCTCGTCGCGCGGGCGCTCCTCGAGGACGCGCATGCGGATCGCGTTCGCGTAGCGCGGGTTGATCTTCTCGAGCGCCGCGTCGACCTTCTTCTTGGCGTCGTCGAGGTCACGCTGCGCGCTGAGGCGGTCGTCGATCGGCGTCGTCGTGCTCGCCGCGTCGAGCTCGCGCGCGAGGTCCTCCTCTTCCCAGAGCGCGACGCGCTTGCGTCCGCGCAGCTGGTCGAGCGCGACGCGCAGCGCGACGGTGCGTAGCCACGGGTAGAAGCCGACGTTCTGCCACGTGAACCGCCCGATGTTGGCCACCACCTTCGCGTACGTCTCGCTCAGCGCGTCCTTGGCGGCCGCGTCGGACCCGAGCCGGGGCAGGAGGACGGCGCGATAGAGGACGGGGCCGTGCTTGTGCAGCAGCTCACCGAGCGCCGCGCGATCGCCGGCCTGCGCACGCGCGACGAGCCCGCGATCGGCCTCGTCCGACGCGGACCGCTCGGCCTCGGCGCGCTTGCGCCGCGCCGCCTCGAGATCCACGACGCCGCCGCCGGTCGCGGCCGCCGGGGCCGCGTCGGGGAGGTCCGCGGAAGCGTCGCGCTCCGTCACGGGCGCGAGGATAGTGCGAGCCGACCATGCGCCGCGAACGTTTTGCCCCTTCGCGCCCGCTCGGCGAGCGGCGGCCCACGGCGGGGCGCCGGGGTGAGCGGTAGGGGAGGAGAGCGCCAGCGCAGCCATCGGAGAGAAAACGCGGCTCCCCGGCGTGCCTTACATGGGGTAAGGACGCGTCATGTCGAGATTTCCCTGGAAGGCGTGGATGGGCGCGGCCGCGTGCACGGTGGCCCTCGGCCTCGGAGCCTCTCGGGCAGACGCCGCAGGCGTCGAGATCCCGCACGAGCGATACACCCTCCCGAACGGCATGGTCGTCATCCTCCACGAGGATCACGCGAGCCCGATCGTCGTCGTCGACATGTCGTACGAAGTGGGCTCGCGATTCGAGCCCAAGGGCCGCACAGGCTTCGCGCACCTCTTCGAGCACCTGATGTTCATGGGCACGAGGCGGGCGCCGACCAAGGCCTTCGACGCGTGGATGGAGGCGGTCGGCGGCTGGAACAACGCGACGACCAGCGAGGACCGCACGCATTACTACGA
>JAGQJA010000162.1:2575-21769 GCA_020430845.1 Myxococcales bacterium
AGGACAAGCTCGACGCGCAGCGCGACGTCGTGCGCAACGAGCGGCGTCAGCAGGCGGAGAACACGCCGTACGGCAAGGCCGACCTGCGCCTGCCCGAGCTGCTCTTCCCCGTGGGGCACCCGTATCACCACCCGGTGTACGGCTCGCACGCCGACCTCGAGGCGGCCACCGTCGACGACGTGAAGGCGTTCTTCGCTACGTACTACGACCCGGCCAACACGGCGCTCGTCGTCGCCGGCGACATCGACCCCAAGCGGGCCCGCGCGTCGATCGACCGCTGGATGGGCACGATCGTCTCGAAGGGCAAGCCCAAGGACCCGGGCGCTCCTGGCTTCTCTGACACGCAGACGACGCTGAAGACGGTCGTGCGCGAGACCACCGAGGACAACGTCGAGCACGCCAAGCTCGTGATGGCCTGGCAGACGCCCAAGCACTTTGCGCCGGGCGATGCCGAGCTCGACATCGTGAGCAGCGTGCTGACGTCGGGCAAAGCGAGCCGCCTCTACAAGACGCTCGTCTACGACAAGAAGCTCGCGCAGTCGGTCTCGGCCGAGCAGGCGTCGGGCGCCATCGGCTCGCGCTTCGTGCTCGAGGTCGTCGCGCGGCCCGGAGTGTCGCTCGACAAGATCGAGGCGGAGGTCGACGCCGAGCTCGGCAAGCTCCGCGACAAGCCGATCTCGGCCGACGAGCTCGCGCAGGCGAAGAACCAGATCGAGACCGGGTTCGTGCGGCGACTCGAGAGCGTGCGCGGACGCGCGGCGCTGCTCTCGCTCTATCAGACCTCGACCAAGGACAGCGCCTACGCCGAGAAGGACCTCGAGCGTTACCGGCGCGCCGACGCCGCGTCGGTGAAGGCGACCGCCGCCGCATACCTGGTGCCCGGCGCCCGCGTCATCCAGCGCATCTTGCCCCGCGCGCAGAAGGGAGGCTCGCCGTGAGCTGCCGCACGATCCCCCTCGCTCTCGCCCTCGCGTCGCTCGCGGCCTGCGGCCCGCCGCCGGCCGAGCACCCGCCGCAGCCGCCCGTCACGGCGACCGCGCCCCCGCCGCCGCCGCCCGCGCCCGATCCACTCGGCCCCAAGCCCGACGTCGCGCCCCCCGCGGCGTTCGCGCCCCCTGCGCCCAAGGTCTTCGCCGGACCCAACGGGATGACGGTGTGGCTGCTCGAGCGCCACTCTCTGCCCATCGTCTCGATCGACGTCGTCGTCCCGTACGGCGCGGCCAGCGATCCGAAGGGCAAGGAGGGCGTGTCGTGGCTCACGGCCAACATGCTCGACGAAGGCGCCGGCGCGCGTGGCGCGGTCGCGCTCTCGCGTGACGTCGATCTGCTCGGCGCGACGCTGTCGACGGGCGCCTACGCCGACTACGCCTTCGCGCAGCTCACGACACTCAAGAAGAACCTCGACCAGGCCGCGCCCATCCTCGCCGACGTGGTCACGCGGCCGAAGCTCTCCGCGGTCGAGCTCAAGCGCGTGCACGATCTCTGGACCAACGATCTCAAGGCGCGGCAGAAGAGCCCGAGCGCGGCGGCGTCGGTGGTGCTGTCGAGCGCGCTCTTCGGCGAAGGCCACGCGTACGCGCACCCGACCAACGGCACGACGGCCAGCGCGGCGCGCGTGGGGCTCGAGGACGTGAAGGCGTTCTACCGCGCCCATTGGCGGCCCGACGCCGCCACGTGTGTGGTCGCCGGCGATCTCACCGAGGCCGAGGCCACCGCGCTCTTGAACAAGCTCTTCAGCGCGTGGAAGGCGCCCAAGGGCGCGAAGCCCCAGCCCAAGACGCCCGAGGCGCCCAAGGCCGCGGGCCGGCGCGTGATCGTCGTCGACCGGCCCGAGGCGTCGCAGTCGGTGATCACCGTGGGCCGCGGGAGCGTCGCCGCCGCCGACGGAGACGCGGCCGCGCTCGTGCGGGTCAACGCGGCGCTCGGCGGCAGCTTCACGTCGCGCCTCAACCAAGACCTCCGCGAAGAGCACGGCTGGAGCTACGGCGCCCACTCGCGGCTGTCGTTCTCGCGCGGGCCGGGCCTCTTCTCGGCCGCCGCGGCGGTGCAGACGCAACACACAGGCGACGCGCTCAAGGCGATGCTCGCCGACGT
Organism: Myxococcales bacterium; assembly: GCA_020430845.1. Lineage (GTDB taxonomy): Bacteria > Myxococcota_A > Polyangia > Polyangiales > Polyangiaceae > Labilithrix. The sequence goes on from JAGQJA010000162.1 coordinate 4,670, forward strand.
CGAGGCGATGGCGCGAGAGGGGCTCACGGCCGACGAGGTGGGCAAGACCCGCCTGCTCTCACGCGCGGAGCTCGTCGAGGCCTACGAGGGCGTCGAGGGCGCCACCACGCGGCTCGCGCGCTACGCAGGCGTCGGCTTGCCGCCCGACCACGAGGGCCGCGCCGCGCTGGTGCGGGACGCGGCCGACGGCGAGGCGCTGGCCCGCCTCGCGCGCAAGTACATCACGCTCGACGCTCCGGTCGTCGTCGTGGTCGGACCCAAGAAGGAGATCGCCTCGCAGCTCGCGGCCATCGGCCTCGGCGCGTTCGAGGAGCGAGACGCCGAGGGCCAGCCGCTCGCCGCTCACGACAAGGCGCGCGCGCCGGGAGCCAAGCGATGAGCATCGAGCTCGCCCCGGGCGCCGACGACAACGCGTTCGCCAGCATGCTGGCCGACCTGCTGCGCCAGAACCTCGAGGCAAAGCCCCACAAGAACAAGGACTTCCGCGAGCTCGCGGGCAACTTCGCCATCGTCGCCGACGACGCAGACATCGCCCTGACGTTGGCGTTCGACCACGGTAAGCTCGTGATCCACAACGGGATTCGGGGCGTGCCCGACGTCGCGGTCCGCGGCAGCTCCGACGCCATCATGGCCCTGTCGAACGTGCCGCTCACGCGCCCGCTCGCCCTCCCGGTGCCGACCGACCGGGCGGCGGCAGAGGTGCTGCGTCAGCTCATCCGTGCTACGCGGTCCGGCGAGCTGCGCATCCATGGCATGCTCGGCAACATCGGCATGCTCAACCGCCTCACGCGGGTGATGTCGGTCAATGGCTGAACGCCTTGACATCGGTATGCGCGTCTCGTACCTTGCGCGCCCCTGGCGACGGTGGCGAAGCGCCACCCGAATGCTACGCTGTATTTTCGCTGGTTATTAAGGATCCCGATGGCCGTCCACATCCGTCTCGCCCGTGCGGGCACCAAGAAGCGACCTTTCTACCGCGTGGTCGTCGCCGACCAGCGCTGCCCCCGTGGCGGCCGCTTCCTCGAGAAGATCGGCACGTTCGATCCGGCGAAGAAGTTCGAAGACAAGCCCCTCCACATCGACGCGGAGAGGTTGGCGTACTGGAAGAGCGTGGGGGCCACCCCGTCGGCCACGCTCGCGCAGATCGTCAAGCGAGTTGCCAAGCTAGAGGCAGCCGCCCCGAAGTGAACGCTCTCCCTGCCGAAGTTGGGTGGAGAAGGTCGGCATGGCGCTGAAAGAGCTCATCAAAGCGATCGCGATCGAGCTCGTCGATCACCCCGATCAGGTGGTGGTGACGGAGATCGCGAGCGAGCACAACAGTCTCATCGAGCTGCGCGTCGCGAAAGAAGACATCGGCAAGGTGATCGGCAAAGAGGGTCGCACGGCGCAGTCCATGCGAACGATCCTCGCGGCCGTGTCCACCAAGCTGGGTCGTCGCGCGCACCTCGACATCGTCGACTGACGGTCGGCCTCCGCGATGCTCGATCCGGACGCGTGGGTGCCCATCGCCGAGGTGGCGCGGCCCCACGGCGTGCGTGGAGAGTTGCGCCTCAAGCTGTTCAACAGCGCGAGCGACGTGCTCCTGACCATCCCCGAGGTCCTCGTGCGCCTGCCCGACGGCACGGAGCACGAGGTCAGCGTCGACAAGGCGCGCCGCGCGGACTCCGCGATCCTCATCAAGCTGTTCTCGGTCGACGACCGTGACCGCGCCGAGGAGATCCGTGGCGCGCTCGTGTGCGTGCGCCGGCGCGACTTCCCGGAGCTCGACGGCGACGAGTTCTACGCGTGCGACGTCGAGGGCGCGCGCGCCTGGCTCGGCGAGCAAGAGATCGGCGTGGTCATCGAGGTGCTGACGTACCCCTCGGCGCAGGCGCTGCTCATCCGGGGTGAGGACGGCGATCGCGAGGTGCCCCTCGTCGACGCGTACGTCACCAAGGTCGACCCCGCGGCCGGGCGCGTCGAGCTCGCGAGCCTCGAGGGCGTCGAGCCGTTCAAGCCCAAGCGCCCCAAGGCGGCCGCGTCCGTGCGAGGCTAGGCGCGTGCGCGTCGAGATCGTCACGCTGTTCCCGGAGCTGTTCGGCGACTTCTCGAAGACGAGCTTCGTCGGTCGGGCGATCGACAGCGGCACGCTCGAGCTCGTGCTGAGGTCGCCGCGCGAGTTCGGGCTGGGCCGGCACAAGAGCGTCGACGACACACCCTACGGCGGGGGCAGCGGGATGGTGATGCGCGTCGACGTGCTGGTCGCGTGCATGGAGGCGCTCGCGAGCGAGGCCGAGGCTTCGGGCAAACCGCGCGCGCACCGCGTGCTCATGACGCCCCAAGGAAAGCGGCTCGATCAGCGGTTGGTCACGTCGCTCGCCGCGCACCCCGCGATCATGCTCGTGTGCGGCCGCTACGAGGGCTTCGACGAGCGCGTGAGGAGCTTCGTCGACGAAGAGATCTCCCTCGGCGACTTCGTGATGACGGGCGGAGAGGTCGCCGCGATGGCGGTCGTCGAGTCCACCGTGCGGCTCTTGCCCGGCGTGCTCGGCAACGCCGACTCGACGCGCGAGGAGTCCCACGGCGAGGACGGACTGCTCGAGTATCCGCAATACACGCGGCCCGCGGTCTTTCGCGATCTCGCCGTCCCCGACGTGCTTTCTTCGGGAAATCACAAAGAAATCGAGGCTTTCCGTCGCGCAGAGGCGCTGGAGCGCACCGCGCGGCGTCGGCCGGATCTCGCCGCCGCGTACGCCACGCGCGCGAGCGCGGAGAAGAGCAAGTGAGAGACGTCTCCATCGGGCTCGTGCACTACCCGGTGCTCGACGGGCGTCGCGAGATCGTGACGACGGCCGTCACCAACCTCGACGTCCACGATCTCGCCCGGAGCGCGCGCACGTACGGGTGCCGTCGCTACTTCGTCGTGCACCCCATCGAGGCGCAGCGTCAGCTCGTGGGCCGCATCGTCGATCACTGGACGCACGGCTCGAGCGCCAAGCGCATCCCCGATCGCAAGGAGGCCCTCTCGATCGTCGAGACCGTGCCTTCGCTCGAGGCGACCTACGCGGCGATGGGGGGACGCGACGCGATCGAGGTGTGGATCACCGCCGCGCGCGATCTCGACAGGCGGCGCACGCTGGCAGAGGCGCGGGCCGAGCTCGCCCAGGACGGAAAGCCCGTGCTCATCCTCTTCGGCACCGGCTGGGGGCTCGCGGCGTCGGTCGTCGACGCCGCCGACGCGATCCTCGCGCCCGTGCGCGGCCCCACGTCGTACAACCACCTCAGCGTGCGCGCTGCGTGCGCGATCGTGCTCGACCGACTGCTCGCGCCCGAGGCGTGACCGGCGGCGCGTCGAGCTCCGTCCCCGCCAGCAGCGCGCGCGCCTCGCGTGCGTCCTCGTCGTCGCCGTGCTCGTAGAGCGGCGCCTCGACGGCGAGCCCGCCGGGCTTCCCAGGTGCGGCGTCGACCAGGACGACGCGCGCCGGGGCGTCACGGCGCGGGTGGACGGCGCGCACGCGCTTGGGCTCGAGCCCGGCGGCTCGCAGCGCGGCGACGAGCGTGACGAGCTCCGCGGCGGGGTAGACGAAGCACGCGCGCCCGCCCACACGACACGCGACGCGGCTCGCGCGCACGAACCGCTCGACATCCCCCACGCGCGCTCCCGCGATCGCCGGCGAGGGCGCCCTGCCGCGGCCCGGCGCGGCGTACGGCGGGTTGCACACCAGCAAGTCGATCGCCCCCGCGTGAAGCGTCGCGACCTCGAGCGCGTCGCCGAGCGTCACCTCGGCCGCGTCGTCGAAGCCGTTGTCGCGGACGTTCTCGCGCGCGAGATCGGCGAGATCGGCGTCTGCCTCGACGAGCAGCGCACGCGCGGCGACGCCGTGGTGCAGGAGCGCGAGCGCGACGGCCCCGACGCCGGCGCCGAGGTCCATCGCCACCCGCGCCCTTGCGCGGCCCTCACGGCCGCGCGCCGCAAAGTGCGCGAGGAGCAGGGCGTCGGCGTTGACGCGGTAGCCTTCACCGCGGGCGGGCTGCCGGAGCCAGAGGCGGCCCGAGAGCAGCGCGTCGCGGCTCGTCCTCACTTCTGGAACGGCCGGCGCCCTCGGAACACGACCGCGGTGATGGCGCGCGGGAAGGTCTGCACCGTGTACGTGCCGAGGAGCACGGTCTCGCCGTTGCGCTTGCCGACGGCGCTCACGCGGATCGGCACGCCGGTCTGCACGTTGAGCGTGCCGAACAGGCCCAGGCGGCTCGTGCCCAGGCTGCTGCGCGAGCGGTCGGGCAGCGGATCGGACTCGTTCTCGCCGAAGTAGAACATGTCGGCCTCGTGGGCGACGTCCGTGTCGACGGTCGCGCCGGACAGGCGAATGTCGCCGCAGTCGTGCACCTCGCCCGCGAGCAGACCCTTCTCGGGCTTGACGATGAAGCCGCCCGCGGCCGACGCGATCGTGTTGATGTCCGTCGCCGCGACGACCGCCGGGTCCATCGTGACGGTGCCGTTCTGCACCGAGTCGTTGGAGAAGTACACGTTGTACTCGTAGAGCTCGGACCACTGGTTGCCGCCCGACGCGTCCGACGTCTTGACGATGAGGGGCGTCTCCGTGGGCACGCCTTCGTAGGTGAACGAGCGGAAGCTGCAGCCGCCGTCGGGGCACTTCTTGAGCCACTCCGGCTTGGGCGTCTGGGGCGGGTTCTTCGCGTCGTCTGCCGTGACCGTGACGGCCGCGCCGATGGGCTCGCCGAGCGCGCCGTCGGGGCCCTCCTTGAAGATCTCGATCTTGCCGCCGGCCGAGTCGCCGCCGCTCGAGAAGACGCGGAGGAAGCCTTTGAGCGAGACCGTCTGCGACGCGCCCGCGGTGGCCGGCGCGTCGAGGCACCCGAGCTGGATCGTCGGGTCGTCGCTCGGGTAGCGGTTGAGGCCCGTGCCGCGAGCGAGCTCCTGCGTCGGTGCCTGCACCCAGGCGCAGCAGGCGTTGAGCACGCGCGGCGTCTTGCACGCGGCCGGGCTCGCGTTGGGCGAGAACGTGCACGACTTGCAGAAGTCGTTCTTGGCGAGCGTCGGAGCGCTCTCGCACCCCGCGCCGCCGGACGAAGACGAGCTCGCGCCCGCGCCGGGCGTCGTGTTCGAGCTGCTGCACGCGGCGCCCACGAGCGCGAAGGCGAGGCCGGCGGCGGCGAGGCCACGGCGGAGAGCAGAAGAGGAAAGGGAAGGCGAGGGGCGTCCGGGCGACATCATGGGCTATGTGATAGTCCAAGCGTCGTCCCCTTCGCGAGCGGCGCCGGGGCGGCAGGGTGTTTCTTTGAATAGTTCAATGAAAACATGTTGTTGCAAGCGTCTCAACGTCGCCTCATGAGGGGCGACGTCGCGCCCTCGCCGGCATCTCGGGCCGCGCGCGTGGCCGAGGCCGCCCGCGCGCTCGGCTTCGACGCGGTGGGGATCGCTCGCGCGGACGTACCGCTCGACGCGGACTTCGCGCGGTACGAGGCGTTCGTCGAAGACGGAAAGCACGCGTCGATGAGCTGGCTCGCGTCGCTGCCCGAGGCGCGCCGTCGGCTCGACGGCGAGCACGTCCTGCCGGGCGCCAAGAGCGTGGTCTGCCTCGCGCGTCGATATCCGTCCGACGAAGGAGAGGGCCTGGCGCGCCACATCGCGCGCTACGCGCGGGGGCGCGACTACCACAACGGCGTCCGCAAGAAGCTCCGCAAGCTCGCCAAGGTCCTGCGCGCGATGGGCACCGACGACGCCCCGGTCGCCGCGCGCCCTCTGTGTGACGAGGAGCCGATCCTCGAGCGCGCATGGGCGGCGCGCGCGGGCCTCGGGTTCGTGGGCAAGAACGGGATGCTCATCGTGCCGGGCGTGGGCTCGTTCGTGCTGCTCGGCGAGGTCGTGACCACCGCGGAGCTCGAGCCCGGCGCGCCGATGCGCGAGCGGTGCGGGAGCTGCGTGCGTTGCCTGGACGCGTGCCCCACGGGCGCGTTCGAGGCGCCGTTCGTGCTCGATCCACGCAAGTGTGTCGCCTACCTCACGATCGAGCACAGGGGCGCGGTCGAGCCGGCGCTCCGCGAGGGCGTCGGTGAGCACCTCTTCGGATGCGACGACTGCCAGACCGTGTGCCCGTTCAACGCCGGCGCGCGCGCGCCGCTGCCCGCGGGCGATCCGATGCAGCCCCACGCCCGGTGGAGCGACGAGACGCTCGCGTCGATCGCGACGCTCGACCATGCCGCGTTCTTGCGGCTCCGGGAGGGCAGCCCCGTGGGCCGCGCGACGCGGGAGGGCCTCGCGCGCAACGCGGCGCTCGTGCTGGGCAATCGCGCCGACCCGTCCTCGCGCGGAGCGCTCGAGCGTGCCGCGGCCGACGACGCCAGCGAGGTGGTCCGAGACGCGGCCAGTTGGGCGCTGCGCCGGCTCGACGCCATCCGCTGACGTCGCGCGGGGGTCAGGGCACCCAGCGACACCCGGCGACGCGCTCGCAGTAGCCGCGGACGACCGAGAACGACACCGAGTCCGAGATCTGCAGGTCAGGGCAGTCGGCGTTGTCGAGGTAGTAGATGCCGTTCCTCGCTTCGCACCCCCGCGAAGACGAGAACGAGCAGCCCGGTTGCGCTCGGCACGAAGCCTCGTCGGACAGGCTCCCGCACGGCGTCTTGGTGCCCTCGCAGCGCCCGGACGGCTTCGTGATGGATCCGTCCGACTCGGTGAAGCCGCAGCCCGGGATGTCGAGGCAGCGCTTTCGCGCCAGCTCCTCGGGGCTCGCGTAGCGGTCCATGCGCGCGCAGCTCGCCACGAACGTCGTGCCGCGGCACTTGCCGTCGATCTGGCGCCAATCGGAGTCTTTGAGGCGGCACGACTCCGGATCGCGGAGGGTGTATGCGTCGACCGCGTTTCCCACGCATCGTGCCGATCCGACCTCGGGCGCCGCGCCCGACGAGCCCGAGCTGCTCCCCGGCGGGCTCGATCCGCTGCTGCTCGCCCCCTCGCTCGAACAGGCGGTGACGAGGGCCGCGACGGCCATTGCTGCGTGAAGGAAGACTCTCACGACGCCGTCAGCGTAGCTGGCTCACGGCGATCGCCTCGTCCCCCAAAAGGGCGACAGGGCGTGCGCGCGTTGGCACCATCCGTGCAGAGTGCACCGGTGACGAGGAGGTCTCGCATGCATCGAGCCATGTACGCAGGCTTGTTCGCGTGCGCGGTGGGGGTCTGTTTGACCACCGCGCCTGCAACGGCGCTTGCACAGGAGTCGGCTTTGGGCGCCCTGGCCACGCAGGCCAAGGCGAGCCCGCAGGACGCGTCGGCCGCGCTCGCATACGGTCGCGCGCTGCGCAAGGCGGGCCGTATCGACGACGCGATCGTCGCGCTCAGACGCGGCGCGAGCCTCCACGCCGCGCGCGTGACCCAGCTGGGCAGCGAGCTCCACTGGGAGCTGTCGCGCGCGTACGTCGACCGGCGCGACTTCGGGCCCGCGATGGTGCAGTGCCGCGTCGTGCAGTCTCGGCCCGGCACGCAGGCCGCGGGCCACGTGTGCGCAGCCGAGGCGCACCTCTTGTGGCGCCGCGGCAGCGAGGTCGCCGTCGAGCTGGCTCAGGCGCAGAAGGCGAGCGGGTTCGGCAAGGAGGCGCAGTTCGCGGCGAAGGTCGCCGAGGGGCGCGCGCGCGAGCTCGAGCTCAAGGAGGCCGACGCCGAGGCGGCGTACCGCGCGGCGCTGCACATCATCCCCGACCGCCCCGAGGCGCTCGTACGCCTCGGCTCGTTGCTCCACCGCATGCACAAGGGCGGGGAGGCCGAGCTCAAGAAGGCCGTCGATCTCGAGCCGCGCGATCCCGACGCCCTCTTCGCCCTCGCCGCGGTCCAGCGCGGCAAGGATCGGGTGCAGCTGCTCGAGCGATCGATCGACGAACGCCCCGTGTTCGCCGCGGCCGAGCGGGCGCTCGCGCTGGCGCAGCTCGACATCGGTCGCGTGGCCGACGCCAAACGCACGAGCGACAAGATCCTCGCGCGCGATCCGTCCGACCTCGCGTCGCTCGTCGTCTCGGGGCGCGTGGCGCTCGCCGAGAAGCGCTACGCCGACGCGCTCGCGTCCGCCGACAAGGCCCTCGCGGCCCAGGCCAACTCTGCCTCGGCCAAGCTGCTCGCGGCCGACGTCCGGGCCGCGCAGGGCGAGATCGATCTCGCGCTCGAGGCCTACCAGGCGGCGTGGGGGCTCGACCACACCGATCCGGCGCCGCTCGTGAACGCCACGCTCGCGTGCATCAAGGCGCGAAGGCTGACGAGCGCGCGCGCCTACGCGAAGAAGGTGACGACGGAGTTCCCCAAGGACGCGAGCGCGTGGCTCGTGATGGGCGACACGCAGCTCGTCGACGGCGACAAGGCCCAAGCGCGCGCCTCCTACGAGCGCGCCAAGGGGTTGGGCGCCGACCCCAAGGTCGTCGAGGGCAAGCTCTCGGGCGCGCGCTGACGGCGCACAAAACGGGGAAGCCCCGGAGGCGTCGACCTCCGGGGCTCGCGTTCGCCCGCGCCGCGTCACGACAACGAAGCCTTGACCTTCTCGGCCCACGCGTCGACTTGACGCTCGGCCTCTTCGCGCACGACGCCGTAGCGCTCCTGGATCTTGCCGACGAGCTCCTCACGCTTGCCCGCGAGGTGGACGAGCTCGTCGTCGGTGAGCTTGCCCCACGAGGCCTTGGCTTGTCCCTTCGCCTGCGCCCACTTGCCTTCGATGATGTCCCAGTTCATGTCTTGTCTCCTTGGTTCGGTGTTGGTGTGGCGGATGCGGCGCCGGTCAGAGCTTCTCCTCGAGGCGCTCGGCGTTGCGTTCGAACGACGAGAGGCTCTGCTCGAGGAGGTCTCGGTCCCGGCTCCACTGCGCATCGGGCGTCGACTTGATCTCGCTCATCTTCTCGAGCACGTGACCGCGGCTGAGCATGTACGTGCGCATCTCGGTGTCGAAGAGCGCGCGCTTCTTGCCGGTCAGCTTGTTGCCCCGGGCGCGCAGCTCGTCGACCTTGGCCTCGGTCGTGTCGAAGCGGCGCTTGGCGTCGATGTCGAACTTGTCGCGAGCCTCGCGCATCTCGATGCGTGCCTTGTCGGCGTCGCTGCGCGCCTCGACCACGGCCACTTTGGAGTCGGCGTGCGTGTCGGCGAGCTCCTGCTGGTTGTCGGCGCGCGTGCTCGCCGTGTCGGCGTTGTTGTCTTGCACCTGGGCGCGATGGTCGTGCTGCGCCTCGATCTGCGCCTGCGTCAGCTGGCTGTCGGCCGTGCGGACCTCCTTGTGGGGGTCGGAAGCGCAGGCGGCGACGAGGGCGAGGGTGCTGACGATGACGATGCGATTCATGGTTTCTCCTTGGGTTCGGGTGGATGAGTCGAAGACGTGCGCCGGTGCGGCGCCGCGGATTCACGAGACGGCGGGGCGTCGTCCCACGAGCAGCGAGATCGCGGCGAGGACGACGAAGACGAGGATCATCACCTTGGCCATCCAAGCGGCTCCCGCGGCCATGCCGCTGAAGCCGAAGAACGCGGATACGAGGGCGAGGACGAAGAACGCGATGGCTGCGCGGATCATGGGCGTGCCTTTCTGAGGGTTGGTGGCGTCGTGGTCTCGACGTCCGGGTGGTGTGGGTCGCGGTTCCAGCGCGCGTCGCCTCGTGGCGGTGGCGCGTCGTCGCGACGCCTCCACCCACTGCAGGGGCTGGGCCAAGACGACATGCCCGTGATCCCGGGGATTTGCGCGCCCCTCCGTGGCGTGCCCCGTGGCGCGGGTGCGCTGCTGTGGCGCCGATGCATGTGGCGTCCTTGAACTGCGTCGCCGACGCACAAAAGCGCGACGCGGGGCCAGCCTCTCGGCCGCCCCGCGTCGTGCGTCGTGCGTCGTGCGTGTGCTTCGCGCGCGCCTCTACATGTGCGGGGGAACCCCCGCGTCGACGAGGACGCGATACGTGGCCGCGGCGTCGTCGCCGGCGGTCGGTCGCGCGATCTCGCCCCCTACGCCGACGAGCGCGATCGTGGCGTTGTCTGGCCCGCCCGCGTCGAGCGCCGCCTGCAGGATGCGGCCGCACGCCGTCTCGAGGGTCGGCGACGAAAGCACGAGGCGCCGCATCTCCGCGGGCGCCACCGGGCCGTGCACTCCGTCGGAGCACAGGACGATGCAGTCTCGGTCTCGGAGCTCGAGCCGGCCGACGACGGCGCGCAGCGAGGGTTGGTGTCCCATCGCCTGCAAGATCACGTTCCGGAACGGAGCGTCGTGCGCGTCGCCTGGCGCCAAGAGTCCCTGGTCGAGCAACATCTGGACGTAGCTCTGGTCCTTGGTGAGCTGCGTCAGCTCTCCACGCCGCAGCAGGTACGCTCGAGAGTCGCCGACTTCGGCGACGTAGGCGTGAGCGCCGCGGACGAAGAGCGCGGTGAGCGTTGCGCCCATCTTGATGCCGCGCACGCACGCTTCGTCGAGAACGGCTCGGTGCGCGTGATCGACGGCGGCCTCCACGCGCTCGACGGTGGCGCGGCTAGCCCGCGCGCGCGCGAAGCCCTGCGCGAGTGACTCCACCACGAGGCGACTCGCCACGTCGCCCGCCGTCGCCCCGCCCATCCCGTCGGACACCGCGACGAGGGCACCGTGCGCGCTCGGCGCGATGCGCGCGACGTACCGGTCGGCGATGACCTGCGAGCCTGTCTCGAGGTCGGCGACGACGAAGGCGTCTTCGTTGCGGGCGCGGACGTGTCCGGCGTGTGTGAGGGCGGCGATGTGTAGCGACGTAGCGTTCATGGTTCCTTCCTCTTGTTGTCTCCGATTCAAGCTGTGGGCGTGTCGCCGTGCGACGAACGCCCGTTCGTGGTGCTCGCGGCCGCGGCGTCGGCCGTGGCGTCGCTGCGGAAGTAGACGACTTGCCGAGGGAACGGGATCTCGATGCCGTCGCGGTCGAACACCTGCTTCACGCGGCGGCGCAGCTCCCGCTCGGCCGGCAGGCGATCGTTGTTGGTGTTGTCGATCTTCACCACGAGGCGCACGGTCACGTCGGACCCGTTCAGGCCGAGGATCCCGTGGACCTCCGGCGGCTCGAGGACGATGTCGGCGTGCCGCTCGGCCCACTCTTCTCCGATCTTCTTGAGCGCCTCGAGGCTCCTGCCGAGCTCCTGCTCGTACGCGACCCCGACCTCGACGACGGCGCGGGCCCAGCCGCGGTTCCAATTGCCGACGCGCTTGACCTCGCCGTTGGGCACATACCAGAGCTGCCCGTCGTACGCGCGGACGTGCGTCACGCGCAGGCCGACCTTCTCGACCGTGCCGTTCAGGGTATCGACCGACACGACGTCGCCCTCCGCGATCACGCCGTCGAGGATCAAGAACAGGCCCGAGATGCAGTCCTTGACGAGGGTCTGCGCGCCGAAGCCGACCGCCAGCCCGAGCACACCGGCGCCCGCGACGAGCGCCGTGATGCTGATGCCGAGCTTCTCGAGGGCCATCGCGGCGCCGATGCCGAGCACGAGCGCGAACACGGCACCGCGCGCGAGGGGCGCCAACGTGGCCACGCGCGGGTTCTTGGCGCGGTGGGCCATCCTTTCGACGCGACGCGAGAGCACGCCCGCGGCGTAGAAGCCCACGGCCAAGATGAGGGCTGCGACGGCGAGGCGCCCGGCGAGCTCCGGTCCGTTCGCGCGCAGATAGCTGATCACTCTCTCCAACATTCCTTCGTACCTCCGCCCCGGCCCGAGCAAACACCGCGCCGGCTCGCATCAGCACGGAAACCCCGCCTCAGCGTCCGGCTGAGCTACATTTTCGCCACAGCAGATTCGCCACATGTGGCGAAAATGTCTCCGTATCTCGTTGAAATCTGGTAGCTCGGCCGGGCGCGGGTCTTGAAGAGGAGGGCGGCCGCATGAAAGAGCGAGTTCTGATCGTGGACGACGACCCGACCCAGGGTGACCTCCTCCGGATGTTGGTCGCGCAGCTCGACTGCGTCGCCGAGTGCCACACGTCGGCCGAGAGCGCGCTCGACGCGCTGGCGCGCGCGCCCTTCGACGCCGTGCTCACCGATCTCGAGATGGACCCCATCGACGGCGTCGAGCTGTGCGGGCGCGTCGCCGCGACGCGGCCGGACCTGCCCGTGATCCTCGTCACGGCCGTCGGGTCGATGGCGTCCGCCGTGGCCGCCATGCGTGCCGGTGCGTATGACTTTCTCGCCAAGCCCGTCGAGCTCAACGCGCTCGGCCTGGCGCTGAGGCGTGCGTTCGAGCATCGTCGCCTGCGCGAAGAGGTGAAGCTCCTGCGTGAGGCGCCCGCGGAGGGCGTGGCCGCGGGCGGCATGGTCGGCGACAGCGACGCCATTCGACGCGTGCGCGACCTCATCGGGCGCGTCGGTCCGAGCGACGCGTCGGTCCTCATCCAGGGCGAGACCGGCACCGGCAAGGAGCTCGTGGCGCGCGCGGTCCACGCGGCGAGCCCTCGCCGCGACCGGCGCTTCTTGGCCATCAACTGCGCGGCGGTGCCTGCCGGGCTGCTCGAGAGCGAGCTCTTCGGCCACGCCCGCGGCGCCTTCACCGACGCGAAGGCCGCGCGCGACGGTCTCTTCGTCACCGCGTCGGGTGGGACGCTCTTCCTCGACGAGATCGGCGAGATGCCGATCGAGATGCAAGCGAAGCTGCTCCGCGCACTGCAGGAGCGCGTGGTGCGGCCGGTAGGCGGCGAGGCCGACGTCCCGTTCGACGTCCGGCTCGTCGCCGCGACCCATCGTGATCTCGACCGCGACATCGCCGAGGGGCGCTTTCGTGAGGACCTCTACTACCGCGTCAACGTGGTGAAGGTCCCCGTTCCGCCGCTCCGAGATCGGGGCAACGACGTGCTCGCGCTCGCCGGTCACTTCCTCCGCACCGCGTGCAGCAGAGCCGGCCGCGATCTGCTCGAGCTCACGCCCGGCGTCGCCTCGCTCCTGCTCTCGTACGAGTGGCCAGGCAACGTCCGAGAGCTCGAGAATTGCATCGAGCGCGCCGTCGCCCTCGCGCGGTTCTCGCATCTGTCGGCCGAAGACCTCCCCGAGAAGATCCAGCGGCAGGGGCCGCGCTCGCGGGGCTCGGCCGAGATGGAGGCGGCGACCCCCGAAGAGGTCCTTCCCCTCGAGGAGGTGGAGCGCCGCTACATCCTGCGCGCCCTCCGCGTCTTGCACGGCAATCGGTCGCGGGCGGCCGCGCTCCTGCGCCTCGACCGCCGCACCCTCTACAGGCGGCTCGAGAAGTACGGCGTGACCTCGGGCGACGAGCCGTCGCAGAGCGCGCCGGCGGCGCGGACCTGAGCGATGGAGACCGTCGCCAAGCGCCGCAAGGATCTCAATCGCCGCCTCGTGGGGGCGTTGATCGCGCCCGTGACCGTGTTCCTCCTCATGGCGGTCGCGCTCGTGGTCGAGATCCGTCAGATGGACACGTTCTTGGCGTGGGTCGACCATTCCGACACCGTCATCTCCCGCGCCCGATCGCTCCGAGAGAAGCTCACCGAGCAGGACGCGGCCGCGGCGGCGTTCTCCGCCTCGAACGACGACGCGGAGCTGATGCGCCTCACGCGCGCGTCGGCGCTCGTCCCCATCGACGAGCTCCGCTCCCTCCTCTCGGACAATCCGGCGCAGCTCGCGCGCCTCGACCGCGTCGCTCGCGCGTACCAGGCGTGGCTCGAGAGCCGGTCGCTGCGCGTGCTGACCGACGGCAAGAAGGAGGGCGACGCCCGGGCGGTCGCGGACTCGCGGCACGAGCTCGCGAGCATCGTCGAGCTGACCAACGAGCTCATCGCGGCCGAGCGTGAGCTGCGGACGGTGCGGCGCCGCGACGTGGGCGACGCCCAACGGACGCTCAACTGGACGATCGGCGCCCTCTTCGTCGTCGGTGCCCTGTCGCTCGCGTTCATCTCCCGCTCGCAGCTCTCCGGCGTCGCGAGCGCCTACGACGAGGTGCTCGATCGCGAGCGCGAGGGACGCGAGCTTCTCGAGCGCGACAACTGGCTCCGGCGGGCGGGGGCGCGCGTCACGCAGCTCGCGCTCGCGGAGCGTACGACCGCCGGCCTCGCCGACGAGCTGCTCTCGGCGCTCGTGCGCGAGACGGACGCGGTGGCGGGCGCGATCTACACGAAGACCGGTGACAACTGGGAGCGCGCCGCGTCGATGGGGCTCCCGACGGAGGACGGCGCAGCGCCGACCCGTCTGTCGGGTGGCGAGGGCCTCGTCGCGCGGGTCATGGCCGAGGAGAAGGTCTTCCGCATCTCCGAGATCCCCGCCGAGAGCTTCCGGGTCCGCTCGTCGCTCCTCGCAGAGACGTTGGGGGAGATCGTCGTGATGCCGGCGCGCGCGGACGACAAGGTCCACGCGTTCGTCGAGCTCGCGTTCGTGGGGACGGCCTCGGCGCGCGCCGTCGAGCTGCTCGAGCGCCTGCAGGAGCCGATCGCCATCGCCGTCCGTGGCGCCACCTACCTCGAGCGGCAGATGCAGTTGCTCGACGGGTCCCAGCGTCAGGCGAGAGTCCTCGAGGAGCAGCGAGCAGAGCTCCAGCGCGTCAACGAGGAGCTCGAGGAGCAGCGCGACGCGCTGCGTGACGCGGGGGAGCGGCTCGAGGCGCAGTCGGCCGCGCTCCAGGACGTGAACACGCGCCTGGAGCAGAGGGCCGCCGAGCTCGCCGGGTCGCAGGAGGCCTTCGTCAAGATGGCCGACGAGGCGGCGCGCGCGAGTCGTCACAAGTCCGAGTTCCTGGCGAACATGTCCCACGAGCTGCGGACTCCGCTCAACAGCATCCTCATCCTCGCCAAGCACATCCAGCAGAACCCGGCGGGGACCGCGTCCGAAGAAGAGCGCCAGCACGCCGCGACGATCCACGCCGCTGGGAGTGACCTCCTGCAGCTCATCGACGACATCCTCAACCTCGCGAAGGTCGAGGCGGGGCACGTCGACGTGGACCCGCACCCGCTCGAGTGCGGTGATCTCGCCGCGAGCATGCGCCGACTCTTCGAGCCGCTCGCGCAGGAGAAGAAGCTCGAGCTCGTGGTCACGTGCGACGACGACGTGCCGACCATCACGACCGATCGCCGGCGCGTCGACCAGATCGTGCGCAACCTGCTCGCCAACGCGCTCAAGTTCACGACGACCGGCTCCGTGACGCTGCGGATCAAGTCGATCGCGCAAGGCGTTCGGTTCGACGTCAGCGATACGGGGCCGGGTATCGCGCACGACGAGCAAGAAGCCATCTTCGAGCCGTTCCATCAGGCCGACTCGACGCGCAATCGTGGCTTCGGAGGGACGGGCCTCGGCCTGTCGATCGCGCGCAAGCTCGCGCGCGCCCTCGGCGGCGACCTCGTGCTCGCGAGCGAGCCGGGCCGTGGGAGCACCTTCTCGCTCGGGCTGCCCGTACACCCGGAGCGGGCCAGCGAGCCGGTCACGCCCGACCGCGCGGCGCTCCTCCCGCGTGCGTCGTCGAGCCCTCCGCCCGAGCCCCTCGACGGACCTGGCTTCGACGACGATCGCGACCACCCGGACCTCGCCAAGGGCTACCTGCTCGTCGTCGAGGACGATCCCGTGTTCGCGCGGCTCGTGTTCGACGTCGCCACGGAGCTCGGCTCTCGGTGCGTCGTGGCGCCGACGGCGGAGGCAGCGCTCGTCCTCGCCGAGCGCGCAAAGCCGTCCGACGTCTTGCTCGACGTCGGGCTCCCCGACCACACCGGGCTCTACGTCCTCGATCGCTTCAAGCAAGACCCGCGTCTGCAAGACGTGCCCGTCTTCGTCGCGTCCGTCACCGACGGAGAGGTCGACGCGATGGCGCTCGGCGCGACGCGCTTCTTGCGCAAGGCGAAGGAGCACGGGGCGCTCCGGGCCCAGATCGAGCAGATCGTGACGGCACGTCGGCGCCCGGGCGCGCCCGGCGAGGAGCGACCGTCCCCGACGACCGCGATGCGCACCCTGCAGGGAAAGCGCGTCCTTCTCGCCGAGGACGACGTGCGAAACGTCTTCGCGCTGAGCCGCGTGCTCGAGGCGCGTGGCGCGCGCGTGACGATCGCGAGGAACGGCTTGGAGGCGCTCGATGCGCTCGAGAGAGAGGAGGATGTCGCAGTCGTGCTGATGGACGTACTCATGCCCAAGATGGACGGGCTCGCAGCCATCCGTGAGATTCGGGCGCGCGACAAGTGGCGCGACCTTCCCATCCTCGCGCTCACCGCCAAGGCCATGCCCGAGGATCGCAAGGCCTGCCTCATGGCGGGCGCGAACGACTACGTACCCAAGCCGGTCGACGTGCCCATGTTGCTCTCCCTCTTGCGCGTGTGGGTGCGCTGATGTCGGTCGAGCGCGACACGGTGACGTGCCTGCTCGTCGACGACCGCGAGGAGAACCTCGTCGCGCTCGAGGCGGTCCTCGCTCAAGACGACCTGCGCATCCTCCGAGCGCGCTCGGGGGAAGAGGCGCTCGAGCTCCTGCTCGACGAGGACGTCGGGCTCGCGATCGTGGACGTGAAGATGCCCGGCATGGACGGCTTCGAGCTCGCCGAGCTCATGCGGGGGACCGAGCGCTCACGGCACGTGCCGATCATCTTCGTCACCGCGGGTACCCACGATCCGCGGCGCGTGTTCGAGGGCTACGACAGCGGCGCGGTCGACTTCCTCCACAAGCCCATCGACCCGCGCATCCTCCGCAACAAGGCGAACGTGTTCTTCGAGCTCGCCCGGCAGCGCGTGCGGCTCGCGCAGGCGCTCCGCGTCCAGGAGATGTTCGTGGCCGCGCTCGGCCATGACCTCCGCAACCCGCTCAACTCGATCTCGATGGTCGCGCAGTTGCTCGCCCGCGCCGACGGTCTCGACCCCAAGCAGCGCGAGCTGGTGAGCTTGCTCAGCTCGAGCTCGACGCGGATGAGCCACATGATCTCGCAGCTCTTTGACGTGGCGCGCGTGCGCCTCGGCGACGGGCTGTCGCTCGACGTCGTCTCGTGCGATCTCGCGTCCCTCACGCGTGGCGTCGTCGACGAGGAGCGCGTCGTGGCGGGGTGCGAGATCGTGCTCGACGCGCCCGAGGCGCTGCCGGTCGAGGCCGACCCGGCCCGCGTGTCTCGGGTCGTGTCGAACCTCGTGGGCAACGCCGCGGCGCACCGGAGCGGCGGGATCGTGTCCGTGCGCGTGC
>JAGQJA010000163.1:0-8641 GCA_020430845.1 Myxococcales bacterium
GAGCTGCCCGAGGCCGAGCGTACGCCGTTCATGATGGTCGCCATCGAGGACGGGCTGGCCGCCGCCGACAAGGTCGACCCGCGGCTCGCCGTCCCCATCACGCGCCCGCCCGAGCTTCCCGTCGCGGTGGGGCTCGCCGTCGTGGTGCTCGCGATCGGCCTCTTCGAGGTGCGCAAGCACCAGGTGACGGCGCGCGCCGACACGATCGACGCCGTCGACGTCACGCAAGACGATCTCGACGGCATGCGCGAGTTCCTCCGCGAGATCGATCAGCGCCTCCAGACCGACGAGGGCAAGGCGGCCACGCAGGAGTTCAACCAGCTCATCGAGGACCTGGCCAACAAGCGGCTCGACCGCACCGAGGCGTTCCGTCGCATGCAGCAGCTCGAGGACAAGCTGCTCAAGGGCAACGAGGCCGACGCGAAGGCCCTCGAAGAGGCCCTCAAGAAGATGGGCGAGGAGCTCAAGAAGAGCGAGCTCGCCAAGCCCACGGGCGAAGCGCTCGCCAACGGCAAGCTGCCCGACGCCGAGAAGGCCCTCAAGGACCTCGCCAAGAAGCTCCGCGAGCAGGGCGGCAAGATGGACAAGGCCCAGCTCGAGAAGCTGCGCGAGGCCATCAAGAAGGCCGCCGGTGACAACGCCAAGCGCATGGAGGAGCTGAGCAAGCGGCGCGACGAGCTCAAGGAGCAGCTGCTCAAGCAGAAGCAGAACATGAGCGAGGCGGGCCCCAAGCAAGAAGAAGAGAAGAGCCTGCTCAAGAAGAAGGAGCGCGAGCTCGAGCGGCTCGAGCGCGAGCGCGAGCAGGCCGAGAAGGCGCAGCGCGAGCTCGATCGTCTCGACCGCGAGCTGAACCAGGCCGCCGAGGACCTCATGAAGGACCTCGGGATGTCGGCGCAGGACCTCGACAAGGCCGCGCAGGACATCAACCGCATGGCTCGCCAGGAGATGAGCCAAGAGGAGAAGCAGCAGCTCCGTCAGAAGCTCCAGGAGCTACGCGACATGCTCCGCCGCCAGGCGCAGGGAGGCCAAGGGCAACAGCAGCGCCTTCGTGTCTTCCAGGCGCGCGCGCACGGCCAGGGCCAGGGTCAACAAGGCCAAGGTCAGCAGGGCCAAGGTCAGCAAGGCCAGGGTCAGCAGGGCCAGGGTCAGCAGGGCCAAGGTCAGCAAGGCCAAGGTCAGCAAGGCCAGGGTCAGCAAGGCCAGGGTCAGCAAGGTCAAGGTCAGCAAGGCCAAGGCCAAGGTCAGGGGCAAGGCCAAGGTCAGGGCGGCGGCGGCGAGGTCTGGATCCTCGGACCCAACGGCGAGAAGATCATGATGATCTCGCAGGGCCGCGGTCAGGGGCAGGGCCAGGGGCAAGGCCAACCGGGCGGCCAAGGCCAGGGCGACCAAAAGGGTCCGGGGTGGGGCACGGGCCACGACGCCAACGTGCAGGGCAAGGCGACCAACCCCAAGGTCGGCACGCAAGACACGCAGGTCGCCGGCCAGGACACGGGGCAGGGCGCGACGCGCAGCGAGGTCATCCTCGGCGCGGCCGAGCGCGGCTTCGCGTCCAAGGGCTACCAGAAGGTCTACACCGAGTACCACACGGTGGCGGAGGAAGCGCTCGACAAGGACCAGATCCCCGGTGGGTACAGGTCTCACGTGCGCCGCTATTTCCAGCTTATCCGCCCGCGCGACACCCAGTAGGCTGACGGCCACTGCAGGTGAGCACCACGAGAGGGACATGACGAACGAGAACCTGGACAACGTCCGCGAAGACGTGGAGGAGTTTCGCGCTCAGATCGCGCGGCTCAAGACCGAGATCGCCAAGGGCATCATCGGCAACGTGCCCGTCGTCGAGGGCGTGCTCATGTGCCTGCTCGCGGGCGGCCACGCGCTGCTCGAGGGCGTGCCCGGTCTCGGCAAGACGCAGCTCGTCAAGACGCTCGCCGAGTCGCTCAGCCTGCAGTTCTCGCGCATCCAGTTCACGCCCGACCTCATGCCCGCCGACATCCTCGGCACCACGGTCATCGACGAGTCGCAGGCCGGCGCCAAGTCGTTCGAGTTCCGCAAGGGCCCCATCTTCGCCAACGTGGTGCTCGCCGACGAGATCAACCGCGCGACGCCCAAGACGCAGAGCGCGCTGCTCGAGGCGATGCAGGAGCACCGCGTGTCGATCGGCAAGCGCACGCACGTGCTCGAGGAGCCGTTCGTCGTCCTCGCGACGCAGAACCCGCTCGAGATGGAGGGCACGTACCCGCTGCCCGAGGCGCAGCTCGACCGCTTCTTCTTCAAGCTCCACGTGCCGTTCCCCAACCGCGAGGAGCTGCACTCCATCCTCGACCTCACCACGGGCGGCGCCATCGAGACGCGCACGGCCGTGCTCAACCGCGACGACATCCTGCGCATGCAGGCGCTCGTGCGGCGCGTGCCCGTCGCGCGGCACGTGCAAGACTTCGCGATCCGCCTGCTGCAGGCGACGCACCCCGAGGGCCCCGACGCCCCCGACGTGTGCAAGCGCTACGTGCGCTTCGGCGCGTCGCCCCGCGGCGCGCAGGCGGTGCTGCTCGCGTCCAAGATCCGCGCGCTCTTCGAGGGGCGCTTCGCCGCGAGCATCGACGACGTGCGTGACGTGGCGCTGCCGGCGCTCCGTCACCGCGTGCTGCTCAACTTCGAGGGCGAGGCCGAGGGCGTCAAGACCGACGAGGTGCTCGAGGACATCCTCAAGACGATCCCGGAGACCAAGCCGGGGAGGGCAGAAGCGGAGGCGCAGGTTGGGGCTGCTTGACGCAGTCTTTCGACGTGGCGCCTCGCCGGCCAAGCGCGCGAGCGACGACGATCTCTTCGACGACGAGTTCCAGCGCAAGCTCGACTACCTCGCGCTCGTCAGCAAGCGCGTGTTCGCGGGGCGCATGCGCGCCGAGCGCCGCACCAAGAAGAGCGGCAGCGGCGTCGAGTTCGCCGACCACCGCGACTACCAGCCGGGCGACGACTTTCGTTACCTCGACTGGAACGTCTACCAGCGGTTCGATCGGCTCCTTCTCCGCCTGTACGAAGAAGAAGAAGACCTCGCCATCTACCTCATCCTCGACGCGAGCTCGTCGATGGGCTTCGGCGACGGCGCAAAGCTCCGCTACGCCAAGCGCGTGTGCGCCGCGCTCGCGTACGTGGGCCTCGCCAACCTCGATCGCGTGAGCATCGTCACGACCACCGATCGTGTGCTCGAGCGTATGCCGGCGACGCGCGGAAAGGCGCGGATCTTCAAGGTATTCAGGTTCTTGCGCGAGGTGGAGCCCGAGGGCCACACGAGCCTCGAGGACGCGCTCAAGACGTTCGTGGCGCAGCACAAGCGGCGCGGGCTCGCGGTGCTCGTCAGCGATCTCTACGACCCGGCGGGCTTCGAGCGCGGCATCAACGTGCTCCGCTACAACAAGTTCGACCCGTTCGTCGTGCACGTCGTCGACGAGGCCGAGCGCAAGCCCAAGCTCTCGGGCGACGTGCTGCTCTACGACTGCGAGACCGGCGACGAGCGCGAGGTGACCATCACCGCGAAGGTGCTCGAGCGCTTCGAGAAGGCGTACGAAGAGTACGTGACGGAGATCGACCGATTCTGCGCGCGCAAGCAGGTGCCCCACATCCGCGCCGACGTGAACATCCCGTTCGACGAGCTCATCTTGCGCGTCTTCCGCCGCGGCGGGTTCCTCAGGTGATGCGGCAGGTGATGCGGCAGGTGATGCGTTGATCCTCGCAGGCCTCAGCTTCGCGCAGCTCCTCGCCGTCTTCGGTGGCGCGGCCGCGTTCGCCACGGCCCTCTACATCTTGAAGCTGCGGCGTCGCACCGTGGCCGTGCCGTTCTCCAAGCTCTGGGAGCGCATCCTCCGCGACAAGGAGGCGACGAGCCTCTTCTCGAAGCTCAAGCGCCTGCTCTCGCTGCTGCTCCAGCTCGCGCTGCTCGCGCTCCTTGTCGGCGCCCTCGGCGATCCGCGCGCCGCCGCCTCGATCATCAAGGGGCGCAGCTTGGTGGTGATCATCGACGCGAGCGCCTCGATGCAGGCGACCGACGTGCCGCCCAGCCGTCTCGGCGCCGCCAAAGAGGAGGTCAAGCGCGTGGTGCGCGGCCTCGGCGGGTCCGACCGCATGCTCATCGCGCAGATGGACGCCGTGACCACGGCGCTCGGGCCGATGAGCGGCGACACCTCCGAGATCGAGCGCGCGCTCGATCACGTCAAGGCCACCGACGCGCGCGCCGACTTCCCGCGCGCGCTGCGCTTCGCCACCGACGCGCTCCGCGGCCTCGAGAACCCCGAGATCGTCATCGTGAGCGACGGCAGGCTCGGGGAGGCCGTCGACGCGACCGGCCCCGTGCACCTCGGCGACGTGAAGCTCACGTTCGTGCCCATCGGGCGCGGCAAGCGCAACGTCGGCATCACGCAGTTCTCGGTGCGGCGCTACCCGCTCGACAAGACACACTACGAGGTCATGCTCGAGGTCACCAACACGGGCCCCGAGCAGGAGGACGTCGAGCTGACGCTCTTCGGCGACGGCACGCTCGTCGACCTCACCAAGCTGCGCCTCAAGGCCGGCGAGCGTCTCCCGCGCTTCTACCCGAACCTCTCGGGCGCGAGCCGCACGCTCGAGGCCAAGATCCGCCCGCTCGAGGGCTCGGTCGACGAGCTGCCGGCCGACGACCGCGCGTTCGCGCTCCTGCCCGAGCGCCGCCGCGCCAAGGTGCTCGTCGTCACGCCGGGCAACACGTACCTCGAGGCGGCGCTCTTGCTCGACGAGTACCTCGAGGTGACGCTCAGCTCTCCGCTCGAGTACGCGTCCAAGTACGCGACCGGCAACGTCCGCTTCGACGCGATGATCTTCGACGGCGCGACGCCGGCCGAGCTGCCCCGCGCCGACGCGATCTTCCTCGACCCGCGCGGCCCCGGCTCGCCCGTCAAGGTCGACACCGAGATCAAGCAGCCCGGCTTCGACCGCATCGACCGCAAGCACCCGATCGTGCGCTGGACGGCGCTCGACAACGTCAACATCTCGCGCGGGCACAAGCTCACGCCCGAGCCCGGCGACAAGGTCGTCGGATCGTCCGACGGTGGCGGGCCGATCCTCGTCACGGGGGCGCGCGGCGGTCACAAGTTCGTCGCGATGGGCTTCGACGTGCGCGACAGCGATCTGCCGCTGCGCGTCGCGTGGCCGCTGCTCTTGCTCAACAGCATCAACTGGTTCACCGACGAGGACTCGCACTACATCTCGAGCTTCCGCACGGGCGAGGTGTGGCGCGTGCCGGTGCTCTCGTCGTCGGGGCAAGCCAAGCTCAAGCCGCCCGAGGGCGCCGAGATGCTCGTGCCGGTCCACGAGGGGCGCGCCGTCTACATGGGCGCGCGCGCGGGCTTCTACGAGCTGACGGGAGACGAGTCCGCCACGCCCGAGGCTCCGTCGAAGGACGGCGCGCAGGTCAAGACGGCGTTCGCCGCGAACCTGCTCGACGCCGACGAGAGCAACATCGAGCCCGTCAAGGAGCTCGTCGTCGACGGGCAGAAGGCGAGTGAGCTCGGCGGCTTCCACGTGGGCGTGCGCCGCGAGATCTGGATCTACCTCTTGCTCGCGGCGATCCTGCTCACCGCGGTCGAGTGGATCACCTACCACCGGCGGGTGACGGTGTGACGGCGTCGACGCTCAAGAAGCCGGCGCTCTTCGCGCTGCTCGGCGCGCTCGCGTTCGGCGGGTGGCTCGCCGCGCGGCGGTTCGTCGGGATGACGCCCGAGGGCTACGCCACGGCGCTCGTCGCGCTCGGGTGCGCGTTCCTTCTCGTCAAGACCGCGGTCGAGCTCGTCGGCTCGCTCCGGGCGCGTCGCGAGATCGACAAGGGGCGCGTCGCGTTCGGCGTCGCCGCGGGCGTGCTCGGGCTCGCGGGCGCGTGGGCCTTCGCCAAGCTCGTGCTCGTGCCCGGGCTGTCGACGATCGAGTGGCAGCGGCGGGGCACCGACTACGAGCTCTTGAGCCCCAAGATGCTCGGGCTCGCGCTCTTCGCGCCGTTCTTCTTCTGGATGATCGGCCGCTCGCTCGCCGATCTCCCGCCTGTCCAGCGCGTCATCAGCGTCGTGCTGCGCGTGGCCTTCGTGGCGCTGCTCGCGCTGGGGCTCGCGCGCCTCGCGCGTACGGCGACCACGCAGCAAATCTGCACGGTGTACATGGTCGACGTGTCCGAGTCGGTGCCCGACGCCGCGCTCGAGGACGCGCGCGCCGAGATCACCAAGGGCATCAAGGCCAAGCCCAAGGACGGGCTCGTCAAGGTCATCACCTTCGCACGGCGCCCGCGCATGGTCCCGCTCGAGGACGACGCGACCGAGGCGCCCAAGCTCGAGCGCCACGAGCCGCCGCCCGACAAGCGCGAGGCGGGCAAGCGCACGGGCCTCGGGGCCGCGACCGACATCGCCGCGGCGCTGCAGCTCGCGTACGGCCTCTACCCCGCGGGCTACCTGCGGCGCGCGGTGATCTTCAGCGACGGCGTGCAGACCGACGGCGACGTGCTCGCCGAGGCCAACCGCGCGCGCGAGTTCGGCGTGAAGATCTTCACGTTCCCCTACCACCGGCCCGTGCCCGGTGAGGTCGCGCTCCGCGATCTGCGCGTGCCCGAGAAGGTGCGCGTGGGCGAGCCGTTCAACCTGCACGCGCAGATCTTCTCGAGCCGCCCGCAGAAGGTGAAGGCGGTGCTCAAGCAAGGCGAGGCCATCAACGGCCTCGACGGCGTCAAGGTGCTCGACCTCGAGGCCGGCGACAACGACGTGACCTTCAAGAGCGTCGTGCGCGTCGCCGGCGAGGTCACGTACGCCCTCGACCTCACCGAGATCCCCGAGGACCGCTTCCCCGAGAACAACCGCTTCGCCGTCAGCGTGGCGGTGCCGGGGCGCCCCGCGGTGTTGTACGTCGAGGGCAACACCCGCCGCGCGAGCTACCTCGCGAGCGCCCTCTCGGCGCAGGAGTTCGACGTCGACGTGCGCGGCCCGCGCGAGCTGCCGTCGAGCATCCGCGAGCTCGAGCGCTACGACTTCGTCATCCTGTCGGACGCGCCCGCAGAGGCCGTGACGCTGACGCAGCAGGACGCCATCGAGAGCTACGTGCGCGATCTCGGCGGCGGCTTCCTCTTCGCCGGCGGCGAGAGCGGCTACGGCCTGGGCGGCTGGAACCACAGCACCATCGAGCGCATCTTGCCGGTGCGCATGGACGCCGAGAAGAAGCGCGACGAGCCGCAGGTCGCGATGGTGCTCGTCATCGACCGGTCGGGATCCATGAGCGGCCTGCCGATGGAGATGGCCAAGGCGGCCGCCAAGGCGACGGCCGACACGCTCGCGGGCGACGATCTGCTCGAGGTCGTCGCGTTCGACTCGTCGCCCACCCGCGTCGTGCGCATGACGGCCGCCAAGCACCGCGCCCGGATCCAGGGCGACATCGCGCGGATCCAGGCCGGCGGCGGCACCGAGATCTTCAGCGCGCTCGACGCCGCGTACCAGTCGCTCACGGTCACGCGCGCGCGCAAGAAGCACGTCATCCTCCTCACCGACGGTCAGGCCTCCCACAACGGCATCCGAGACCTCGTGCAGGCCATGGCCGCCGAGGGCATCACGGTCTCGTCGGTCGGGCTCGGCTCGGGCATCGACGAGGGCCTGTTGCGCATGATCTCCGACCTGGGCGGCGGTCGCCTCTACAAGGTCATGGACCCGCAGCAGCTGCCGCGTGTCTTCACGCGCGAGACCGAGATGGTGAGCCGCTCGGCCGCCGTCGAGGAGTACTTCCAGCCGCGCGTCGTGGCGCCCGCCGACTTCATGCGCGGGCTCGACCTCGCCTCGGCGCCGTACCTGCACGGCTACGTCGCCACCAAGATGAAGCCGCCGCCGGCGCAAGAGCTGCTGCAGTCCGAGATCGCCGAGCCCATCCTCGCGCGCTGGCACGTGGGCATCGGCTGGTCGCTCGCGTGGACGAGCGACGTCAAGAACCTCTGGGCCGTCGAGTGGCTTCGTTGGCCGGGCTACGGGCAGTTCTGGGGGCAGCTCGTGCGCGAGCACATGCGCCAGAAGAAGCGCCAGCAGTACGACATGCGCGCGACGATCGACACGGCCACGGGGCACGTCAAGGCCGCCATCGACGCCATCGGCGGCGACGATCGTTTCCAGAACGGGCTCGACGCCAAGCTCACGATCACGGGCCCGCAGCCCAACGGCGCCACCAAGAAGGTGCCCATGCGCCAGACGGCGCCCGGTCGCTACGAGATCGACTTCCCGCTCGAGCGCTACGGCTCGTTCCTCCTGCACGCGTCGCTCGAGAAGCCCGTCGACGACGGCAAGGGCGGCCTCAAGAGCGTGCAGGTGGCCGAGAGCTACGGCCACGTGACCAACCCGTACCCGCGCGAGTACCTCGCGCTCGCGCCCGATCTCGTGACGCTCTCGCGCACGGCGCTCGTCACCGGCGGCCGCGTCGAGCCCGAGGCCACGGCCATCTTCGACCCGGCGGGGGAGTCGATCCGCTACCACCAGGATCTCTGGTCGCGGTTCATCGGCGCCGCCGTCGCCGTGTACCTGCTCGACCTGCTCATGCGCCGCGTGCGCCTCTTCGATCGCAAACGCACCGCAAAGCCGTCGGTCGCGCGCGCCCGCGCCTGAGG
>JAGQJA010000163.1:8710-16793 GCA_020430845.1 Myxococcales bacterium
CGGGGGCGAGCACAACGCGTCCCCCGCGGGGGGCATCGGACGAGGATGGCGGCCGCCGTGAGCAACGACATCGATCTGGACACACCGATCGCGTCCTTCGAGGACCTGTTCTTCCCGTTCCGCGAGGCCGAGAAGCCCCGAGAGGAGTTCCGCGTCGGCGCCGAGATGGAGAAGTTCGGCGTCTTCGCCGACGGCTCACCCATCCCGTACGATGGCGCGCACGGCGTGGGCGAGATCCTGCGCGAGCTCGCCGACGAGGCCGGCTGGACGCCCTACCGCGAGTCCGACGACGGGCCGCTCATCGCGCTCACCAAGGGCGGCGCCAGCGTCACGCTCGAGCCCGGCAGCCAGCTCGAGCTGTCCGGCGCGCCGCTCGTGCACTCGCACCAGATCTGCGCCGAGTTCCACGCGCACTTCGTGGAAATTACACCCTTCTCGCAGCGCAACGGGATCACGTGGCTCGGCCTCGGGTTCCACCCGTTCGCCCGGCGCGACCAGTTCACGATGGTGCCCAAGCAGCGCTACGCGATCATGCGCGAGTACCTGCCGACGCGCGGCAACCTGGCGCTCGACATGATGCTGCGCACGTCCACCGTCCAGGCCAACTTCGACTACGAGTCGGAGGCCGACGCGATGCGCAAGCTGCGCGTGGCGCTCAAGCTCTCGCCGCTCACCACGGCGCTCTTCGCCAACTCGCCGTTCTACGAGGGCAAGCCCTTCGGCGGAAAGAGCTACCGCGCCAAGGTGTGGCTCGACGTCGACCCCGATCGCAGCGGCCTCTTGCCGTCGATGTGGGCGGCCGACGCCTCGTACGAGACGTACATCCGCTGGGTCCTCTCGGCGCCCATGTTCATGATCAAGCGCGACGGCAAGCCCGTGAAGAACACCGGGCAGACCTTCGAGAGCTTCTTGAAGGACGGCTTCGAGGGCCACAGGCCTACGCGGAGCGACTGGCAGACGCACGTGAACACGATGTTCCCCGAGGTGCGCCTCAAGCGGACGATCGAGATCCGCGGCGCCGACGCGCAGGGCTCACCCATGGCTTGCGCGCTGCCGGCGCTCTGGACCGGGCTCCTCTACGACGACGAGGCGCTGTCGAAGATCGAGGCGCTCACCGAGGACTGGACGTTCGACGAGGTCTCGGGCACGCGTGAGCAGATCTGGCAGAAGGGCCTCGGCGCGACGTTCCGCGACGGCACGCTCGTGCCGCTCGCCGAGGCGCTCCTCGACATCGCCAAGGGCGGCCTCGAGCGCCGTCACTTCCTCGCGCCGTCGGGCAAGGACGAGCGCAAGCACCTGTGGCGCCTCGAGAAGCTCGTGTCGCGCGGAATGACGCCCGCCGATCAGCTCCTCGAAGGGCTCGAGAACGCAGACGATCTGACGCAGGCCATCATCGAGCGCACCAAGCTCGAGTCCTGATCCGCCGCACTCTCGGCTATCCTCGCGCTGCCACTGCTGGCAGAGGGAGGATGAGTCATGCGGGGAGCGCGGGGCGTGGGCGTGGGTGTTGTTCTGGTGGGGTTGGTGATCGCGGCCGCGGGCCCCGCCGACGCGCAGTCGAAGACGGGGGCCGCCGCCCCTGCGCGCACGACGGCGACGGCAGGCGCGCTCAGCGCGAACGCGAAGAAGCCCATCGACGCGAAGACGAAGGCCGAGCTGACGCGGCGGATCACCACGGCGTACGAGCACATGGGCACGGCCGACCGCGTCGCGATGAGCCAGTCGCTCTGGGGGCTCTACCAGACGCTGCGCGACGCCGGCCCCGTGCCCCACGTGACGCCGCGTCCGCCGGTCGAACCGCCCGCGCAGATCCCGTGCGTCGACTGCGGTAAGCGCCAGGCCTACCCGGCCGACCCGTGCGCCGGGCTGCGCGGCGAGCTCAAGGACATCTTGCGGCAGCAGATCCTCAAGGGTGTCATCGTCGATCAGCTACAGAAGGTGCTCCAGGCGCTCGCGGACATGGAGTTCTACGGTGGCGTCGCCGATCTCGTGGGCAACATCGTCACGACGACGACGGGTCTCGTCACCGCGGGCGCGGGCGGCGCGCTCGGCAAGGCGGCGGTCAACGCGCTCAAGGGCATCGCGATGGATCAGATCAAGGGAGCCATCGTCGACGCGCTCTCGGGCGCTCTGCCGGCGCCGCTCGACAACATGACCGCCGGCAACCTGACCGCGACCGGGATAAACGGCATCATCGCCGCGCTCACGGCCCAGATCTCGGCGCTCAACGCGCAGAAGGTCGCGAAGATCAACGCGCTCAACGCCTGCGCGAAGAGCTACTCGGCCACGCTCAAGGCGATCGACACGAGCAACGCGGCGGTGATCGACTGCATGCGCAGCAAGCCGAACTACTGCCTGTAGGAGACGGCGCGCGCCGCCTCGACGAACGCGCGCACGCGCGCGGGGTCCTTGCGGCCGGGCGCGAGCTCGACGCCGCTCGCCACGTCGACGCAGAACGGGCGCACTGCGCGCGCGGCCTCCGCGACGTTCTCTGGGGTGAGCCCGCCGGCCAGCGTGAGCTTTCGCGCGGCGGCGAGGTCGGTCACGAGTGACCAGTCGAACGTGTGGCCCGTCCCTCCGAGGGCGCCGTCCACCTTGGCGTCGACGAGCAGATACTCGCCCGCGTAGTCGGCCGCGCGCGCGACGTCGGCGATGCTCGCGACGCGGAGGGCCTTGTAGGCGTGGGGGAGGAGCCCGGCGAGGGTCTCTGGCGTCTCGTCGCCGTGCAGCTGGAGGCAGCCGAGCCCGGCGTCGCTCACGAGCGTCCGCGCGTCGTCGACGTCGAGGCCGGCGATCACCCCGACGACGAGCGCGCGATCGCCCACCGCGCGCGAGATCTGCCGCGCGCGCTCCGCGGTGATGCGCCGCGGGCTCTCTCGGACGAAGTTGAGGCCGATGGCGCTCGCGCCCAGCTCGACGCACATGAGCGCGTCGTCGACCGTCGTCACGCCGCATATCTTGACGTGCGGGCCCTCGCCCTCACGCGCCATCGGCGATCCCGAGCAGCTCCTTGACCTTGGCGATCAGCGCCGGCGCCTGCGCCGGCTTGGTGAGGTAGGCCGTGGCGCCGAGCGACAGCGCGCGCGCGCGATCCTCGGCGGCCGACTCGGTGGTCACCACCAGGATGGGCACGTCCTTGTGGATCGCGTCGGCGCGGACGCGGTGGATGAGCTTGAGCCCATCCATGATGGGCATGTTGATGTCGGTCACGACGAGGTCGAAGCGGCCGGCGGCCAGCTTTCTCATCCCGTCGACACCGTCCTCGGCCTCGGTCACGCGCACCGACGGGATGCGCGAGATCGCGAAGACGATCAGCTGACGCATCGACGGCGAGTCCTCGACGACCAGGCAGTGGTGCTCTTGCTCGCTCACGGAAGACGCAAAATGTTAGTACGCTCGGGCGCCGCCGTCACCTTCGTGCGTGATCGAGCCAGGCGCGGAGCTCGGAGCCGAGCACACGCGGGGCCTTCTGCAGCGCGGCGACGTCGGGGCTGCCCGTCAGGAGCATGACCGCCCGGAGCTCGGCCTCGACGCCGTCGAGGAACGCGTTCGCCTCGGCCTCGCCGCCGCGCACGAACGCCTGGAGCACGGGCCGGGCGATGCCCGCCGCGGTCGCGCCGAGGGCGATCGCGCGCGCCACGTCGATCCCGCTCGACACGCCGCCGGTGGCGATGACGGTCCGCAGTCCGAGCGGCGCGACCATGGCGACGGAGGCCGCGGTGGGGACGCCCCAGTCCCAGAACGCCTCGCCCAGGGCGCGGCCCTTGTCGTCACCGGCGGCGGCCGCGCGCTTGGTCTCGACGCCGACCCACGACGTGCCGCCCGCGCCCGAGACGTCGACGTGGCGTACGCCCGCGGCGACGAGGCGCGCGCCTACGGACGCGGACAGGCCGCAGCCGGTCTCTTTGGCGACGACGGGGACGGGGAGCTCGCGGGCCAGACGCGCCAGCGTGTCGGCGCCGCCGCGGAAGTCTCGGTCGCCCTCGGGCTGGACGATCTCCATGGCCGGGTTGAGGTGCACGCACATCGCGTCCGCGCCGACCTCGGCGGCGAGCGCGGCGACCTCGGCCGTGGCCATGTCGCGCGCCTGGATGATCCCGATGTTGCCGAGCAAGAGCGTGCTGGGCGCCACGTCGCGCACGGCGTACGACGCCGCGGCCTCCTTGCGCTTGAGCATCGCGCGCTGGCTGCCGAGCCCGAACCCGTAGCCGCGCGCCTCGGCGATCTCGGCGAGCGCGCGGTTGATGCGCGCCGCCTCGTCGGTGCCGCCCGTCATCGCCGCGATGAGCAGCGGGGCCCGCAGGCGCTTGCCGAGGACGGTCACGCCCGTGTCGATCGCCGCCGCGTCGAGGTCGGGGAGGGCGTCGTGGACGAAGCGCACCTGCTCGAAGAGCGTGGTCGCCGCGCGGAAGGCGACCTCGTCGGTGGAGCAGAGGGCGATGTGGTCGGCCTTGCGGCTTCCGATGGTGGGGGCTTGGCTCATCGTCGCGTCTCGCTCTGCAAGCACCATAGGCCGGCGGGGCGCCCCGTCCAGATCGCCGGCCCTCTGGGGCCGACAAGTAGCCTAAATGCTTCAGAGAAATGTGAAACCATTTGGAATAACTAGGTAAAATTCTCTACTGCTCGGTTGACGCACGTGGCCCTCGCACCTAGTGTCCCGGGCAGCTCTGCGTCGTCTTTTCTCTCGCCCATTCGCTCGCCCCAGGCGCCGGTCGCACGGAACCGGCGACCGTTCGACGCGCCGGACACTGGCACGGGCGACCTCGTGAGTCCATGGATGGTCCAATGAACGCCCGACCCCCGACGGACGAAGCCGCGCGCGACGCGTATGCCGCGCTCGTCGCCGGGACGCGACAGGTGGTGGATCGCCGCCTGCGTCCTTGGCTCGAGGCCCGGGTCGCGCGGGCGAGGGAGATCAGCTTCGAGAGCGGGGCCGCCGCCGAGGAGCTCGCGTCGCTCACGATGCGCGGCGGAAAGCGCGTCCGTGCGGCGCTCGTGGGCGCCGGATACGCCGCCGCCAAGGGGGCACAGGACTGGGATTGTCTGGGCGATGTGGCCATGGGGATGGCTGCGGTCGAAATTTTGCAGTCGTACTTGCTCGTGCACGACGACTGGATGGATCACGACGCCGTGAGGCGAGGCGCGCCCAGCGTCCACATGGCCCTGCGCGGCCGGCTCGGCGACGAGGCGAGCGGCGACGCGGCGGCCATCCTCGCAGGCGACTACGGCTGCGGCCTCGCCCAGGAGGCGCTCTGCGAGGTCGACCTCCCGCCCGCGGCGGTGCTGCGCGCCGTGCAGGTGTTCGCGCGCGTCCAGGTCGACGTCGTGATCGGTCAGCTCGCCGAGCTCGAGGGCACGCGTCGCCACGAGCACGCGCGGCCCAGCGTCGAGCTGGTGCACGAGCTCAAGACGGCGAGCTACACCGTGACGGGCCCTCTGACGTTGGGCGCGGCGCTCGGCGGGGCGGGGGAGGAGACGCTCTCCGAGCTCGCGCGCTTCGGTCGGCCGCTCGGCATCGCCTTCCAGCTCCGCGACGATCTGCTCGGGGTCTTCGGCGACTCGAGCGCCACGGGCAAGCCCGTGTACGGCGATCTGCGCGAGGGAAAGCGCACCGCGCTCGTCGCCGAGCTCCGCGCCGACGGCCCGTCCAAGGAGCTGCTCGCGCGCGCGCTCGGCAAGGCCGACGCGAGCGAGGAGGATCTCGCGGCGATCGTCGCGCGCATGGAGGCCTCGGGGGCGAGGGCGCGCGTCGAGGCGCGCGTCGAGGAGCTGCTCGGTGAGGCCCGCGACGCGCTCGCGGCGCTCCGTGTCGAGGGCGTCGCGGGGCCCGCGCTCGAGGGCGCGGTGGGAGCCCTCGGTCAGAGGTCGACATGAACGGCGCCGCCTGCGGAAAGGTCATCCTGATCGGCGAGCACGCGGCCGTCTACGGCGTGCCCGCGCTCGCCGCGGGCATCGACCGCGGGGTGCGCGCGCGCGCAACGCCTGCGGCGCAGACTCGTCTGCGCGTGCCGGCGTGGGGCTTCGAGGTCACGCTCGACGCCGAGGCGCGCGCCGACGAGGAGCCTCTCGCGCGCGCGATGCGCACGCTCGCGAGCGCGACCGGCGGCGGACCGTGGGACGTCGAGGCCGAGGTCGAGCTGCCGCCGGGCGGCGGGCTCGGTTGCTCGGCGGCCCTCGGCGTGGCCGTGGCGCGGGCGATCGATCCCGGAGTATCGGCCGCGGAGCTGCTCCGCCGCGCCGACGCGTGGGAGCGCGTGTTCCACGGGAGCCCGTCGGGCGTCGACGCGGCCGTGGCCGCGAGCGGTGGTTGCGTCGTGTTCGAGAAGGGCAAGGGCGTGCGCCCCGTCCATGTTGGGCGTCCTCTCGTGCTCGTCGTGGGCAGCACGGGCATCGCGTCGAGCACCAAGTCGATGGTCGACGGGGTCGCGCGGCTCCGCGAGCGGCGCACGGCGGTGGTCGACAAGTCGTTCGAGGCGATCCGCACGCTCTCGTCGAACGCCACGCTCGCCGTCGAGGCCGGTGACGTCGCGGCGCTCGGACAGCTGCTCGACCTCTGCCAGATGCTCCTCGGCGGGCTTCTCGTCTCGACGCCCGAGATCGAGCAGATGTGTGCGAGCGCGCGAAAGGCGGGCGCGTACGGGGCCAAGCTCACCGGCGGCGGCGGCGGCGGCAGCGTGATCGCCCTCGTCGAGGACGACGCGCTCGCCCAGCGCGTGCTCTCCGCGTGGAGCGACGACGGCTACTTCGGCTTCGTCACGCGGGTCGAGCGCGAGAGCATGGCGGCCGCCGTGCGACGCGAGATGGCGCACGCCAGCGCCCAGACGGAGCCGGCGCCGTGAGGGCCGCTGCGGTCGCGTGCGCGAACGTCGCGCTGAGCAAGTACTGGGGCAAGCGCCCCGGGCGGTTCAACGTGCCCGCCGTCCCGTCGCTCTCGGTGACGCTCGACGGCCTGTCGACGACGACGTGCGTGGCGTTCGACGAGACGCTCGTGGCCGACGAGCTGTGGTTCGACGGCGTCGCCGCGGCCGACGAGCCCACGCGGCGCGCGAGCGAGCTGCTCGACCGCGTCCGCGACGCCGCGTCGGTGTCGGCCCGCGCGCGCGTGGACACGCACAACGACTTTCCGACGGCGAGCGGCCTCGCCTCGAGCGCGTCGGGGTTCGCCGCCCTCGCGCTCGCCGCGCTCACGGCCGCAGGTCGCGACGCCTCGCGCGAAGAGGTGAGCCGCGTGGCGCGTCGCTCGTCGGCGAGCGCCGCGCGGAGCGTGTTCGGTGGCTTCGTCGAGCTGCCCGGGGGCCTCGGACCGGACGCGACGGACGAGCAGGCCGACGAGGCGTGCGTCGCGCGCCAGGTCGCGTCGGCGGCGGCGCTGCCCCTCCGCATGCTCGTGTGCGTCACCACGGAGGGCGAGAAGGCCGTCGGGTCGACGTCGGGCATGCGCGAGACGTCGGAGCGGAGCCCGTACTACGGCGCGTGGCTCGACGTCGCGCCGCGCCTGCACGCCGAGATGATGTCGGCGCTCGAGCGCGCCGACCTGCCTGTCCTCGGCGAGCTCGCGGAGCGGAGCGCGCTCGCGATGCATGCCTCGGCGCTCGCCGCCGGCGTCGCGTACGTCTCGGGCGTGACGCTGTCGCTGCTCGGCGCGGTGCAGGCGCTGCGCCGCGGGGGCACGGGCGTGTGGGCGACGATGGACGCCGGGCCGCACCTCAAGGCGATCGTCGACGCGAAAGACGCCGACGCCGTGGCGAGCGAGCTCGGGGCGATGCCCGGCGTGCTCCGCGTCATCCACGCCAAGCCCGGACCGGTGGCGCGGGTGCTGCCCTTCGACGAGGCGATCGCGGTCGCGCGAGGGGGGCTGTCGTGAGGCTCCTCGGCGAGGCGATCGCGCGCGCGGGAGGGGGCCTGTCGTGAGGGTCTTCGCGCCGGGAAAGCTAGTCATTTTGGGCGCTTACGCCGTTCTGGGTGGGGCGCCGTCGGTGGTCGTCGCGGTCGATCGCGGCGCGGTCGCGGGGGGCCCGCGCGTCGCCGGCGCGCACGTCGGGCCCGAGCTCGCCGCCGGGCGTGCGGGCTTCGTCCTCGAGCA
>JAGQJA010000164.1:0-6984 GCA_020430845.1 Myxococcales bacterium
CTGCGGCGGGTACTGCTGCGGCGGGTACTGCTGCGGCGGGTACTGCTGCGGCGGATATTGCTGCGGCGGGTACTGCTGCGGCGGGTACTGCTGCGGCGGGTACTGCTGCGGCGGATATTGCTGCGGCGGGTACTGCTGCGGCGGGGGCTGGCCCTGCGCGGCGGCGACCGAGGCGGCGAAGAGGGAGGCGACGACGAGCGCGAGCGCGGACGTGCGACGGAGGGCAAGCATCGCGATGATCCTACGACGCGGACGCGCGGCCGTCGAACGCGAGGCGCATGAGGTCCCGCCCGTCGGGACGATCCAAACCGGGCGACGCAGGCGTGTCCCACCGGAGCCATGGCGCGACGCACGCTGACGTTCCTCACACTGTGCGCCTCGGCGTGTGGCGGCGCCTCGACGCCGAGCGCATCGCCCAGAGACGCTCCGTCCGTCGCGCGTGCGCCCGGGCGCGCGGAGCATCCCACGACAGCCGGATCCCCCGAGACCACGTCGCTCGCACGTTGCTTCGCGGAAGGCGCCGATGGCGCGGGACGCGCGCAGGCGCTTCGTACCCGCGTACGGACGGTCGACGTGGACGCTGCGCGGGCGTCCGCGCTCGAGTACTTGGGCGCGCTCGCTCACCTAGGAGAGCACGGCCGCATCGAGTGTTTCGACGTGCTCGAGTCGGACGTCGGCACGATCGACGCGCGCGTCTGCCCCGAGAGCGTCGTCGCGCGCGGACGCGAAGACGCCGTGTGTGGCACCATCGCGCGCATCGAGTGCGACGTGGCTGGCCTCCACGAGGTGCAGATGGACTCCGGTCGACGCGCCACGCGGGACGGGCTCGCGGCGGTCATCGAGACGAAGCTGCGGCTTTGGCGAAGGTTTGGTCTGCCGCGCGCGGCACGCGGCCTCCGTCCCTACTGCGACATGGACCAGATCGTCGACACGCTCGTTCGCGCGCTGGAGGTCGCGGGCCGACACGAGGAGGCTCACCACTTCAGGGGCGTGCTCGCGGATCCTCGGAACACGTCGTGGGCCCATCCAGACCCGACGGCAATCGAGTCGCGCGGACGATGGTAGGCGCGTCTTACGCTACACTGAGCCTATGGGCATCCACCACCGCGCCGAGGAGACGAGCCTTCGACTTCACGCTGCCGTCGCCGAGCGCGTGGTGGCCGAGCCGTCGCGCGTCGACGACGCACGGCGTCGCGTCGAGGCGTGGCTCGAGGACGGCAGCGTCGCGCGAGAGTACGCAGAGGCGTGGCTCGCGCTGCTCGCGGAGCCCCTGCCTGTGCTCGTCGCGCGCTTGCACGAGCGCTCCGAGCGGATGCACGATCTTCGCCAGGTGAGCCCGTTCGCCGGCGTGCTCGACGCGCGAACCCGTTGGCGCGTTCTGCGCGCGCGTGTGTCGTGATCCGCGCCCAGCTGGAGCACATCATCCGCGCGGCCGTCGCCGTCGCCGACGACGACGAGATCATCGTCGTGGGAAGCCAGGCCGTCCTCGGCCAGTTCCCTGA
Organism: Myxococcales bacterium; assembly: GCA_020430845.1. Taxonomy (GTDB): domain Bacteria; phylum Myxococcota_A; class Polyangia; order Polyangiales; family Polyangiaceae; genus Labilithrix. Next base: position 1,503 of record JAGQJA010000164.1, read on the forward strand.
CGCGCCCGCGCCGCTGCTCGTCTCGGTCGAGGCCGACGTCTACCCCAAGAACCACCCAGAGCGCTGGGAGCTCATCGACGGCTCGCTCGGCGAGCTGTCCCCCTTTCACGAGACCTTCGGCTACTACGCGCAGGGCGTCGAACCTGGCACAGCGATCGTCCCGGCCGGGTGGGAGGAGCGGCTCGTCGTGATCACCGGCCCGGGGACGCGTGGGGCGCGCGGGCTCTGCCTCGAGATCCACGATCTCCTGCTCTCGAAGTACGTGGCCGGCCGCGACAAGGACAAGCGCTTCTGCTCCGTGGCGGTTGCGGCGGGGCTGGCGAGCCCGGAGACCCTGCTCGGGCGGCTCGCGTCACTGCCCGTAGACGAGGCCGCGCGCTCGCGCATCGAACGCGCGATTGCCGCGGACGCCCGCGCCACGAAGTGACGGCCGGCGCTCGGGAGCCGTCACCCGCTCACGCGCCCGCGATCGCCTCTCTTCGGGCGGCGAGCACGTGCTCGAGGATCGCGTCGACCCCGTCGCCCACGTTGCACCGCGCGAACACCACCGGGCCGCCCTGGCGCATGCGCTCGGCGTCGCGCGCCATCACGTCGAGATCCGCGCCGACGTGCGCGGCGAGGTCGACCTTGTTCACGACGAGCAGATCGCTCTGCGTCACGCCCGGGCCGCCCTTGCGCGGCACCTTCTCGCCGCCCGCCACGTCGACGACGTAGATCGTGTAGTCGACGAGCTCGCGGCTGTACTGCGCGGCGAGGTTGTCTCCGCCGCTCTCCACGAGGAGGAGCTCCGGCGCACAGTCGGCCATGAGCTGCTCGAGCGCGTCGAGGTTGGGCGTGATGTCCTCGCGGATCGCCGCGTGCGGGCAGCCGCCCGTCTCGACGGCGCGGATCCGCGGCGCGGGGAGCGCGTCGTTGCGCTGGAGGAACTCGGCGTCCTCCCGCGTGAAGATGTCGTTCGTGACGACGCCGAGGCTCGTCGTGTCGCGGATCGCGCGGCAGATCGCGAGGACGAGCGCCGTCTTCCCGCTGCCGACCGGCCCGCCGATCCCCACCGTGAACGCGCGCGCGGAGAAGTCGCGCGGCACGCGCGGGGCGCGCTTTCGGAAGAGGCCGGGACCGCTGAGCTTCTCGTGGGTGTGCGGGTGCGCGTGGTCGTGGTCGTGCGGGTGATCGTGTCCGTGCCCGTGATCATGTGTATGCATGGGATTCCTCATGACTGGAAGAGCCTCGCGTCGAGGCGATCGTGTAGGGCGCCCCAGAGCTCGACGAGGGGCGCCGTGGTGGCCACGTCGTCCGGCGTGAGATCGGTGCGCGCGAGGGCGGCGCGCATGGCGGCCTCGCGCGCGTGGTGCATCCGCTGGGCTTCGAGCGGGCCGACGAGGCCCAGGCGGACGGCCGCCGAGAGGAGCGCGCGCACAGTGCCGTGGAGGTACGCCGTCGCCGCCTCCTCGGGATCGATCGCGAGGGCGCCGTAGAGCGCGCCGAAGACGGGCGCGTGGTGCGCGGGGGCGCGGCGGGTGTGCGCGGTGATGACGGCGATCGCCGGCGCGTCGAACACGCGCCCGAAGGCGCTCGCGAGGGCGCGGCCGAGGGCGCGGCTCGCGCGGTTCGGCACGTCGAGGGGCACGGTCGCGTCGAACGCGTCGTCGAGCTCGGCGAGGTGAGAGGGATCGAGACACGCCGCGCGCACGAAGGGGAGTGTCGCGTGGGTCGCCTGCACGATCGCGTCGTCGACGAACGCGTCGAGCGCGTCTGTCGCGTCATGCGCGCCGAGCCCACCGAGCTCGGCCGACGCCTCGAGCCCCGCCGAGTGCGCGAAACCGCCGCTCGGGAAGGTGCCGTCGGCGAGCTGGAGGAGGAGAAAGGGCGTGGTCACGGTCAGAAGAGGGAGTAGAGGCGCGCGAGGGGCACGCGCGCGGCGGGCTTCGCGGTGAGGCGCTGTCCGTCGGCGAAGACCTCGTACGTCTCGGGGTCGACCTTCATCTTCGGCACGGCGTCGTTGAGCTTCATGTCCGCCTTCCCGAGCCCGCGGCACCGCCTCACGGCGTTGAGGCGCTTCGTGAGCCCGAGCGCCGCGATGTGCCCCTCTTCGAGGGCGCGCTGCGAGACGAACGCGATGCTCGTCGCCCCCGTGGCGCGCCCGAACGCGCCGAACATCGGGCGCATGTACGAGGGCTGCGGCGTAGGGATCGACGCGTTCGGATCGCCCATCTGCGACCACGCGATGAACCCGCCCTTGATCACCATCTCCGGCTTGAGACCGAAGAGCGCGGGCCTCCACAACACGAGATCGGCCCACTTGCCGACCTCGACCGAGCCGATCTCGTGGCCCATCCCGTGCGCGATCGCGGGGTTGATCGTGTACTTGGCGATGTAGCGGCGGACGCGCAGGTTGTCGTTCGCGCCCGTCTCCCCCTCGAGGCGGCCACGCTCGCTCTTCATCTTCGCCGCCGTCTGCCACGTGCGGCACAGCACCTCGCCGACGCGCCCCATCGCCTGGCTGTCGCTGGCCATGATGCTGATCGCGCCGAGATCGTGGAGCACGTCCTCGGCGGCGATCGTCTCACCGCGGATGCGGCTCTCGGCGAAGGCCACGTCCGACGGGATGCTCCGATCGAGGTGGTGACACACCATGAGCATGTCGAGGTGCTCGTCGAGCGTGTTCACGGTGAACGGGCGCGTCGGGTTCGTCGAGCTCGGGAGCACGTTCGCCTCGCCGCACACGCGCAGGATGTCGGGCGCGTGTCCGCCGCCCGCGCCCTCGGTGTGGTACGTGTGGATCGTCCGCCCCTTGAACGCGGCGATCGAGTCGTCCACGTACCCCGACTCGTTCAGCGTGTCGGTGTGGATCGTGACCTGCACGTCCTCGTCCTCGGCGACGCCGAGGCAGCAGTCGATCGCGGTCGGCGTCGTGCCCCAGTCCTCGTGGAGCTTGAGGCCCACCGCGCCCGCGCGGATCTGATCGACGAGCCCGTCGGTGCGCGACGAGTTCCCCTTCCCCGTGAGGCCGACGTTGATCGGGAGCGCGTCGGTCGCGAGGAGCATGAGCTCGATGTGGCGCGCGCCGGGGGTGCACGTCGTCGCCGTCGTGCCCGCGGCCGGGCCGGTGCCGCCGCCGACGAACGTGGTCACGCCGCTCGCGAGCGCCTCGTTCACCTGCTGCGGACAGATGAAGTGCACGTGGGCGTCGATCCCGCCCGCGGTGAGGACGAGCCCCTCGCCGGCGATCGCCTCCGTCGTCACGCCGATGACCATCTTCGGGCTCACGCCGCTCATCACCTCGGGGTTTCCGGCCTTGCCGATCCCGACGATGCGCCCGTGCTTGATGCCGACGTCGGCCTTGTAGATCCCGGTGTAGTCGACGACGAGCGCGTTCGTGATCACGACGTCGAGCGCGCGGCGATCGTCCGCGCCGGGCATCTGCCCCATCCCGTCGCGCAGCACCTTCCCGCCGCCGAACTTGCACTCGTCGCCGTAGGTCGCGAAGTCCTTCTCGACCTCGACGACGAGGCCCGTGTCGCCGAGCGAGACGCGATCGCCCGTGGTGGGCCCGAACATCGCCGCGTACGCGGCGCGATCGATGCGGCTCATCGCACAGACTCCTCTTCGGCGCTCGTGCCGTTCGCGACGAGCGTGACCGTGCGCGACTCGCCCGGCTCGAAGCGCACCGCGGTGCCGGCGGGGATGTCGAGGTGCATCCCGGCGGCCGCGGCGCGGTCGAAGTCGAGCGCGCTGTTCGTCTTCTCGAAGGGGTAGTGGCTCCCCACCTGGATCGGGCGATCGCCCTTGCTCGTGACGACGAGGGACGTGCGGTTGCGCCCCGCGTAGAGCTCGATCTCGCCAGGGACGACCTCGACGACGCCCGCTTCTCCGCCCGGCGCGCTCGCGCCGAACACCGCGAGGTCGGGCACGGGGAGGAAGCTCCCGTAGAGCGCGAGGGAGAGATCGCCGTCCTCGAGCGCGATCGGGTCGTGCACCGTGATGAGCTTCGTGCCGTCCTCGAAGGTGCCCTCGACCTGCACCTCGTGCACGAGGGACGGTACGCCCGCCATCACCTGGCGCGTGCCGAGGATGCGACGGCCGACGTCCATGAGATCGGCGACGCCGTGCTTGCCGTCGCGCACGAGCTCGAGGAGCTGCGCGGCGAGGAGCGCCACGGCCTCGGGGTAGTTGAGGCGGAGGCCGCGCGCGAGGCGCTTCTGCGCGAGGGCGCCCGCGCCGTGGAGGAGGAGCTTGTCGATGTCGCGAGGGGAGAGGTGCATCAGTTCCGGGCCTCGAAGGGATCCACGATCCCCATTTCGGGGAGGTTTCGGAGGCGAGAACGCGCCGCCGAGAGCGCGATTTCTGGGGAGATCGCCGCGATCCGCGCGAGGGAGACGTCGCCGCGCAGGCTCGCCGCGACGACGACATCACGCGCGATCTCGGCGCCTTCTCCGATCGCACGAGCGACCGCGGCGGGCCCCACCGACGCGAGCGTGACGAGCGCGTCGAAGCGATCCATCCGGCGCGCGATCGACCCGTCGCGCGCGTCGAGGCGGAGGGCGTCGGAGAGGACGACGCGATCACCCCGTCGCACGCGCGTTCGCAGGTCGACGCGCGACGGCGCCCACCGCTCGCCGAACGCGGGGCGACCGGCCGTCACGCCGTCCAAGAGGACGCACGAAGCCGCGTCGCCGTGGAGGGAGACGTCGACACGCTGCGTGTAGTCCGCATCTGCAAACGGGGCGACGGGATCGGGGAGGAGCGCGAGCGTGCCGTGGACCTCGGCGCGCAGCGACTGCGACGCGCGCCCGCGGAAGACCTTCGTGGAGGCCTGCGTGAAGAGGACGAGCGTGGCTCCGGGCTCGACCGTGACGTCGAGCGAGACGTCGTCCCCGTCGACGAGCCCGGCGCCGAAGGTGACGACGCACACCGCGCACGCCGCGCCGCTCACATGACGGCCCGTGAACGTGGGTCGCACGAAGCGCACCGGGCTCGACGCGTGCGACACCGCGAGCTCGGTGCGATCACCCACGCGCCGCGCGACGAGCCGCCCGCGGCCCGGACCACCGCGCCGCTCAGTGAGGATCGGCGTCTGCACGGGGCATGAATCGAGCGCGCCGGCCGCGGTGCGTCAATGGGCGCGCGGGCTCGGCGCGTGGCTCCCCATTTGCCGGTGCGCACGCGCGGTGCTACCGGGGCGGGCGCGGTGCGTCGATGAAGGGAATGAAGTCCGTCGGCAAGTACGGCTCGATCGGGTTCGAGCTGCTCGCGTCGATCGGCATCGGCTACTACGGCGGGCTCTGGCTCGACCGGCACTTTCACACGGGCTACATCCGCTGGATCGGCTTCGTGGTCGGCGTGTACACGGGCTTCAAGGCGCTCTTCCGTCTGGCCAAGCAGATGGAGAAGGACGTCGCCAAGCAAGAGGCGCTCGACCGCGGCGAGGACCCGTGGGCCGACGAGCACGACACGGACGACGACGCGCCCGCCCCCACGCGCG
>JAGQJA010000164.1:7051-14084 GCA_020430845.1 Myxococcales bacterium
GTGACACGCGCCTCGTCCACGCGCCGTGAGCACGACGCGCCGGCGGGCGTGCGCGGCCCGATCGTCGCCACGGCCAGCGCGGCGAGCCTCTTCGCGATGGGCGGCTTCGCCATCTACGGCGCGCGCGTCGGCGTCTCCGTGATGGTCGGGGGGCTCATCGCCGTCGCGAACCTCGCCTTCCTCGCGGGGCTCGTGCGATCGCTCACCACCCCGCGAGACGACGACGACGGCACCACGCGCGACGCCCGCGACGCCGAGAGCGACGCCCGCGACGCCGAGAGCGACGAGGCCTCCGATGCCCACGAGCCCGACGCCGACGGATCCGAGCCCAAGGAGGCCGCGACCTCGCCAGACGACCGCCGAGCCCGCGATCGCTCCGCCGGACGCCGCGGCGGCCTCGCGTGGGGCCTGCTCGCCGTCGTGAAGATCGTCGTCCTCTTCGGCGGAATGTGGCTGCTTTTGACCCGCGGCTGGGTCGACCCTATCGCCTTGTTGGTCGGCTACGGAGCCCTCCCCCTGGGCATCAGCGCGGGCACCCTCGGCCGCGCCCTGAGGCCCTGACCGCTCGGCGCGCGCAATATTTACGCGCCGAATTGTCATGTAACTTCATGAAGTTACAATCGTACTCCCCCGCATGGAAAGGGGGAGCATTTTCCTCCCATCTCTGGTAATCAGGCGGCGCGTCATGCCGGAGCACACCTCGTTCTTCAGCTACCTCATCGCGATGTTCCCCGCCCTCGGGAAGAACATGCACGCCTTCGGCAAGACCTTCATCGGTCACCAAGAGGTGAACGAGCACCACGCCGAGCCGATCGTCGCGAGCATCTTCATCGTGCTGCTCGTGAGCCTGCTGGCGCTCCGCGCCCGGGCGCAGGTCATCGACTACGACAAGTCGGTCATCCCCGACGAGAAGCTCACGCTGCGAACGTTCTTCGAGATCTTCGTCGGCTACTTCTACAACATGATGAAGGAGATGATGGGTCCGACCCGGGCGAAGAAGTACTTCCCCGTCGTCGGCACGTCGGCCTGCTTCATCCTGTTCTCGAACTTCCTGGGCATGGTGCCCGGCTTCTTGCCGCCCACGGCCACGTGGAACATCACGGCGGGCTGCGCGGTGATCGTGCTCGTCGCGTTCACGTACTACGGCCTCAAGGTGCAGGGCCTCGGCTTCCTCACGCACCTCGCCGGCCCGTGGATGGGCTTCGCGATGCTGCCGATCAACATCCTCATCTTCGCGATCGAGGTGCTGTCGACGTTCATCATCCGCCCGGTCACGCTCAGCATCCGCCTGATGCTCAACCTCGCGGTCGACCACCTCCTCTTGTCGATCATGCTGGGCATCTTCGCCCTGCTCTTGCCGATCCCGATCATGGTGCTCGGCACGCTGGTGGCCCTCGTCCAGGTCCTCGTCTTCTGCCTGCTGGCCTCCATCTACATCACGCTCGCGACCGAGCACCACGACGAGGAGCACGGTCACGACGGCCACGACGCCCACGCTGGCGACAAGGCCCACGCCTGAATCTGTCTAGCCAGCCAACCCGAAACCGACTAAAGCGCGCCATCTCAAGAGCGCGTTTCTGAACGAAAGCCTCAAAAGGAGCATCCACGATGTCGACGACTCGCAAGCTGGGCCCCGCGGCGCTCGCCTTTGCCGCCACCTTCCTCATTCCTCTGGCTGCGTTCGCCGATCAGCACACCGCGAACCAGTTCGACGTGAAGATGTACGCCGCCGTCGGCGCCGGCTTCGCGATCGGTCTGGGCGTTCTCGGTGGCGCGATGGGCCAGGGCAAGGCGGCCGCCGCCGCGCTCGAGGGCATCTCGCGCAACCCGGGCGCCGCCGCCCGCATCCAGACCCCGATGATCCTCGGCCTGGCGCTCATCGAGTCGCTGGTGCTCCTGAGCTTCGTCATCGCGTTCTTCTTGAACGGCGTCGCCTCGGCCAACTGAGGTCTCGCGTCGGCGGTGAGGTCGCGGGCTCCGGCTCGCGGCCTTTCGTCTTTTGTCGTCTGTGTCTCGTCGTCTGCGGCTCGCGCGGACGCCCTGTCGGAGCGTGGTGGTGGTCGTGAAAAGATCGTTGTTCGTGCCTTGCGTGCTGGTGCTCGGGCTCTCGGCCTGCTCGTCGTCGACCACCTCGGGTGGCGGCTCTTCTTCGGGCACGCCCGCCGTCGACGGCGGCGCCGACGGCAGCGCGACGCCCTCGGGTGACGGCGGCTCCCGGCGTTGGTGCGGGGCGCCCAAGCTCCCCGATCAGAGCAGCGACGCGTGCGAGGCGTGCCTCAACGAGGCCTGCTGCAAAGAGGCCGACGCCTGCGGCGCCAGCGCCGACTGCGCGACCTGCCTCACGTCGTCGCCCATCCCCCCGGCCTGCGTCCAGGTGGCCGAGTTCACGGCCGTCGCGAAGTGCGTCGAATCGACCGGAAAGCCCGCGTGCCAGGCGCAGTGCGGCGGCGGCTCGAGCGGCGGGTCTTCGTCGGGTGGCGTGTGCAAGCAGGAGAACGACATCTGCCAGCCGCTCGGCGGCGAGTGCTGCGTCGGCTACACCTGCTGCGAGAAGACGAGCCCGCCCAGCTGCCAGACGAACGCCGCCTGCCTCTGACGGCCCCGCGCGGCGCGGCCGGCCTACTTGCGCCAGTCTCGCGCGATGTGCGCGAGCAAGACGAGCACGGCGACGCCGAACATGGTGAAGGCCAGGGGCAAGAGCTCTCTGTGCGGCGCGAGCAGCGCCCCCGCGAGCAACGCGCCGGCGACGACGAGCCCGCTGAACATGCGCCGACCGAGGCGGTCCGCCGCCCCCGAGAGGCCGGGATCGGGCGCCTGCACCTGCATGCGACCGAGGCGAAGGTCGTCGAGGACCTCGCGCATCTGCATCGGCATGTCGTAACCGGCGCGCGACAGCTGCTCGACGCCGCGAATGAGCTCGTTGCCGATGCGCTGCGGCGAGTAGCGCTGCTTGAGGATCTCTTGGAAGTGCGGCGCGGCCTCGCCGAAGACGTCGAGGTCGGGGTCGAGCTGCTTGCCGATGCCCTCGAGCGTCATGAGCGACTTGCCCACGAGCATGAAATCCGTGGGGATTTCGATGTCGTACTTCATCGCGCCCTGCACGAGGTCGCGGATCATCGCCGACAGCTCGATCTCCTTGAGCGGGCGCCCCAGGTACTTCTCGGCGAGCATCGCCGCCTCTTGGCGGTACTCGCGCATGTCGATCTTCTTGGTCGGGCGACCGATGGCGTAGAGGGCGTCGGCGACGGCGTAGCTGTCCTTGCGCACGGCCGCGAGCATCATGTCGACGGTGCGGTCGCGCAGCTCGGGGCTCAGGCGCCCGACCATGCCGAGGTCGATCAGGCCGACGATGGGCTTCTCTTTGGTGCCCATGATGATGATGTTGCCGGGGTGCGGGTCGGCGTGAAAGAAGCCGTGCTCGAAGATCATCTTGATGACGACGCCCGTGGCGCGCTTGGCGATGACCTTGCCGTCGAAGCCCTCGACGAGCGCTTTGTCGACCTTGCGCCCGTCGAAGAACTCGAGCGTGAGCACCTGCTTGCTCGACGCCTCCTTGTACACCTTGGGGAAGGCAACGTCGGGGTTGCCCTCGAAGTTCTTGCCGAAGCGCTCGCCGTTCTCGCCCTCGATCATGAAGTTCAGCTCGCTCGTGATCGAGCGGTCGAACTGCTGCACGAGGCCGATGGGCGAGTAGATGCGCGTCTCGGGGATGGTGCGCTCGAGCGCCGCCGCCATCATGTGCAAGAGCTCGAGGTCGCGCATGACCGTGTCGGCCACGCCGGGCCGCTGCACCTTTACGACGACGTTCTCGTGCTCGCCGTCCCTCTCGATGACGGCGCGGTGCACCTGCCCGATGGACGCGGTGGCGAGCGGCGTCTCGTCGAACGAGACGAAGGTCTCTTCGATGGTGCGCCCCAGGCTCGACTCGACGACGCGCTTGATGTCCTCGAACGGCACGGCGGGCACGTCGTCTTGGAGCTTCTTGAGCTCGAGGAGCACGTCGGCCGGGATGACGTCGCCGCGCGTGGACGCGATCTGACCGAGCTTGATGAACGACGGGCCGAGCTCCTGGAGCACGAGGCGGATGCGCTCGGCGGTCGAGACGCGCGTCTTGACCTCTTCTCCCGTCTCGAGGTCGGGGCTCGAGATCTCGGGCGCGAGATCGTCGCCGCGCATCGACGGCGGCTCGGACTTGCCGTTGACGCGGACCTTGGGCTTGCGACCGAAGCCCGCGCGGGCGACGACCTCGCCGAAGCCGTGGCGCGCGAGCACGCTCGAGATCTCTCGGAGTCGGTTGAGGTCGCGGACCGCGGAGACGACGGAGATCACGCCAAGACTCGTATCATGGGTCCGCGAACGCCTGGAAGTCCGTCCGCAGACGCGCTTTGCGGCGCGCATGCCGCCGGAGTCTCTGGCTGGGCGTGCACCACGGGAACACGTAGGCGCCCGCCGAGCGTATCTTGTAGGAATGCGAGCTCATCGCGTGAGGTGGGTCATGGTGGGCCTCGTTCTCGCCGCGTGCGCGCCGCCGAAACGCGGCGGGCCTCGCTCCGCGAACACGCAGCCGGCGAGTGACGCGGGCGCCACTGCACAGAAGCCCTCGCCGCCCCCGCCTGCGCCGGCCAGCCCGATCGGGCTGACGAATTTCGATCTGCCCCCCGCAGAGGCAGTGAGCGCCAACGCGCGAGGTGTGGGCGCCCTCGCGAAGGGCGACCTCGAGAGAGCGATCCGAGAGCTGACGTCCGCCCTCGACCTCGCTCCGCACTTCACGCTCGCCCGCTACAACCTGGCCTGCGCCCTCGCCCGCGCCGGCAAGCACGCGGAGGCGCGCGCGGCGCTCGAGGCGGTCTGGGAGGCCGACTTCGTGGGGACGCGCGTGCACGCAGCGGCAGACGCGGACCTCGCCGACTTCTGGAAGAGCGCGGAAGGCCGCGCCCTGTCGTCCCACATCCCGGAGCTCGAGGCGCGGTATCAGAGCGCGATCGAGGGCGGCGTGCGCTCGATCCTCTGGCGTGACGGTCCGCAGCGGGGCGTTCACAAGCCGGCGTGGGTCCGCGTCGGCGTCTTCGACCCGGCGTCGAAGCGGTTCGTCGCCGTGGCGCCGACGAGCCCCAAGGTGTTCTTCGCCTTCGCGCCGCAGATGAGCCCGTACGCGATCGTCGCCACCGGCGCGGTCAATGACGGGCTCGGCGGAGACCTGGACGAAGGCAAGCACCTCGATGCCATCAAGTTCTACGCGTTCGGTGCGACGGGCGCGCCCGTCGCCGTGGTCGACGCGAACATCGATCCGTACTCGGGCACGCTGGAGGTGGGGTCGACCGGCGCGAAGTTCTCGGCGCATCAGGCGAGAGGCCCGATCGCGGGCACCGACAAGTACGGCGCCCTCTTCGAGCTCCGATGGGGAGCGCCCGCCACCCGTCGCCTGTACAACGGACCGCCGCCCGAGACGGCGTCCCGCGACCGCCCCGTCGTCGCGTGGCTCGGCTACAACCACTGGGGTTACCCCGTCACCGAGGTCACGCCCGGCTTCGAGTACAAGTCGCACGAGCTCGTGACGCCCGACGGCAAGAAGGTCCCGATCCCCAAGGCGCTCGCGTTCTACCAGGCGCCGCCGCGGAAGATCGTCGCGTCTCCGCGCGGCGACCGCGTCGTGCTCGTGTGGAACGCGGCGGCGCTCGTGTGCGATCCCACGCGCGACATCCCCGGGCACTACAAGCTGGCGCTCGTCGACACGACGAGCGGCGCGGTCCGCGGTCTCGGCGAGGGAGAGGGCTCCGCGCACGCCACGTTCACCACGGACGGACGGCTCTACGTGCAGCGCGGGCGGCGCGTGTTCCACGTCGGCGAGACCGAGACGCCCCTGCCCGACGGCGTGCTGCTGGTTCCCCCCGTCGACCGCGACGACCAATGCGGCTTCTGAGGCCCACGCGCCCGCGCAGGTCGGGTCGGCGTGGAGCCATCACGGGCCGAGCGCCGTGTTGCGGACCTCCGGCGCGTCAGCGAACCCGCACCGCGGTGCCCGGATCGTACGCGTGCGGGTACGCCGCCGACCACCCCGCGGGGAGCTTGGGCCCCGTCCAGCCGAAGAGGCGATGGGCGTCGAGGGGCGCCAGGTTGACGCAGCCGTGGCTGTGCACGTGCCCGAAGTCGCGGTGCCAGAACGCGGCGTGCAGGCCGATGCCCTTGTCGAAGAACTGCACCCAGGGCACGTCCTCGATGCGGTAGTGGTGCTCGGCGTCCTCGTCCTCGAGGTTGTCCATCTTGGTGGTGAAGATCTTGACCCAGATGCGGTGGACGCCCTTGCGCGTGGCCGTCTTGGTGCCCTGCCCTCCGCGCCCGGTCGACACGAGCGTGGCGAAGACGGGCGTGACGCCCTCGTACGCGACGAGCACCTGCTCGGCGAGATCGACGTCGATCCACCGCTCCTTGGACGCGGCCCCCCCTACCTCGGCGGGGGGCGGCGCCGCGGTCGCCCGTGACACGTCGCGCGCGCGGAGCCACGCCTCGGGCTCGCCGTCCTTGGACACGCGGAGCATCTCGCCGGCGCGCCCCTTCTTGGCCTCGCGCACGTGCAGCGCCTCGAAGCGCGTGCGCACGCCGCTCACCTTGCCATTGAGTGCAGAGTACACATTTGCGCGGGGCACGACGACCCACGCGACGTCGAGCTGCCCGCCCGCGATGTCCTCGCCGTGGAAGGCCGACGGTCGCGCGGCGCCGAGCTCTTGCAGAGAGAACCAGCGCCCTTGGCGCGAGCGGCCCCACCGCTGACCGTGCGCGGTGGCCTGCTCGACGACCGCGATCGCCCAGCCCTTCTCGAGCTCGGTGTCGGGCGCGTCGTCGACGGCGTCCTTGAGGCTGGGGAAGCCATACGCACCCTCGCTCCCGGCAAAGTAGTACGCGTGGGGCATACCGTCGGCGGTCGGGTCCTTGGTGGCCAGCTCGCGCGGGCTCACGGGATCGGGCGAGAGCTGCGCCACGTCGGAGCACGCCCACGCGAGCGGCCCCACGTTGAGCCAGCGGCCGGCGCACCCCG
>JAGQJA010000164.1:14148-15173 GCA_020430845.1 Myxococcales bacterium
GGCGCCTGGTAGACCGCGATCCCGTCTTTGAGCGGGGCGACAGAGCGCACCCACTCGGCGACGGGAACGTCGCCCGGCGCGACCCACGGGGGCAGCGCGTCGCCCTGGGCCGGCGGCGCGATCGCCGACAGCGCCGCGCCCGCGAGCACGACGAGCCACCTCGGACGCACTCAGCCCTCCTTCTGGGGGAGCCGCAGCTTGAACGTCACGCCCCGGCTCGACGAGTGCACGCTGATCGAGCCGTGGTGCTCCTCGGCGATGCGCTTGGTGATCGCGAGACCGAGGCCCGTGCCGCCTGCCTTGCCGCTCGTGACGAACGACTGGAAGAGCTTGTGCTGGATGTCCTTGGGGATGCCCGGACCGTTGTCGGAGAACGTGAGCAAGAGGCCGTCGTCCTTCTCGCGCGAGACCTTGATGGTGAACTTGCCGCCGCGCCCGGCCATGGCCTCGGCGGCGTTGCGCGCGAGGTTGTGGATGACGCGCAGGATCTTGCCCTCGTCGAAGCGCGCCGTGCCGCGATCTTGCAGATCGATGACGAGCTCGACGCCCATGCGCGCGAGGTCGTTCTCGAGCTGCCCGCGCACGTCCTCGAAGAACTTGACGAGGTAGACCTTGCGGATGAGCAGGGTCTTCTCGCCGCGCGCGAACTCGAGGATGTCGCGCTGCATCGAGCCGATGTGCTCGAACTGCTTGAGCGCCAGCTCGGCGTACTCCTCGCGGACCTCGCGCTCGTCGGCGTTCGACATGAGCTGCACGTAGCCGCTGATGACCGTGAGGGGCGTCTTGAGGTCGTGGATGACGCCGCTCAAGAGGCGCCCGATCGTCGTGAGGCGGGCCTCGCGCTCTCGCGACTCGCGCGAGCGCTGCAGGCGGATGGCCGTGGACGCGTTGGCCGCGATGAGCAGCATGAGCGCCGAGTCTTCGTCGCTGAAGCCCGCGCCGCGTCGCTTGTTGAAGAGCACGAGGGCGCCGATGGACTCGCCCTCCTCGCCCTCGAGCGGCACCGCGACCATGTGCGACGGGGG
>JAGQJA010000165.1:0-861 GCA_020430845.1 Myxococcales bacterium
AGCTGAGCTCCGCCGAGACCCACGCCGCCGCCGCGCGTATGGGCATCGACGTCGACAAGAAGAGCTCGCACCCGCCCGCCGCGCCGCGCCCCGAGACCGCAAAGGCCCGACGAGAGCGGCCCACCACCCAGCGCATCGACCCGATCCCCCAGGGCGCCCGCGCCAAGGACCGGCGCGCCGCCGGAGACGCCGAGAACATCGAGGTCGTCGACGTGTCGTCGATCGACGTCGACTTCGATCACGCGGGCGACGAGGCCGAGGACGACACCATCAACGTCGTCCCCTCGAACAACATGGGTGTGCCGTCGACGGCGCCGAGCCGGGTCAACCCGGGCGCGCCGAGCACGGGCGCGGTCCCCACGCCCATGCGGGACTCGCCGCGCAGGTCGTCCGCCAAGTTCGATCCGCGCCGCACGCTCCGCGATCCGATCGGCGGACGCTCGCTCGCCGGCGGAAAGTACACGGTGCACGGCTTGATCGGCGCAGGCGCCATCGGCGCGGTCTATCGCGGCGTGCAGCCCGACCTCGAGCGCTCGATCGCGGTCAAGGTGCTCCACCCCGGGTCGAAGCCCGACCCGGCGGTGCTGGCGCGCTTCCGCAAAGAGGCGCTCACCGCGAGCCAGGTCGACCACCGCAACATCACGCGCATCCACGACCTGGGCCAGGAGCCGGACGGGCTCGTCTACATCGTGATGGAGCTCCTGACCGGGCGTTCGCTCCAGCAGATCCTGGACGACGAGACGCGCATCAAGCCCGAGCGCGCGATCCGCCTGATGATGCAGGTCGCGGCCGCGCTCTCGGCGGCGCACGAGCGCGCGATCGTGCATCGCGACGTCAAGCCCGACAACGTGATGCTCGTCG
>JAGQJA010000165.1:1015-6006 GCA_020430845.1 Myxococcales bacterium
CGGGCCGACATCTATGCGTGCGGCGTGATGCTCTTCGAGCTGGTCACCGGCCGCGCTCCGTTCGAGGGCGAGAGCGCCGAGGCCGTGCTTGCCAAGCACGCCGCAGAGCCGCCTCCTCGCCCGAGCGCCATCGCGCCAGACCTCCCCATCGGGTACGACGCCATCGTCTTGCGCGCGCTCGCCAAGAGCCCCGCCGACCGCTTCCAGACGGCCCGTGAGCTCCGCACCGCGCTCAAGCGGCTCCTGCGGTGATCTCTCGAAGACGCGGGGCGCTCAGCGCGTCGCGATCGCGGCGTGGGTGCCGGCCGCGCCCGTGACGGCCTCGAGCGCCGTCCACGCCCCGCCGCGGAGGCGCGTCGCCCGGACCGCGCCCCCCGCCGCGACCACCGCGATCGCGTCGTCGCCGCACACGCCGCGCGCGACGCCGGGGTGGGACGCGACCTTGACCGAGGCGTCGGCGACCAGCGGCGTCGCGGCCGTCCAGGTGACGCCCGTCCCCGCGACGGTCCCACGACTGACGTAGGGCCGATCGTCCTGGCCACGGAACGTCACCACGAGCGACGTCGCCGAGAGCGCCGCCACCGAGACCCCCTCGTCGGACGTGGCGAGCGTGTGCACGGGCGCCGGCGCGGACCACGCCTTGCCCGCAGACGCGCGCGCCGAGAAGGTGAGGCGCCGCGTCGCGTCGTCGATGTACACGAGGACGAGGTCGACGGCGCCCGACGGCACGGACGCGAGCGCGGGAGACGCGCCCGTGTACGCCGCCGAGCCTGCGACCGCGGTCGCCGGCCCCCAGGCGCCGCCCGCAAATACATGTGTATACACGGGAGGTGTACCTCCACCCGCGTCGCCGACGAACGCCATGACCACCTCGGCGCCCGCGGCGGCGGCGGCGGGCGCTGTCGGGCCGAAGCTCTGCGGCGTACCGATGGGTCCCTCGGTCGGGCTCCACTGCGCGCCGCTGCGCCGCGCGTCGTACATCTTGAAGTCGGCCCCTTGGTAGACGCCGCTCGCGGATGCGCCTGCGACGGCGAGCGCCGGGCCGCCCCGCGTGGTCGCCGCCCCCACCGCCGCCACGGGGCTCCACGCGCCGTCGAGCGAGACGCTCTGGAGCGCGTCTGCGGCGCCGCGGGTGAGCGCCAGAAAACCCGTGCCGAAAGGAGCGATCGCCGGGACGGACGACGCCGCGCCGCCCGCGAGCGCCTGCCCCGACCAACCGCCGGCCTTCGTCCACGCGGCGCCCGACAGTGACGCCGCGCCGCCCGCGATGACCGCGACGCTCGAGGTGCACGGGGTGGCGGCGTCGTCTCCGGCGTCGGGCGGCGTCGAGCCGTCTTGGGCGGAGGCCGCGTCTGTCACCGGCGGCACGCTCCCGTCCGTCGCGGCGCCGCCGTCGGCGCCCGGCGGTCCGAAGGCTGTGCCGAAGAGCGGATCGCCGTTGTCGGTGGCGCACGCCCCGACCCACGCGACCGCCAAGAAGAGGGCGGCGACGCGCGCCGAAGCCTGCGGCGAGAGGGTGTGGGCGCGCATCACCGATGAGGGTTGCGCGCCGCGGGGCCGTGCGCAAGCGGGCACCGCCAGGCGGCCCGGTGCGAGGCGGGGCAAGCGCCTGATTGGATTGACCTTTTGGGCCTTTCAGGGAGCCGTGACGCGGACGTCGACGCGGAGCAGGGCGGCGCCGTCGGCATCGCGTACGTCGACCTCGCCGAACGCCGCGTACGCCTTCGTGGTGAAGCGCGCGTCGGCGAGGATGGCCGACGCCCCGAGCGCGAAGCCGAGGTCGAACGTGAACTTCGTGGGGCTCGGCTGCGACAGGGCGAGCGTGCCCGACTCGGGCGTGTGGACCTTCTGCTCCTCGACGAGCGTGAAGGTGCCGTCGCCCTTCTTGACCGAGTAGCCCTCGACGCGCGCGACGTACACCTTGCCCGCCTTGGGCTTGAACGACGCCTCCTCGCGGTCGTCGGGGCCGGCGCTCGAGGCCGCGCGCTTGCAGTCGGCGAGCGTGGCGTCGGCGCACTCGAGGACCTCGAGGTCGAGATCGTTTCCGCTCGAGCCCGACGTGCGCACCACCACCTGCGCGACGTCCGCGCCGTAGGTGCGCGCGACGATGCCGTCGGCGCGGGGCACGTCGGCCGTGGATCCGTGCGCGACCGCGGCGGTGACCCGCTGCGAGAAGCCGGCGAGCGTGTAGCGGCTCTTGGCCGCAGAGAGCGCGATGGGCACCGACGCGTCGACGACGTCGACGTCGAACGTAGACACGAGCGCCGAGGGATCTCCCTCGATGAGAGACTTGGACGCGACGAGCCTCGCGAAGTCGACGTCGAGCGAGTACGGGCTCGAGCGGAACGAGTACATGCCGAACACGTGCAGATCCCACGAACCGGCGTGCGGGGCGACCCGCGTCAGCGTCACGGTGCGTGACGCGGCAGACGACGGGCGACCGGTGGAGCCGCAGCTGCGCGCCACGGCCCGGCTCGCGTTCGCGGCGAACTCCGGCGGGACGAGCGTGTTGCCACCCTCGAGGGCCTCGAGCGAGACGCTCGCGCAGTCGGTGACGAGGTTGCCGATCTGGGTCGCCGCCGGCACCTCGAGCCGCACGGTGAGCGTCGTCGTTCCCGCGGGCACGTCGACGTAGTGGCGGTCGACGCCGAAGCTCGAGACGTCGCCCGTGAAGTGGTACCCCGTGTGTCCCGCGAGCGTGTGGTCGGGCACCGTGACGTACACCGGGAAGACGAACGCCGGCACCGACTCGCGCGCCGCGCCGTGCGCTCGATAGGCGTACACGAGCGCGCCGTGATCGCCGGGCGGGAGCGTCGAGAGCAGACCCCGATCGACGCAGACGTGGATCACGCTGCCGGCGTGGGTGAGCGAGCCGCCCGCCCCCGTCGACGGATCGACGGGCACGTCGATCGCGCCCTCACCGACGATCACCGTGCGGGCAGGAGGGACGACACCGTCGACGCAGTCGATCTCCGTCGAGACGCCCGCCCGCACCCAGGGCACGTGCGAGCCATGGATGACGGTCTCGATCTCGAGCTCGTCGGCGGTCGTGCGCAGCGCCGTCAGCGCGTCGAGCGCGTCGGGAGCTTCGGCGGCGTCGGTCGGCAGACGCCGCGCGACCTGCACGCGGAACAAGCTCGTCGTGTCGTCGCGGTCGACCCACACGCCGCGCCCGAAGCGGGCCTCGCGCGCGCCGCCGACGCTCTCGACCGATCGCGAGCCGTCGTAGGCGAGGCCGTTGGGGTGGGTCGCGAGCACGCGCGGCTCGTAGACGAGATCCACGTCTCGGCGGATGGCGCCCACGAACCGTGTGACCGCGCGCGGCACACGCGTTTCGCGCTCGCGCTTGAGGGCCGCCCACGCGCCGAGCAGATCGATCATGCCGACGCCCTCGTCGACGAACGTGTACTGACCCGTGCGCGCCGCGCCCGTCTGAGGCTCGAAGCGCGTGACGTCGAACGGACGCGCACCAGCGACCACCGCGCGGCGGAGCGATCGGCCGTCGATCGCGAGCGGCTCGGCGGGGTGCGCCATGTTGTAGCGCTTGGCCGCGTCGAGCAGCATCGCGACGGCCCCCGCCGCGGCGGGCGAAGCCATCGACGTGCCCCACATCACGCCGAGCCCGCTCGCCGCCCCCGGCGCTGCGTTGAGCTGGATGGCGCTCAGCCACGTGCCCGGCGCCGCGAGATCGGGCTTGAGCCCCCCGGCCGCGCTCGGCCCGCGCGAGCTGAAGTAGAGGAGGTAGTCGTCGGAGGCGGGCGAGGCCCCCATGCCCTTGCCGAAGCCCGGGTACTGATACTGCCGCTGCACCATGCCCGGCGTCGCGGTGGCCGCGACGCTGAGCGCGAGGCTCGCGACCGACGGTGAGCCCACGGTCTGCCGGCCCGGGCCGTCGTTGGACGCCGCGACGACGAACACGGTGCCGTGCTGCATCGTGAGGCGGTTGATGACCGTCTCTTGCACGCCGTAGCCGTCGTTGCTCTCGGGCAGCGACCCGATCGACATGTTGATGACCTCGGCGCCGGCCTCGGCGAGGGCGATGATCGCCTGCGTCGCGCGGCAGCCGCCGGTGTTGGCGCAGACGCGCCCCGACATGAGGCGGGCCGCGGGCGCCACGCCGCGGAGCGAGTCGTCGGGCGCGTTCTGGATGATCTTGCGCGCCGCGGCGATGCCCGCCACGTGCGAGCCGTGGTTGCCCGGGTCGAAGCCCACGACCGACGCGGTGACGACGGGGACGTCCGCGCCAGCGCCGTCGAGCAGCGTGTCCTCGCGGATCTCGAGGCCGATCCTCTCCTGCGCGACGCGCGCCGTCTTGCGCGCCACCTCGAACGAGGTGAGCGGCGTCGCACCGCGAAAGTCGCCCCGGCCCGACACGTCGAGGTACACCGTGTCGGGGCGCCCGTGGCCGGGCACGTAGATCGCGTAGAGCAGATCGTCGGTCTTGCCGTTCTGATCGAGGTCCACCTTGCGCGAGCCGCGCTCGAACGCCTTCTCGCTGAAGACGCCCATACGCGCGCCGCCGTGCCCTGGCGCGAGCAGCACCGACCGGAGCGCAGGCGGCACCTGGATCACGACGTCGGTGAGCGCGGTGCGCTTGTTCGGGTCGGGCGCACGCGAGACCGAGGTGGGCGAGACGAGCACGTCGGCGCTCAGCACGAGCGTGGCGTTCGGATCGTGACCGGGCGGCGTCGCCGGAGGACGCCGTACGTCGACGATCGAGCCTGGGAGGAAGTAGATGCGTCCCTCGCCCGTGAAGTCGCGCATGTACTCGACGCGGCTCGCGCCGGTCGCGTCGGCGAAGGCCGGATGCCCGAACGTGATGCCCGTGTCGACGATGCCCAGCTTGACGAGGCTCCCGTCGGGGACCTCCCCGAGCTCGCCTGCGACCGCCGCGCGAAACGCGTCGACGTTCATGCGCGCGAGCCCGCCGAAGTCGGACAGCTGCGGCCCGGGCCCGGCGAGCGGTGAGAGCCCGCGCTCGCGGTCGGCGT
>JAGQJA010000166.1:0-1189 GCA_020430845.1 Myxococcales bacterium
CGTGCTCGTGCTCGTCCCCTCTCGTGCCCGTGCTCGTGCCCGTGCCCGTGCCACGTGCTCGTCCCCTCTCGTGCTCGTGCCACGTGCTCGTGCACGTGCTCGTCCCCTCTCGCACTCGTGCTCGTACTCGTTCTCTCTCTCTTCCGTCTTGACTCTCCCCGATCTCGAATCAAACTTCCGCGAGCAGTCACGAACAGACCGGGTGTCAGGCTAGAGAACGCAAAGCAAACAAGACGAAGCGAAACAAAGGGATCCGCCTCCTCGTGGCGCCGGTTCTCCTCTGTGCTCTCGTCGCTGCCCGCGTCCTGACTCTCGTAGCCCTGCGGGGTGGTAGGAGTGGCTCCTACGCCGGGATAGCCTCCCGGAGAGGCTCGTTCGAACCGAGTCCCCGCACCCATTCTCTCTCTCACGCGGTGCCCTCGCGCGCCCGCTCTCCTCCCGATTCCCGCGCGCGAGAATCCCCTCGCTCTCGCGCGCCCCCCCTTCGGCCGCGGCGCTTTCGTCGCGCCCCCACGCTCGCGCGCTCGCGCGCCCCCCTCGAGGACGCGCAGGCCGAGCTCCATCCAAAGATCACAGACAAGGACTTTTACATGCACTTTACATCTATAAACACCAGGCGCCTCCGCGCCGACATCGCCTCGCTCGCGAGCGAGTGCACCGATCTCAAGCGCGCTCTCCGACAGACGTGGACCCACCCCATGGCCGACGAGCAGCGTCGCCTCTCCCGCCGCCGACGGCACCTCACCGAGCTGCACGTGCTCCTCGCCTCGTTGCGCGGGCGCCTTCACGTGACGCGCCCGCCTCGCGACCTCGCCGACTGGGACCGAGCCGAGTGGCACGCGCGCATCGCCGCGCGCGTCGGGATCGAGTACGCCCTCGCGGCAGAGCCATTGGAGGCGCTGTCGTGAGCCTCCCCCCTGCGCGAGAGACCCCCGTGAGCCCCCCTCCTCCCGTTCCTCCTTCGCCCTCGCCGATCGTCGACGTCGGGGCCAACCTCGGACACCGCTCGTTCCAAGGCGATCTCGACGAGACCCTCGCGCGCGCCGCCGCGGCCGGAGTCTCCGCGGTGATCGTCACCGGCACGAGCGCCAAGGCCTCACGCCGCGCCCTCGAGCTGCTCCGGGATCGCCCCGGCGCGCCGCTCTACTCCACCGCGGGCATCCACCCGCACGAAGCGCGCACGTGGTGC
>JAGQJA010000166.1:1247-1734 GCA_020430845.1 Myxococcales bacterium
GCGAGTGCGGGCTCGACTACGACCGTGACTTCTCTCCGCGCGACGTGCAGCGCCGGTGCTTCGTCGCGCAGCTCGAGCTCGCGGCGCGCGTCGGCAAGCCGGTGTTCCTCCACGAGCGCGAGGCCCACGACGACTTCTTCTCCATCGCGCGCGAGCACCGAGCCTCGCTCTCACGCGGCGGCGTGGTCCACTGCTTCACCGGCACCCGCGCCATGGCCGAGCGCTACGTGGGGCTCGACCTCTACGTGGGCGTCACGGGCTGGATCTGCGACGACCGGCGAGGCGGCGCGCTCCGAGAGGCCGTGAGCGTGGTCCCGCGCGATCGGCTGCTCATCGAGACCGACGCTCCGTTCTTGACGCCCCGCGACCTCCCGCGCGCCCCTCGTCGCAACGAGCCCGCTCTGCTCGCGCACGTGCTGCGCGCCGTCGCCAAGGCCCGCGGCGAGTCGGTCGAGGCCGTCGCGCGCGCGACGACCGACAACGCGCG
>JAGQJA010000166.1:1817-6305 GCA_020430845.1 Myxococcales bacterium
GTGGGCCCGGCGGGCGGCCCGTCGGCCGGAGGTGCACCCAAGGGCGGCGGCTCGGCGCCCCCGTCGGAGATCACGATCTGCGGGCCGGCGTCGCTCGCGCCGGGCGCGGCCTGCGGCTGGCCACATACGCCCTGCACGTCGTTCGGCCCCTTGAAGCACTTTCCCCCGGGGCACTCCACGTCACTGAAGCACTCGTGGCGGGGGCGCGCCTTGGGCACGTACGCGGGGCGGTTCATCTCTTCGCACGCGGCCGACGAGGCGAGCGCGGCGAGGGCGAGAGCGAGGACGGAGAGCTTGAGCTTCGAGTCAGGCATGGCGCTGCTATCTGTACCCAGAAACGAGGGATTGGGCCAAGAGCCCCCACCCGTCGACGGCCACGAAGAGCAGGAGCTTGAACGGCAGGCTGACCTGCGTGGGACTGAGCATCTGCATGCCCAGCGCGAGCAGCACGTTCGCCACCACCAGGTCGATCACGAGAAACGGCAGGTAGATCAAGAAGCCGATCGCGAAGGCCTCGGTCAGCTCCGACACCACGAACGCCGGCACGAGCACGGTGATGTCGTCGCCCGTGACCTTGTCGCGCTCTGCCGGCGGGCGCGCGTTCTTGGCCACCGCCAAGAAGCGCACACGCTCGCGCTCGCTGGCGTTGGCCTTCAAGAAGTCGCGCATCGGCTCGCGCACGGCCTCGATGCCCTGCGTCACCAGCTGCGACGTGTCGGCCGTCTTGCCCGTCATGAGCGGCGTGGCGCGGTCGGCGATGCGCTGCCCCACGGGCGCCATCGCAAGCAGCGTGAGCGCGGCCGCGAGGGCCATCACCACAGTGCTCGAGGGCACCGACTGCGCGCCGATGGCCGACTTGGCGATCTGCAGCACGGTGGAGATCTTCACGAACGCCGTGACGCTCATGAAGACGAACGGCAGGAGCGACACGAGCGCGAGCGCGACGACGAGGGCGATCGGGCGGCTGAGCAGATCGTCGGCGTGGATCACGCGTCCTCCGACTCGGCCCGCGGCTCGGGCTCTCGGGCCGGCGCCGGGGGCGGCTCCGACGCGGTCACGGTCGCGGCGCCGTTCTTGCGGCCGAGCGCGCGCGCGAGGATGTCGGCGAACGGCGGGCTCGCGGCCGGAATACTTGTAGGTACATCTTTTGCGGACAGCTCGCCCAGCTTGGCGAAGCCCGCCTCGGACACGCCCACGACCAGCACCTGCGGCCCCACCTTGACGAGGTAGATCGATCGGCGGGCGTCGAGCGGCAGCTGGCCCACCAGCTCGACCGGCCCCGTCGGGCGCCCGATGCCGAGCCTGCGCGCCCCGTACAAGACCACGAACGCCACACCGCACACGGCGAGCAGCGTCACGAAGGTCTGCACGACGTAGCTGGCGTACGGGCTCATCCCCTCCCTCGAGGCCGGCGCGGCACCGCTGCCCGCGCGACGCGCACCATCTTCCGGGCCGCGGGCGTGGTCAACCGAAAAGGGACCCGTCTTGACGCGCCGCGCCGGGGGCTCTAACGACGCGCCCAAAGTGGCTCTCATCGTCCAGAAATTCGGGGGCACGAGCGTCGGCTCGATCGAGCGTATCCGCGCGGTGGCCGAGCGCTGCCTGCGCACCCAGCGCGAGGGGCACAAGGTCGTCGTCATCGTGAGCGCGATGAGCGGCGAGACCAACAAGCTGCTCAAGCTCGCCCACGAGGTGTCGCCCGTCCCCGACGCGCGCGAGATGGACGTCATCGCGGCGACCGGCGAGCAGGTCTCGGCCGCTCTCCTGGCGATGTGCATCCAGGCGCAGGGCGGCAGCGCGCGCTCGCTGCTCGGGCACCAGGTCAAGATCCTCACCGACGGCGCGTTCGCCAAGGCGCGCATCAAGACGATCGAGGGGTCCAAGATCTTCTCGACCGTCGACAAGGGCCAGATCGCGGTCGTGGCGGGCTTCCAGGGCGTCGACGACAACGGCGACATCACCACGCTCGGGCGCGGCGGGTCTGACACGACGGCGGTGGCGGTGGCCGCGGCCATCGGGGCGAGCGCGTGCGAGATCTTCACCGACGTCGACGGCGTCTACACGACCGACCCGAACGTGTGCCCCTCCGCGCGGAAGATCCCGCGCATCTCGTACGAAGAAATGCTCGAGCTCGCGTCGCTGGGCGCGAAGGTGCTCCAGATCCGGAGCGTGGAGATCGCGATGAAGTACGGCGTTCCCGTTCACGTGCGCAGCTCGTTCTCCGACGCGCCGGGCACGTGGGTCACGGGTGAGGACAAGTCGCTCGAGGACGTGGTCGTCGCCGGCGTGGCCTACGACAAGAGCGAGGCGCGCGCGCACGTCATCGGCGTCGAGGACAAGCCCGGCGTCGTGGCCGAGCTGTTCGAAGAGCTCGCCAACCGCAACGTGTCGGTCGACATGATCATCCAGAACGCGACCGCGGGCGCCTCCGAGCGCGCCGACGTCACGTTCACGCTCCCGCGCACCGACCTGCTGCGGTCCAAGCCGCACGTCGAAGAGGTGGCCAAGCGACTCGGAGCCGCGGGGGTGCGCTACGACGAGGACGTCGCCAAGGTGTCGATCGTCGGGCTCGGCATGCGCTCGCACGCGGGCGTCGCGGCCAAGATGTTCCGCATCCTGGCCAAGGAGAGCATCAACATCCAGGCGATCTCCACCAGCGAGATCAAGGTCTCGTGCCTCATCCACGAGAAGTACACCGAGCTCGCGGTGCGCGCCCTCCACGACGGCTTCGGCCTCGAGAAGGAGCCCAAGGACGCCACCAAGGCGTGATCTCGGGCGGGGCCGATCAGAAGCCCCAGGTGTACTCGAGGCGCAGACCGACCGTGGTGAAGCTCGGGTACGTCGACATCTTGGTGAGCATGAACGCCTGACGCGCCGCGATCCCGGCCGTCCAGTGGCGCGTGATCTGGTAGTCGAGCCCGAGCGCGAGCGCCGCGCCGCCCACGAAGAGGGACTTGTCGAGCGTGCCGCCCGCGAGCCGGTAGCCCGTCGCGAGCACGCCGACGTACGGCACGTAGCGCAAGATGTCGATGACGTAGCCCACGCCCACGCCCAGGCGGTCGACCGTGGCCGGGCGCGTGCGCGGCGTCTCGGGGGTGTCTTGTTTCTGGTCGAGCGCCACGATGGCGCTGCCGCCTTCGACCATGAGGTTGAAGGTGTCGGTGAGGCCGTACGTGTAGTGGAGGGCTCCGCCTGCGCCGACGCTCAGCGACGACTTGTCGTCGACCTTGAGCATGGCCAGCTCGGGCGCGAGGCCCACGTGGTGCTGCCCTTCGACCGCGGCGGCGGGCCGAGCGACGCCGCCGAGCGCGAGCGCCCCGAGCGACAGCGCCGTGAGCGTCCGAAGGGTCGTGGAGGACGAGGTGCGGTGCGGCATCGCGATGGGCGCCGGCGAGTCTACTTGATCCCGAGAAGCTCCACCTCGAAGACGAGGGTCGACTTGGGCGGAATCTTGGGCGGCGCGCCGCGATCGCCGTAGCCCATGTCGGGTGGGATCGTGAGAACACGCACGCCGCCCACTTTCATCCCCACGAGACCGGCGTCCCACCCCTTGATGACGTGGCCGGCGCCGAGCTCGAACTCGAACGGCTGACCTCGCGTACGCGAGCTGTCGAACACGGTGCCGTCGGTGAGCTTGCCCACGTAGTGCACCTGCAGCTTGTCGCCCTTCGAAGCGACGGCCCCCGTGCCCACGCGCGAGTCGCTGCTTCCGACCTTGCCCGGCGCCGCGGCGGGCGCTGCCACCGGCGCTTTGCGTCCGGCCTTCACGTCGGCGAGCGCGGCGCGGATCACGCGGCGGAAGCGCGACGCGTTGCCCGCGCCCGAGATGTAGTACCCGTTGATCACGAACGCCGGCGTGCCGTGGATGTTCGCGTCGCTCGCGGCCTTGGCGTCGCTCTCGACGGCCGCGGCGTGCGTCTGCTTGGCGAGCGCCGCGTCGAAGCGCTTGAGGTCGAGGCCGATCTTCTTGGCGTAGCCGCGGAGCGCGTCGGGCTTGAGGCCGTCGTTGTCGTTCTGATGCTCGAAGAGCAGATCGTGCATCTTGAAGAAGCCCGCGCTCCCGCGCTGCGCGAGCGCCTCACGCGCGGCCTGCGCGGCGAGGTTGGCGTCTTGGTGCATCGGGAGCGGGAGGTCGCGCCACACGTGCTTGACCTGTCCGGCGAAGTCCTTGAGGACCTCCTTGAGCGCGGGATCGACGCGCTTGCAGAACGGGCACTGGAAGTCCGAGAAGCTCTGGATGACGACCTTGGCGCCGGGCGCGCCTCGCGACGGAGCGCCCGCGGCGGGAGCGGCGATGGCCTTGGTCTCGAGCGGCAGCGGCCCTTGCGCCGTGGCCTGGAGCTTGTCGTAGATGTCCGAGAGCGCGACGCCCGTGCGCGCCACGGCGCTCGCCCGCGTGAGCTCTTCGTCGATGAGGCTCTTGAACTTGTCGAACGGCTGCGCGCCGACGAGGCGACGACCGTTGATGAAGAAGTGCGGCGTGCCGCT
>JAGQJA010000166.1:6532-13737 GCA_020430845.1 Myxococcales bacterium
GCGCGTTTGTGGAACGGCAGCGGCTGGTCCTTCCACACGAGGCGCACCTTGTCGCCGTACTCGCGACGCACACGCTCGAGCGTCGCGTCGACGCGCTTGCAGTAGGGGCACTGGAAGTCGGCGAACTCGACGATCGTGACGAGCGCGTGCTTGGGGCCGCGGATCGGGCTCTTGTCGACCGCGACCTTGAAGGGCGTCTTGTCTTCTTTGTCGTCGTCGTCGTCGCCCTTGTCCTCTTGCTTCTCGAAGTTGGTCGCGGTGAGGCGCTGGTACACCTGGTCGCGCGCGACGCCGCGGCTCGCGAGGTCCTCGGCGCGCTTGAGCTCGAGGTCGACGAGCTCCTGGAACTTCTCGAACGGCTGCGCGCCCGAGAGGCGCACGCCGTTGATGAACGACATGGGCGTCCCGTTGGCGCCGATCTTCTTGGCGAGGTCGATGTCGGTGTCGATCTTCTTGGCCCAACGACCGCCGTCGACCGAGTCCCCGTCGACGCGCACGTTCGCGCCGGCGGCCGAGGCCCA
The DNA here is from genome assembly GCA_020430845.1 of Myxococcales bacterium. Taxonomy (GTDB): domain Bacteria; phylum Myxococcota_A; class Polyangia; order Polyangiales; family Polyangiaceae; genus Labilithrix. The sequence goes on from JAGQJA010000166.1 coordinate 7,054, forward strand.
CGCCACGATGGTGTCGGGCGCCATGAGCCGCTGACGGCGGAACGCCATCTCTTCGAATCGCCAGAACGCCGCGGCGCCCCGCGTCTTGAACACGGCCTGGCCGACCTCGGCGGCGAAGCGGGCGTGCTTGTGGAACGGGAGCGGGTTGTCCTTCCACACGATGCGCAGCTTGCTCTCGCCGTACGTCTCGCGGAGGCGGTCGAACGTACCTTCGAGGCGCGCGCAGAACGGACACTGCAGATCGCTGAAGACGACGATCGTGACGAGCGCCGTGCGGCTGCCCCACGTCGGGTCGTCGGCGTGCACGGGCACAGGCGCGTCGTCCTCGGACGCGTACGCCGAGGCGGCCTCTGTGGGCGCGCTCACGACCGGTACCGACGACGGAAAGCCGGCGACGACGACGGCCTCCCTCTGCGGCGCGACGGGCCCCGGCGAGCCGCACGCGAAGAGCGCGAGGGCGAGGGCGAAGAAGAACGAGACGCGGCGCGAGAAAGATGCAGACGACATGAAGCCTCTCTGGAACTCCAGAACCAAGAAACGCTCCGCCCCTTGGGAGCCTTTCGACTCGCAAGGGGCGGCTCGTGGTGTCTTCCGTCAGCTCACTTGGCTTCTGCGAGCGCGCGCTCGATCAGCTTGCGGAACTTCGGGTACGGCTGGGCGCCGCTGATGTAGTAGCCGTTGATGAGGAACGCCGGCGTACCGCTGATGCCGATGTCGGTGCCGGCCTTGTCGTCGGCGTCGACCGCGGCCTTGTGCACGTGGCTGTCGAGGGCGGCCTTGAACTTGTCCATGTCGAGGCCGATCTCCTTGGCGTAGCCCTCGAGATCTTCGCGCTTCAGCTTCTGCTGATTCTCGAACATCTTGTCGTGCATCTTCCAGAAGGCGTCGGGGCCCTTCTGCTTGAGGGCCTCGCGCGCGGCCTCGGCGGCGAGCGGAGCGTCGGGGTGCATCGGCAGGGGCTTGTCGCGCCAGACGAACTTCACCTTGTCGCCGTAGTTCTTCATGACCTCTTTGACCTGCGGACCGACGCGGCCGCAGAAGGGGCACTGGAAGTCGCTCCACTCCTGGATGACGACCTTCGCGTTCGCGGGACCCTTGAACGCCGCGCCCGCGGGGACCGGGGGCGCCTGCTTCTTCTCCGGCGGGGGCGGGCCCTTCGCCGTCTTCATCAGCTCCGCGTACACGTCCTTGGCGGGCGTGCCCTTCTTGACCATCTCGTCGACCTTCTTGATCTCCTCGTCGATGATCTTCTGGAACTTCTCGTAGGGCTGCGCGCCCACGAGGCGGCGGCCGTTGATGAAGAAGTGCGGCGTGCCGCTCGCCTGGACGTCGTCAGCGAGCTCCATGTCCGCGTCGATGTCCTTCTTGTACTTGTGGTCCTTGATCGCGGCCTTGACCTTGGCCACGTCGAGCTTGAGCTCTTCGGCGATCTTCTCGAGGTCAGCGTCCTCGAGCTTGGGCTGCGACTCGAACAGCTTGTGGTGCGCGTCCCAGAAGCCCTTGTCGCCCTTCTGGGCGCGGGCCTCGAGGGTCAGCTGGCCGGCCGGCTCGGCGCGCGGGTGGAACGGGAGCGGCTCGTGCTTCCACACGAGGCGGACCTTGTCCTTGTAGGTCTCCATGACCTTGGAGAGCGTCGGCTCGACGCGCTTGCAGTACGGGCACTGGAAGTCGGAGAACTCGATGATCGTGACCTGCGCGGTGGCCGGTCCCATGACGGGCGAGTTGCCGACGGGCACCTGCCACACCGTCTTGGTGTCTTCCTTCTCCTCTTCTTCTTCTTCCTTCTGGGCGGCGGGCGCCTTGAAGTTCTCCTTCGACATCTCGACGTAGATCTTGTCCTTCGGCGTACCCGCCGCGATCTTCGCCTGAGCCTTCGCGAGCTCCTTGTCGATGACGTCCTTGAACTTGTCGAACGGCTGCGCGCCGCTCAGCTCGACGCCGTTGATGCGGAACGCGGGCGTGCCACGCGCGCCGACCTTGTTGGCGAGCTGCTGGTCCTCGTCGACCTTGGGCGCGGCCTTCTTGAGGGCGGCCTTGTACTGCGCGGCGTCGACGCCGGCGGCCACGGCCCACTTCTCGAAGCTCTCGGGCGACAGGTCCTTCTGGTTCTTGAAGGCGGTCGAGTGGAACTTCCAGAACGCGTCGCTGCCCTTGGCGAGGAACACCGCCTGGGCGGCCTCGGCGGCGGGCTTGGCCTTGTCGTGGAACGGCAAGGGCTGGTTCTTCCAGATGATGCGGACCTTGTCGGGCCCGTACGTCGTGCGGACCTGCTCCATCGTCGGCTCGACGCGCGAGCAGAACGGGCACTGGAAGTCCGAGAACTCGACGATGGTGACCGGGGCGTCACGCTTGCCCCACATCGGGTCCTTTGCGGTCACCGGGATGGGCGAGTCCGCGTCGCTCCACGCCGCGCCGTCGGCGGCGATGCCGCCACCGGCCTTCATGCGGTGCGAGTCGTAGCCCCACATGACGGCGCCGCCTGCGAGGAAGCAGAGGATGAATCCGATGAGCGCCACACCGGTGCTCATCCCCCCCGCGTCGGGCGGGGGCGGACGCACATCCTGTGCGTGGCTCTTGTGTTCTTTTTCTTTGGCCATGATGGCTCTCCCTTTCTGGTCTCGAACGAGATGAAATCCGTGTGCGCGCGCGACGCGAGGCCGCGTGCGGTTGGAATCGAGCGCGATCGCGTCGGAGAAAGGACGCGATCACCGCGGCGGTCTGGCGATCACACCGCGAGGGTGCGCGCGCCGGGCACGTCGCTACATGTGTCGTGAGAGCGAGCTCGGGCTCGCGTCAGGCGCGCGGGGGCCGATCGAGGCCGCGCGTGAACGCCGCGCGCGGCTCGCCGAGGGCCGGGCCGTGCGGCATGCAGACGTGTACCGCGGGCGGGACGAAGGCATCGACCGCGGGCAAGAAGGCCGAGGGCGACGCAGACGCGTCCCACACGAAGCCGCCGCCGTCGGGCGTGATGGCCCGATCCGTCGCGGAGAACACGCCACACGGCGCGTCGTCGAGCCCGAGGTCGAGCGACTGCTCGGGGTCCTGGAGCTGCGGCGGGGGCGCGAAGCCGACGGCGCCGCGAGGGTCGCACAGCGGGGCGGCCGCCGACGCGACGCGCGGGAGCAAGACGACGAGCGTGACGACCACGGCAGACAAGAGCACGGCCGCGATTCGCCGACGAAGGCGCGCGGAGCGGTGGTCTTGGAGGCCTGCCACACCCATACGCCGCGAAGTTTGAACCGAAGAGGTGGGTAAATGCAAGCAGAGCCGTGCAAACCCCCGACGCAGACGCAGACGCAATCGCAAACGCAATCGCGGACGCACACGCAATCGCAATCGCAATCGCCGCGGACGCTATCCTCCCGAAATGCCCGAGCCCGAGCCCCTGCTCCTGCCCGACGAGGCCACGTGGGAGGCGCTCTTCATGCCGCCGTGTCCATTCGTGCGGCTCGTCGTTCTTCCGAGCTGCAGCGCCCACGCACCGCAGGAGTGGGACGAGGGGATGGAGTGCGCGTACGGGCTCTCTGTGCACGTCGGCGTGATCGGTCAGGCCGACCGCGCGCTCGCCGCGATGCTCAAGCGCCTGTCGTGCCACGAAGAAGGCTGGCCCACCGACGAGGAGTGGGACGAAGCGACCGCGCGCGCGCGTGCTTGGAAGCTCGCGAACATGTGCGTGGCCGCGGATCCGACAGCCGCCACAGCCCGGATCGGTGGCATCGTCGACGACATCAACCGAACACGCGTGCACGTCGACCGCGCGGCCCTCGCGCCGTGGACCACGCCGATCGCGTCGCTGTCGACGACGTGGACGATCGAGAACGAGTGGAACAGCGTCCTCGTCTTCGGCCAGACACGCAGCGCGTGGACGTGCTTTCGTTGGCAGACGAGCGCGTGACGCGGGTCGACGCTACGCGCCCGCGATCCGCGCGGCGAGCGCGCGGCCCCTACTGCCGCATGTACACGACGGTCTCGGTATCCCCCGTCGCACACCCCGCGGCCATCTGCAGGCTCGCCGTGCTCACATACGGCCGCGTGTACGTCAGCGTCGCGCCCGCCACCGTGTACGCGTAGCTGTCCGTCGTGTCGGGCTCGACGCCGGCAGTGCACTGGTTGGCGGGGCAGGCCACGGTGCAGGTGCGGTTGCCGCCGGCGATCGTCGAGATGTTGCCGGCGCTCGGGTAGGTGATCGACTTGATCGGGACGGTGCGCACGCAGCCGGCGGGGTAGATGACGTCGATCGAACCGGTCGCGCCGCTGAAGGTGACCTCGACGCTCATGATCTGCAGCGTCGCGGCGAACGCCTTGACGTCGATGTTGCCTCCGCCGGCGTTGGTGCACGTCCAGGTCTGCAAGACGTACTTGCCGTCGGGGATCGTCGCGCTGCTCGCGTCGGAGCCGGCGTCGGTCGCGGCGTCGTTGCCGGTGGACGCGTCGTTCGGGGTGGAGCTGTCGGTCCCCGTCGTCGCGTCTTGGCTGGTGCTCGTATCGGCGGTCGTACCGGCGTCGGACGCGGGGGAGGGATCGTCGCTGCAGCCGCCCGTCGCGGCGGCGAGACCGAGCATGGCGACCGTCACGGTCGAGATCATCTTGGTTCGCGTCGTGATCATTCTTTCCCTCCAAGTCAGGACGTGATTGGCCAGTATACCTAGCAGCATAGAGGCCTCAACCCACGACGCGACGTGCGCGCACGGGCGAGCAGCGTGCGCGCACGCCCTCGGAGGGGGCGTCGATGCTCGGCGAGAGCAGTCATTTCAAATACATAGACGCGCACTCCCCCTCTGCACGGCTTGGCAGGGACCTTGCGATACGGGGAGCAAGACGGGGCGCACGAACGCGCCACCGACCCCCGGAGCAAGAAGACCATGATCAAGCGGACGGCGTACCTCCTCGGCCTCTCCTTCACGATGCTGGCCTGCGTCGCCCCCACGTCGGGCGAGTCGAGCCCCGCAGACGAGGGGACGGAGGAGGCGAGCGCCGCTGGCTCCGACGCTCCCGGTGGCGCGACGTCGAGCGCTGATCCCGCAGGTCCGAGCGCGGGGAGCCCGGCCGCGCCCGCGGGGGGAGAGGCTCCGGCGGGCAACCCTGCGGAGCCCGCGGACCCCGCCGCGCCCGCAGACCCGGCGGCGCCCGCAGATCCCGCGGGTGGCACACCCAAGCTCAAGTTCCCGACGGGTCAGCTCGAGGCGTCCACCAACACGGGCGAAGCGTGCACGTGGACGATCAACGGCACGGCGAAGGGCACGTCGCCCACGTTCGACCGGGCGCTCCTCCCGGGCACGTACGCCATCGGGTGCACGCGCAGCGACGGCGCGAACGCGAGCAAGAGCGTCGACATCGTGGCCGGCAACACGACGCAGGCCACCCTCACGCTGCCGGTCCCGAACGGCGAGCTCGTGGCGGTCGCGATCGGAGGCTCGTGCGCTTGGAGCGTGAACGGCGCGTCGAAGGGCACCTCGAGCTCGCTCAGGCTCTCCGTCCCGCCCCAGACGTACTCGATCGGGTGCAAGCCCACCACGAGCACGCCGAGCTCCTCGAAGACGGTGATCGTGAAGTCGGGGCAGACGGCGATGGCCTACTTCCAGCTCTGATCAGGCGGGGAGGCGTCACCTCTGGGGAAAGGCGGCGCGCGCGAAGAAGGGGACGATCTTCACCGCGTGCGTGAGGGCCGTGGAGCCGAGGCGCGGGTGATCCCAGAACGTGCGCGCGTTCGGGCTGAACCACATCTCGCAGTACGCGCGGCCGCTGCCCGACGCGTCGGCGGTGATGTTGCGCCCACAGAAGAACTTCGGGTGGTAGCCGGCGGCGTCCTCCGCCACGACCGCGAGCCCGAAGCCCGCCCCCGGCGTGTGATCGAAGAAGCCGTACGTGCGCGAGCGCGGCGTCCCCTCGGCGACGAAGAGCCCGAGCCAGTCGCGGATCGTGGTGTTGATGCGACTGACGTCGCGACCACCGTGCATCGGCCAGTCGAAATCGGCGGAGCGATCGTTCGCGCCGTTCGGGAGGAAGCCGTCGGCGCCGCCCCGGCTGTGGACCTGCGCGCGCGTGACGCCCGGGAGGATCACCTCGAGATCGGCGGGGGCCTCCTTCGTGCCGGCCGCGATCATCATATTTGTATAGTACATATTCTCGGCGCCCGGCGCGCCGCTCACCGAGACGTGCTGGTGCCAGGCCTCTTCGTCGGCGCGGAGCGTCGTCGTGATCGTCACGGTCGCGGGAGAGCCGTCGACGCTTGCGCCGGTGCCCGTCGCGACGAACGAGACCTGCTCGTTCCCCACGGACACACGCGAGTCCCAGTCGAGGTTGCCGTAGAAGCCGTGCTCCTCGACCGGCCAGGCGCTCTCGACGCCGCCGAACACCGGGAAGCCCCCTTGGCCCCAGTTGCCCTGCACGCGGGGCGTGGGGTTCTGGTAGAGGAGCTCGCGCTCGCGCGCGACGGCGCTGTAGAGGCGCGCGCCCATCGCCGTCCGCAGGAACGTGAGCTTCACGCCGCGCCGATTCGCGAGCGAGACGGTCTCGTGCTGCGTCGCGCGCCGCCCGAACGTCACGTATCGCTGGCGCCCCGCAGCGTCGCGTTCGACGGAGAGCTCCTGCTCGACCAGGATCGTTCCTTTGCAGACCTCGACGCCCGCGCGCGTCTCGCAGCCCGGACGCGCGGGATCGGTAGGCGGCGGGCGCGTCTCCGCC
>JAGQJA010000011.1 GCA_020430845.1 Myxococcales bacterium
ACCGGCGCGAGCGAGGGCTCGTGGCGCAGCCCGTGGTTCGAGGACCAGCGGCGCGACGCGTTCGACGTGGTCGAGTGGATCACGCAGCAGGAGTGGTCGACGGGCCGCGTGGGCAGCCTCGGCATCTCGTACGACGGCACGTGCGCCGACATGCTCCTCGCCGAGCCTCACCCCGCGGTGCGCGCCGTGGCGCCGCTCTTCAGCCTGTACGACGTGCTCGCGGACGTCGCGTTCCCGGGCGGCGTGCACCTGTCGTGGTTCACAGAAGCGTGGGCCCGCTACAACCGCGCGCTCGACGAGAACCGTCACCACGACGCGATGGTGATCCCGCTCTGGCTGATGGCGCTCGCGGCGGCAGCCAAGCCCGACCCGTCTCCCGGCGAGCGCGCGCTCGCGCTCCTCGGTCGCCTGCCGTTCGCACAGTTTCGTCGGGTGGTCGCGCCCACGCTGCGCCGCCTCGTGAGCGGGGTCGCGCCCGTCCCTGGCTTCGCGGCGCCGACCGTGGAGATGCTCGCCGCGCGCGCGCACAACCTCGACGTGCACCGCGGCGCGCTCACGATCGGCCACCGCGACGACGCCGGCGTCGACTTCGACCGGCCGGAGCTCACCATCGACTCCTTCAGCCCGCACCTCTACGCCGACGCGCAGCGAGGCTCGGGCGCCGCCGTGTACTCATACAGCGGCTGGCGCGACGGCGCGTACCCGCACGCGGCCATCAAGCGCCACCTCACGCTGCGCTCGGCGCGCGGTCGCCTCACGATCGGCCCTTGGGCGCACACGGGCAAGCTCACGATCCACGCGTTCGAGCGCGGCGCGGCCACGCGCTTCGACCACGGCGGCGAGCTCGTGTCGTTCTTCGACGAGACGGTCGCGGAGCGGCCCGGTCCCCACGGTGACGGAGCGCCCGTCCACTACTTCACGACCGGCGAGGAGCGGTGGAAGGCGTGCGAAGCGTGGCCACCTCCGGGCGTGACGCCCACGCCGCTCTACCTCGGCCCCGGGGCCCTCACGGGCCGGCCCGGCGCGCCGCGCACCGTCACGCGCGCCGTGCGGCGCGACACGGGCACGGGGCCGCGGTCGCGTTGGCGCTCCCTCTTGTCGCTCGTGCCCGGCGACTACCCCGATCGGCGCACGCGAGACCGCGAGCTGCTGGTGTTCGACTCTCCGCGCCTGTCCGACGCGCTCGAGGTGACGGGACACGCCGTGGTCACGCTCTTCGTCGCGTGGGACCGCGGCGACGACGCGCACCTCTTCGCCTACCTCGAGGACGTGTCGCCCGAAGGGGACGTGTACCTCGTCACCGAGGGATGTCTGCGCGCGCGCCATCGACGGATCGCGAGCGCGCCCGGTCTGCCCGCGTCCCCCGCGCCGCCGCGCACGTTCCTCCGAGAGCACGCCGCGCCGCTCGTCGCCGGAGAACGCGTCGAGCTCGTGATCGATCTGCTGCCGTGCTCCCACCGGTTCGACGTGGGGCACCGGGTGCGTCTCGCGCTCGCCGACGCCGACGTCGACCACTTCGGGGGCTTCGCGAGCGGCGCCGGCCCGCGCGAGATGGCGCTGTCGATGGGCGAGGGCGCGACGTCGCGGATCGACCTCCCGACGCGGGCGCCGCCCCGCTTCTCGCCGTGAGGCGGGCGGCCGGCGACTCGAGCTGGAAATTCGGGCAGATTGCGCTATGCGATCGGCCCGTGCGCGCCGCGTTCCTCCTCGCCCTGTCGTCCGCGCTGTGCGCCTCCGCGGCGTGCTCGTCCGCGGACGCGCCCTCGTCGGGGTCGCCGCCGGTCCCGGGCGACGCGGGGACAACGATCACGCCGCCCGACGGCGCGCCGCCCGAGCCTGTGGAGGCCGGGGTCGACGGCGCGAGCGCGGGGCTCCGCGGCTCGCTCACGGTCCTCACCCTCAACCTGCACTGCCTCAAGACGGATGGCACCGCGTTCGCGACCAACGACGCGCGCTTCGCCGCCATCGCCAAAGCCGCCGCAGACGAGCGCGTCGACGTGCTCCTGGCCCAAGAGGTCTGCGTGAGCGCGACCGAGAACGCGCGCACGATGCTCACGGGCGCCCTCGAGAAGGCGACGGGCGCGTCGTGGTCGAGCGAGGTGGCCTTTGCCCACCGGGCCTGGGAGGGCACGCCCGACGAGGCCGACGAGAGCGTCGCGGTGTTCTCGCGCGGCGTGCTCCGCGACAAACGCGAGCTCGTCCACCGATCGCAGAGCGCGCTGCGGCGCGTGAGCCTCGCCGTCACGGTCGAATCACCGGTCACCACAGCGACGGGCGCGCCGCTCGCCGTGCGCCTGGCCACGGTCCACCTCGATCACCTCGACGCGATCGCGCGGCCGGCGCAGGCCCGCGAGGTCGCGAGCGCGGCGGTCTTCGACGCCGACGAGGACCGGCTCGCGCTCGACGAAGGGGCCGGGGCCGTGTCGTTGCCGCTCGTCGTGGGCGGCGACTTCAACGCGCGGTGGGCCTCGCCTGCCACGAAGGCCCTCGTCGACTTCGGCTTCGTCGAGTCGACGGCGAGCGCGGCCACGACGCGCATCGATCACGTCTTCGTGCATCGGAGCGCGCCGCTCGTCGCCGGCGCGTCCAGAGAGCTCTTCGTCGGAGCGGCCGCCGTGAGCGATCACCCGGGGGTGCTCGTGCGCTTCGACGCGGCGCCGAGCAAGCCTGTGCATCTTACACGTATCATCGCCACGGGCGCGTTCGCCCAGCCGCTCTCGGTGCGCGGCGATCAGGCGCCCATGACGTGGGACGTGGGCTGGCCGGCGTTCTCGCGGCGCGGCGCGGGCGGTCCCGCCGTGGCGCTCGTCACGAGCGAGCTGACAGCGCGCGCCTTCTCGTACAAGTTCCTCCAGGGCGACGCGGTATGGCAGACGGGCGCGAACGAGAGCGGGATGGGCGAGCGCGACAACACGATCACGCCGTCGTTCCCCTGACAGCGCGGCGAGCCGCTCAGGGCCTGAACGCGACCACGGCCTTGGCCGACGGCGAGCCGTCGCTGGGCGCGGCGACGAGGCGGTTGTCTCCGGACTCCCACGTGACGCGGCCGTCGGCGCGCACGACGGCGAGCTTGTAGTCGAGGCGAACGCCCTCGGGCAGTGACAGCGAGCCGCGCCACGTGGGGAACCCCGAGCCGTCGAGCGCGACGGCGCGATGCGGATCCCACGCGCCGGCCTCGGGGAGGGCGCCCACGACGACCACCTTGTCGCCGGGGGCCGTCATCGGGACGTCGGCCTCGAAGTCGATCGTCGACGCCGGCCACGCGCGCGCGTCGAACGCCGGATCGTAGCGGCGCATCAGGTCGACGAGCTCGCCGCGATACCGGCGCGCTACGCGTGCGTCGCGCAACACGAGCACGTCCTCGTCGTTGATGAAGGCCGCGTCCCAGTACCAGTTGAACGCGCCGGTCACGGCGATCTCGTCGTCGACCACCATGAACTTGTGGTGCATCGACGCGAACGCCGACGTGCGGTTGTCGGCGCGCACCACGTGGACGCCGCTCCGCTCGAGCCACTCGTCGGTCTGATCGTCGCCGCTCTGTCGCCCGTGGAAGTCGAACGGCTCGGCGATGTGCGCGTCGAAGATGACGGTCACGTCGAGGCCGCGGCGCTTGGCCTCGATGAGCTTGCCGAACAGGCGCGTCAGCGCACCGCCGTCGCCGTCGCCCTTGGCGGTGAACATCGCGACGCGCACGCTCTTGGTCGCGCGGTCGACGAGCTCGCCCATGAGCTCGTGGAGCTTCTCGTCGGGGCCGAAGAACGCCGAGCGCGCGGCGCCGAGGTTCGAGCCGGGGCGCGTCGCCTCGGAGACGCCGCCGGCGATGCGCTCGAACTGCGCGGCGTACGCGGCGGTGATCGCGCGATCCTCGAGCAGGATCATGTTCTCGTGGTTCTCGGTGCTCGACCCGGTCTCCCAGTTGAAAGAGCCGGTCTCGACCTTCTTGCCGTCGTAGACGGCGAGCTTGAGGTGCATCGCGCCGTTGCCCGGGTGCCCGAGGCCCAGCAGAGGTACGCCCGCCGCGAGCAGCGCGTCGTCGCCTGTCATCCACGTCGCGGTGGGCCGGAGCTTGTGCGCGTCGGTCACGATGCGCACCTCGACGCCCGCGCGGTGCGCGCGGATGAGCGCATCGGTGATGCGCGGATCGTTGATGTTGAAGACGGCGGCGTGGATGGTGTGGCGTCCGTTCGGATCGCGGCGCTTGGCCTCGGTGACGGCGTCGATCTCGCGGATGGCCGAGAGCGCGGTGTCCTCGTACGGCGAGAAGTGCACCTCGGGCGGCGCGTCCGAGGTCTGCGCCTGCGCCGGCGACGAGAGGCCTGTCGAGAAGGGATCGTCGTCGAGCGAGGGCAGCGCGCCCCGCCCGTACAGGCGCTCCCAGTCGGTGACGACCATCTCGTCGCCGCGGCCGGTCTCGTCGTGCTGCATGCGCAGCCGAAACGCGACGCTGCCCGTGAGGCGCGCGCCGTTCGGCCCGCCGTTCGGAAAGATCTCGATCGCGTCGGTGCCCCAGCGCTCACGCCCGCCCTCGAGGCGTCCGCGCGACCACGCGGGCCAGAGGGTGCGCACCACCGCGCCGCCCTCGTACGCGGCGCGGACCTCCACGAAGACCCGCTTGTGGGCGCCTCCGCTGGCGCTCGCCGCCACGCTCGCGTCGACCCACGCGTGCACCATGGGGAACTGCCGCTCGACGTCGCTCGCAGGCGGGGTCTCCCACGTTCCGCTCCCGAGGCGGGTGAGGGCGGTCGAGCGTCGCTCGGTCTGGGCCGACTCGCTCGACGCGGCGTCGTCGGCAGCGGCCGAGGTGCACGCGGCGGGCGCGGCGGCGAGCGCCGCGAGGGCGAAGGCGGCCGTCAGGTGCGTCCGCAAGCGCGAGAGCGCCGTCGTCACGGCGCGCCCCACCGCAGGTTGCTGTCGCGGATGGTCAGGAGCGGCCGCGAGCCGAGCGAGGCGTGCCTGTCGTTGCCGACACCGCCGTACTCCCACTCGATGCCGGGCGCGCCCAGCCCGTCGCGGTTCGGGTCGACGTCGCGCGGGGAGGTGAAAAACTTGTAAGCTACATCTGTGCGTGGCGCGCCGGGGATCGACGTGACCCACTTGCCCTCGAACGTGTGGTAGCTGAAGAGCTCGAAGGCGCGGCCGGGCGCGCCGCCCTCGGCGACGGGGTCCGCGTTCGGGACCCAAGCCCACACACGGCGCGAGCCGTCGGTGCCCGCGGGCACGCCCGTGACGGCCATGACCAGCGAGCCCGACGACGCGGGCCTCCACTGGGCCCCACCGGGCTCGCGGCACGCGTCCGAGGGGCGGCCCATGACGGCGTCGAAGCACGGCACGCGGTCGGAGACGAACTTCATGTCCCGCTGGAGGCCGCGGCTGTCTTCTCGCTGCGCGTAGCGGAAGACGTACATCTGCGAGATCATCTCGCGCAGGTAGATGCTCGCGGCGTGCTCGTCCTGGATGATGACGAGGTTCTCGTCGTTGGACTGCATCGCCCCCGACGACCAGTTGGCCGAGCCGTTGATGAGCGTGAGCTTGTACTTGCCGTCGGCGCCCTTGGTGCCGAGCACGGCGTATTTGTTGTGGTTCGCGCCGTACTTGCCGCTCAGGTCGTTGTCGAACACCGAGACGACGTTGCTCTCGAGGCTGTCCTCGTCCTCGCGCTCGTCCAGCCGCGAGATCCTCCAGGTGCGGCCCTCGCCCTGTTCGACCTTCACCTTCTGCGAGCCCAGGCCGTACGTGAAGCCGAGCTTGGACAGCGCGTAGAACTGCGAGGTGAAGTTGGGGTCTTCGAAGCGCCCGCGGTCGAAGAAGACGCGCGTGTACACGCCGAGGTCCTTGAGCTTGGCGATCTCGCGCACCAGGCGCGAGTTCGTGAGGAAGTTGGTCGAGAAGAACGCGAACGACTCGCCGGGCGCGCCCTGGAGCGCGCGCATCTCGCGGATCATCTGGTACTCGACGTCGTCCTCGCCGCTGAAGTAGACGCGGATCGGGCCGCGCTGCGTGTCGCGGTGCTTGAACTGGACCGCGTCGAAGCTCGAGCCCCCGGCCGTCGTGATGTGCTCGAGCACGGGCGGGTCGGCCTTGACGGGCGTGCCGTCGACATACTTCTCGCCGTCGGCGAGGCGCGTGACGAACGCGGCGTACTTCTCTCCGAGCGACGCGTCGACGAAGCAGCCGCGGAAGGCGGCCATGTCGGCCATGCGCGGCTGGTTGCCGGCGATGAGCAGGCCCTCCTTCGTGAGCGCGGCGCACCCGGGCCGGGTCGCGTCGATGGGACCCGCCGGCGCGGCCTCGAAGGAGCCCTCGAGCGCGAGGTGCTGGAACTCCGGCGAGAAGCGCTCTCCACCGTGCCCGCACGCGCTGGTGGGCGACGCGAACTGCTCGCACGTGAGCTTGGCCTGATCGCGCAGCTCGTCGAGCTCGGCGTCGAACTTCTTGACGACGTCGGTGTCGCGGATGGCGATGACGTTCTCGAAGTTCCCGACGAGGCCCGTGTACGTCCAGTTGGCCGAGCCGAAGAAGACGCGCTTGCCGTCGACGACGATGACCTTGTTGTGCATCTGCGGGTTGCCGCCGCGGAGCACCGACGCCTTGTACTTGGTGAGGTTCGGGTGCTCGCCCAGCTTGCGCCACACGCTCTGCTCGTCCGACTCGTCCTCGAGCGCGTGCGAGAAGTTCTCCAAGAGCTCGACCTTGACCCCGCGGTCCATCCGCTCGCGGAGCACCTCGGTGATCTCGCGGACGTTGATGTTGTAGGTCGCGATCCGGATCGAGCGCTCGGCGCCGCGGAGCGCGGCGAGCACGGCGTTCATCGGCATGTCCGTCGGCGCGAAGTACGCGCAGATGCGGCCGCCCGGCGTGCACGTGCCGTCGTAGGCCTTCGACGTGAGGGCCTCGTCGCTCGAGACGGCGTCGTCTCCTGCGAGGGGGGCGCACGCAGCGGGGGCGAGCGCGAGGGCGGAGAGAACGATTGCCGAGGCGACGAGACGGTTCATGGGGGACGGGGAGGGGGCGCGACGAGGTGGGAAGATGTCGGTCCGTTACGCAACATGTAAGCCAGTGTAAGACAGTAGCTAAGTTCGCGAATGGATGACGGTTGATGCCTCTTTGACGCTGGACGACCGTCGACGCCGATGGGCCGGCGACGATCCACGCGCCTGACACGACCCGCCCCGGCGAACCCCACGCCCGCAGACGCAACCGCAAACGCCTGCGCAAACGCAAACGCAACCGCAGACGCAACCGCAGACGCAAACGCCCGCGCAGACGCAACCGCAACCGCAACCGCAAACGACCCGCGCGACCGGGTGGCCCCTACCTCATGGCGCGTAGAGCGGTTCGACGAGAGCGAACCGGACGTTCGCGGCGAGCCGGTAGCGGGTGCGCCCATGCTCGCCGGCGTCGCGGACGCGCTCGATGGCGGCGGGATCGCCCAGCAGATCGCGCACGCGCGAGATGAGCACGCGGACGCGGTGCTCGGCGTCGGCCGACTCTGGGCCCGGGCCGCCGGCCGCGCGGAGGATCTCGTCGGCGCTCAGCCCCTCTTTGGCGCGACGGAGCAGCGCGACGACCAGCGGCTCGAGCGCACGCCGCCGCTCGAGCGACACCTCGCGCCCCTCGAGGCGCAGGTGGTGGGTGATCGTGTCGACGACGAGGTCGCAGCCGGCCGTCGCCTGCGCGAGCTCGGTCGAGCGCACGCGGGTGACGCCCTGGAGCGTCGTCACGTAGATGAGCGTCTCGCCCTCGGGCAGATCGGCGGCCGACAGCTCGTCGTCGAACGGAGGGATACTGGGGAACGAGCCGCGCGGCGGGGGCACGCTGTTGTACGGCGGGCGCTGCGACGGCGGCGGCATCGACGAGAAGCTCGCGCGCGGCGGCGGCGGAATGCTCGGCGGCGCCATGCCCGTCGTGAGGATCGAGAGCATCTTCTCGGCGAAGCGCACCACGCGGCTGTCGCCCGACTTCATCGCGAGCTCCCAGAGCTCCTGGCTGACCGCGCGATCGGGGAACACCCAGCCGTGCCGATCGCCGCTCAGCGCCGCGCGCTCGGTGGCGACGCGCGCCGTCTCGTGGTCGCCGAGCGAGAGGGCGCAGCGGGCGGCGACGAGGTTGAGCGTGCCCGTCACGAAGGCGTCGGGCAGCCGCTCCACGTTGGGCTTGGCGACCTCGAGGGCCTCCTCGAGCTGACCGCAGGCCTCGAGCGTGCGCGCGCGCGTGGCGACGAGATCTTGCTCGTCGATGGCGTCGACCTGGAAGAGCTCGGCGCGGGCCTTCTCGGCCTTGGCGAGCCATTGCTTCGCCGGCTGCGCGCGCCCGAGCATGGCCAGCGCCAGCGTGCGGTGCCCCGCGAGCTGGTAGCGCAGCGTGGGCTGCTCGAGATCGCCGAGCGCCGCGAGCCCGTCGTCGAGCGCCTGGAGGGCGGCGACGGGCTGATCGGCGGCGATCTCGACGATGGCGAGGACGTCGTACGCGTCGGCGTGGCGCCAGCCGGCGGCGATCTCGGCGGCGATCTGGCACGCGAGCATGGCGTTGGTGCGCGCGTCGTCGAACGCGCCGACCGAGCCGAGGGCGATGGCCAGGTTGCCGTGCGCGCGCATCGCCGCGAGCCCGCGCGCCGCCGAACGGGTGAGCGCGGTCGAGTAGTGCTTCACCGCCGTGCGCGGGTCTGCCAGGCGCATCGACAGGTGGCCGAGCGACATCGACACGGCGACCTTCCACGCGCCGTCCTCGAGGCGGTCGGCCACGTGCTCGGCGAGGCGGAGCGAGCTCTGCGCCTGCTGCACGCGGCTCAACCGCAGCTCGAGCTGCGCTGCCGTGAGGTGGAGGTCGAGCTGCTCGCGCAGGCCCGTGCCGCGCGGGGCGAGGGTGAGCGCGCGCGAGGCCTGTCGGAGCTCCGCTTCGCCGTGATCGGGGCGGCCGTCGATCGTCGAGAGGATGGCGCGCTCGATGGCGAGGCGCGCCGTGTCGAGCGGGTTCCACGAGGACGGAGAGCTCGGGAGGGCCGCGGCGAGCTCACGCGCGCGGTCGACGCGGCCCGTCTCGCGGTACGCGCGGAGCAGGCGGACCGACAGCCCGGAGTCCAGGCGCGAGCGCGTGCCCATGAGCGACTCGCACCACGCCACGATGAACTGCGCCTCGTCGGCGGCCGCGAGCCGATCGAGCAGCTGCGTGACGGCGTGCATCGGCACACCGTCGAGGCCCAGGCGCCCATCGGGGATGGACGGCGGACGCGACGGAGGCGGCACGCTCCGGCTCGACGGAGGCGGCACGCTCCGCGTGGACGGAGGGGGCACACTTCGCGACGAGGGCGGTGCGGGTCCGGAAGGAGGCGGAATGGTGGGAAGGAAGGCGCGGCGCGCCATGCGAGGATTGTACCGCGCGCCGCCCCCCGTTTCTAGTATCGCTCGATAGAGGCCCAATCAGGCCTCCCGGCGGGCTTCCGCGCTTCCATGGGACGCCCCCGAGCGACTATGGTGCGCGGCGATGCAGGTCGCCGCCGTGAGCCCCCCCGAGCCGCCCTCCACGGACGCGTTCTTGCGCGCCGTGGGCGACGACGGCACGGTCGCGCCCGCCTTCGCCGCGGAGGCGGCGCGCCTCGTCGAGCTCTGGCGCGGCGTGGCGCGGATCCGCCGCACGTCGCAGCGCCTCGTCGCCCTCCAGCGCGAAGGCAAGATCGGAAGCCACGCGAGCCCGATCGGCGAGGAGGGCGCGCTCGTCGGCGCGGTGGCCGCGCTCGCCGAAGGCGACTGGGTCTTTCCGTCTGCGCGCGAGGCGCTGGTCTCCACGCTGCGCGGCGTGACCGCAGAGGCCTACGTGCACCACGCGTTCGGCGACGCGCGCGATCCGCTCGAGGGACGCGTGCCCCCCGATCACCTCTGCTCGCGCGCGGCGCGCGTCGCGCCACCGCCGGGCACGCTCGGTGGTCACCTCACGCACGCGGTCGGCTGCGCGTGGGCGATGCGAAACGACGGCGCGGTCGTCCTGGCGTTCCTCGACGGCGCGGCGGCGTCCACGGGCCACTTCCACGACGCGCTCAACTTCGCGGGGGTCTTCCGCGCGCCCGTCGTCTTCGTGTGCCGCAACGACGGGCGGCGCGAGGTCGACGCCGCTACAGAAGGAGGGCTCGCGGGCAAGGCGGTCGGCTACGGGCTGCCCAGCGCGCAGGTCGACGGCTCCGACGCCGTGGCCGTGCTCGCGGTCGTCTCCGAGGCCGCCTCGCGCGCGCGCCGCGGCGAGGGCGCGTCGCTCGTCGAGGTGCTCACGTCGCCTCCGCTCGACGGGACGCTCGACGTCCCGGTCGATCGCGACCCGCTGCTCACCCTAGAGCGCGCCATCGACCGCGCGGGCGGCGATCCGTCACGGGCCAAGGTGCTGGACGAGCTCGATCAGGAGCTCGCGCGCGCCGCCGCCGCGGCCGTCGGGGCGGGCGTCGCTCCGCGGAGCTCCATCTTCGACAATGTCTACCGTGAGTTGCCCGGACACTTGCGCGCCCAGAAGGGGCGCCCCTGAGCGGACGAGGACCGATGCCCGAGATGAACATGGTGCAGGCGATCAACGACGCGCTCCGGCTGGAGATGCGCCGCGACGCGCGCATGGTCGTCATGGGCGAGGACGTCGGAAAGGTCGGCGGCGTCTTTCGCGTGACGCAGGGGCTCTGGGACGAGTTCGGCGACGATCGTGTGATCGACACGCCGCTCTCCGAGGGCGGCATCCTCGGGACGGCGATCGGCATGGCCCTCTACGGCATGTTGCCGGTGCCCGAGATCCAGTTCGCCGACTTCATCTACCCCGGCTACGACCAGATCGTCAGTGAGCTCGCCAAGCTCCGCTGGCGCAGCGGCGGCGAGTACCCCGCGAAGATGGTCATCCGCACGCCGGTCGGCGGCGGCATCCGCGGCGGCCTCTATCACTCGCAGTCGCCCGAGTCGCTCTTCATCCACGTCGCCGGGCTCAAGGTGGTGTGCCCGTCGACGCCGCACGACGCCAAGGGCCTCTTGCTCGCGTCGCTGCGCGATCCCGACCCCGTGCTCTTCTTCGAGCCCAAGCGCATCTACCGCGCGTCGCGCGGCGAGGTGCCCGAGGGCGACTACACGGTCGACCTGTCGCGCGCCCGCGTCGCGCGCGAGGCCACCTCGGGCCGCGCCGCGGTCACGATCCTGGCGTGGGGCGCGATGCTCTACGAGGCGGTGGCCGCGGCCGACAAGGCCGCCGAGCAGGGCGTCGAGTGCGAGATCATCGACCTTCGCACGCTCTGGCCGCTCGACCTCGACACCATCATCGCGAGCGTCAAGAAGACGGGGCGGGTGGTGATCGTGCACGAGGCCGCGCGCACGTGCGGCTTCGGCGCGGAGCTCGTGGCGCTCGTCAACGAGCACGCGTTCGATCACCTCGAGGCGCCGCCGGCGCGGGTCACGGGCTTCGATACGCCGTTTCCCTACACGCTCGAGATGGAGTACTTGCCGCTGTCGCACCGCATTCTGCCCGCCGTCCTCGAGACGGCGCGGTACTGAAGAGGGACCATGGCCCGCTGGGAATTCAAGCTGCCGGACATCGGAGAGGGCGTCACCGAGGGCGAGATCGTCGCCTGGCTCGTCACGCCCGGAGATCTCATCAAAGAAGACCAGCCGATGGTCGAGGTCATGACCGACAAAGCGACGGTCACGATCACGTCGCCCAAGGCGGGAAAGATCGTCGAGACGCACGGCGACGTGGGCAGCGTGGTGCAGGTCCACTCGGTGCTCGTCGTCTTCGACCTCTCGGGCGGCGCCGACGCGCCCGCGCCCGCCGCGCAGGCCCACACCGCGCCCGCCGCGCAGGCGCACACCAACGGTCACGGCGGCAACGGCCGCGCTGAGCCCGCGGCGACGGCCGTGGGCGACATCAAGGAGACCTTGCCCGGGCTCGCAGCGCGCGCCCCCGCGCCCCCGCCCGCCGCGCCGATGACCGCCGGCGCTGGCTCGACCGGGTACTTCAACGACAAGCCGCTCGCGACGCCGGCCACGCGCAAGCTCGCGCGCGACATGAACGTGGACCTCCGCAGCGTGCCGCCGTCGGGGCCGCAGGGGCGGGTCACCAAGTCGGACGTGGAGGGCTTCGCGCGCAAGGGACCGAGCGCAGCGGCGCCGTCTCCGGCCGCCCCGCGAGGCGAGGCGCCGAGGAGCGCGCCCGCGCACGAGCCGG
The DNA here is from genome assembly GCA_020430845.1 of Myxococcales bacterium. GTDB lineage: Bacteria > Myxococcota_A > Polyangia > Polyangiales > Polyangiaceae > Labilithrix. The sequence goes on from JAGQJA010000011.1 coordinate 12,178, forward strand.
TCAAGATCACCGCACCCTCGGCGGCGCAGTCGACGCTCGAGGAGCGCGTGCCGTTCGCGGGGGTGCGCCGTCGCATCGCCGCCAAGATGTCTCAGTCCGTGCAGACGGCGGCGCACTTCACGTTCGTCGAGGAGTGCGACGTCACGGCGCTCAAGGCGCTCCGCGCGCGCATGAAGCCCCGGGCCGAGGCGCAGGGGGTCAAGCTCACGTTCTTGCCGTTCATCGTCAAGGCGGTCGTGGCCGCCCTCAAGAAGCGCCCCGTGCTCAACAGCGCGCTCGACGAGTCGACCAACGAGCTCGTCTACCGCAAGTACTACAACATCGGCATCGCCGCCTCGACCGACGCGGGCCTCATGGTGCCCGTGGTCAAGGACGCCGACCGCCGCAGCGTGCTCGACGTCGCGCGCGAGATCGAGCGCCTGGGCAACGACGCCAAGAGCGGCAAGGTCAAGGTCGAGGACCTCTCCGGCTCCACGTTCACCATCACGTCGCTCGGCGCCGACGGCGGGCTCTTCGCCACGCCGATCATCAACTTCCCCGAGGTCGGCATCCTGGGCGTGCACCAGATGAAGCAGAAGCCGGTCGTCAAGGACGGACGCATCGTCGTCGGCGACGTCATGCTCCTGTCGCTGTCGTTCGACCACCGCATCGTCGACGGTCACGTCGGCGCGGCCTTCGCGTACGACATCATCCGCTTCCTCGAAGACCCCGACTCGCTGTTCCTCGAGATGGCCTGACGCGCGCTTCGGCCCGGCGCACACGCGCCGCGCGTCGATCATGCGCCCGGGCCTCGTTCTGAGGATACAATGACGCCATGCGGGGTTCGGGGACCGGCCATCGTCGTCGCTCTGTCGGGCTCCGCGTGGCGGCCTTCGGGGCGCTCGTGTCGATTTGCGTCGCGTCTGCGGACGCGCGCGCCGACGAGCCCGCCCCGTCGCGTGTGAGCGCCGCCGCCGAGGAGTACGACCGCGGGCGGCGCGCGTTCCTCGCAAAGAGCTACGAAGAGGCCGCGGTCCACTTCGAGAACGCGTTCCGCGACGCACCCCGCGTCGAGGCGCTCCGCAACGCGATCCGCGCGCGGCGCGCGGCCGTGCAGCTCGACCGCGCGGCGACGCTGGCCGCCATCGCGCTCCAGATGTACTCCGACGACGCGCCGACCAAGGCGCTGGCCACGCAGACGCTCGACGAAGCGAAGCCCAAGCTGCTCGCCGTCACGGTCAAGTGTCAGACCCCGTGCTCTCTCGTCATCGACGGCCGGGTCGCGCCGAGCGGCGTGTCGATCCAACACGAGCTCTACCTGGTGCCTGCCTCGCACGAGCTGTCGGTAGGGTTCAAGACGGGCAACGTCGTCCGCTCGACCGAGGGCAAGGCGGGGGAGTCGGTCGCCCTCTCGTTCGAGGCGCCGCCGCCCAAGGTCGAGCCGCCGCCGAAGGTCGAGCCGCCGCCGCCCCGTCCGCGGTCGGAGAGCCCCGTCACACCCGCGCCGACCAAGCCGCTCGGTCCGGGGATCTTCTTCATCGCCGCGGGGCTCACGGTGGCCGGCGGGGTCGCCACCGTCGTCTCGGGCATCGACGCGCAGAACAACCCGGGCGTCGACGCCGTGCGGCGCGAGTGCGCGGGAAAAGACGAGTCTTGCCCGCTCTATCAAGACGGCAAGGACGCCGAGCTGCGCACGAACGTGCTGCTGGGCGCCACGGCCGGGGTCGGCGTCGCCGCGGCCGTGATCGGCCTGTTCTTCACGCAGTGGTCGACGCCTGAGCGCGCGCGCGGCGCCACCGTCACCCCGTACGTCGCTCGAGACGGGGTAGGTGTTTTCGGCAGGTTCTGACCCCTCACCGCAGGCGCCTATCTGACAGCGGGCCTGAACGGTGGTTTAATGTATGTGCAGGGGTCGCGGTCGGCCCTTCGGAGGGTCGGACTCTGGCAAAGCCTCTCGACGCGCACGGCGAGCGTCTCGATCGCTTCGAGCTCATCGCGGAGCTCGCGAGCGGCGGCATGGCGACCGTGTTCCTCGCGCGCCTGCTCGGCGTGGCGGGCTTCCAGCGTCTGGTGGCGATCAAGCGCCTGCACCCGCACCTCGCGCGCGAAGAGGAGTTCGTCGAGATGTTCCTCGACGAGGCGCGTCTTGCCGCGCGTATCCACCACCCCAACGTGGTGCCCATCCAGGAGGTCGGGCAGAGCGAGCGCGGCTACTACCTGGTCATGGACTACATCGAGGGCGACACGCTCGCGCGCCTGCTCGCTCGCTCCGCGGCCCGTCGCGCGCACGTGCGCATCGACGTCGTGACGCGCGTGGTGCTCGACGTCCTGGCGGGGCTGCACGCGGCGCACGAGATGGTCGACGACGCGGGCGCGCCGCTCTCGATCGTGCACCGCGACGTGTCACCGCAGAACATCCTGGTGGGCGTCGACGGGGTCGCGCGCATCACCGACTTCGGCGTCGCGCGCGCCGCGTCGCGCCTCTCGACGACGCGCTCCGGGCAGCTAAAGGGCAAGCTCGCGTACATGGCGCCCGAGCAGGCGCGCGGCGCGGGCGTCGACCGCCGCGCGGACATCTTCGCGTGCGGGATCGTGTTGTGGGAGGCGCTCGCGGTGAAGCGGCTCTTCAAGGGCGACGGCGAGGCCGAGACGCTCAACCGCGTGCTCTACGAGCCCATCCCCATGCTGCGGAGCGCGGCGCCCGACGTGCCCGTCGAGCTCGAGCGCGTCACCATGAAGGCGCTCGAGCGCGATCCGGCGGCGCGGTACGCCACGGCGCAGGAGTTCGCCGACGACCTCGAGCGCGCGGCGCGGTCGGCGCGCGGCATCAGCTCGGTGCGCGACGTGGCCGCATGTGTCGAAGAGGTGATCGGCGACGAGCTCGAGCAACACCGCGAGGCCGTGCGCGGCTGGCTCGCGCGCAGCGAGCCGAGCGCCAACAGCCGCCCGCGTCCAGTAGACATCCCGACCAAGGTCGAGGGGTCGAAGCCCTCGCGCCCGCCCGAGAGCCGCCCGAGCGTCGATCGACTCGTCGATACCATCTCCGACACCTCGGACGCGCAAGCCCTCCTGCGACCGCAGGGCGACAAGGTGTCGAGCGTCTCGTCGGCCGTGATCGGCGTCGGTCCGCTGGGCCCCGACGCGACGAGCCGTCCGTCGCGCGCGCGGTGGGCGGTCGTCGGCGCGCTGCTGGCGCTCGTCTTCGGCGTGGCGGGGATCGTGGGGTGGCGCGCCGTCGGGCAAGCTCGCTCGGCGACGGTGCCGCCGCCGCCCACGTCGGCGCCCGCCGTCACTGCACCTCCGCCGCCGAGCGCGACCGCAGTGTCCGTGGCCGACGCCGTCGAGGCGCCCGACGCGGGACCTGCGACGACCGCGGCCGCGCCGACGCCCGTCAAGCCGCCCCCGGGCAGGCCCAAGCCGTCCCCGGGCAGGCCCAAGCCCGGCGTCAAGCCCACCGCGACGGCGGTGCCCGACGACATCTCCAAGAACCCCTATCGCTGATCGATCGGGCTCAACCCGAGCGACGCGCGGCGTAGCGGTATGCCGTGTACGCCGCGGCGATGTGGAACATCCACCCGAGCGTGCCCGCCGACCCGATCCAGAGGCCTGGCGTCACGACGAGCCAAAAGAGTCCGCGCAGGAACGCGCCGTTGTAGAACTGCCCGACGCCCGGGATGAAGAACGACAGAACGGCGGCGACGCCCGGATCTCGCTGGGTTCGGCTCATGACGAAGAGACAAAGTGCGCACGCCCGCGCCCCCTCGCAATCACAATCGGGCGACTGGCTGTCCGATTGTGACGTGCCGTCGCTCCGGCGCCGGCTGCTCGCCTGGTACCGCGCGCATCGGCGCGACCTGCCGTGGCGAAGGACGCGCGATCCCTACGCGATCTGGGTGAGCGAGATCATGTTGCAGCAGACGCGCGTGGACACCGTGGTGCCGTACTACGAGCGCTTCCTCACGGCGTTCCCCACGGTGCGCGCGCTGGCCGACGCGTCGTCCGACGAGGTCATGCGCGCGTGGGCCGGCCTCGGCTATTACCGTCGCGCGCGCATGATGCACGAGGGGGCGCGGCAGCTCAGAGACCAGGCGGGCGGCGCGGTGCCTACGACGCGCGACGAGCTCCGCGCCGTGCGCGGGATCGGGCCGTACACGGCCGGCGCCATCGCCTCCATCGCGTTCGGTGAGGCGGTCGGGCTCGTGGACGGGAACGTCGCGAGGGTCCTGTCGCGCCTGTTCGCCATCGATCTCGACATGAAGGCGAGCGGCGCGCGCGTCGCCGCGGAGATCGCCGACGCGCTCGTCGCGCCGCGTGCCCCGGGCGACTTCAACCAGGCGCTCATGGAGCTCGGGGCCACCGTCTGCACGCCCCGCGGGCCGGCGTGTCACGCGTGCCCGGTCGCAGACGTGTGCCGCGCGCGCACCGAGCGCCGCGTCGACGCGTTGCCGCGGGTGGCGCCGCGAGCTGCTCCGCGGGGGCTCGCCATGCGGGCCCTCGTCGCGACGTCGGCCGAGGCGGTGGTGTTGGGGCGCCGCCGCGCGACGCTGCGATTCGGCGGCATGTGGGAGCCGCCGTGCATCGAGGGCGAGGGCGAGGCGCCGTGGCCGACTTGGCTGACGATCGCGCGCGACGTGGCGCTCGTTCGTCACGTGCTCACCCACAGGCGGCTCGAGGTGACCGTCGATGCGTCGCACGGTCGTGCGTCCGCGCTCGAGCGCGCCTGCGTCGCCCTGGCGACGTCGCTCGGCGACACCTACGACGCGGTCTGCGCCGTGCGCACCGACGCCCTCGACTCCGTCGGTCTGAGCACGCTCGCCAAGAAGGTGCTCGCCGCCGCGCGTCCCCCCGCCTGACCCCTGGACGCGCGGGCGCCGGTTTGGCATCGTGCGGGGGTGGGCGTGGACGAGGTCGACGAGGACGATCACGATCGTGAGTCGACGGTGCTCCGCGCCGCGATGGTCGCGGCGGCCGAGCGCGCCAGCACGCGTCACCTGGAGCACAGCGCGCCCGCGACCGTGCTGCTCGCCGACGACGACGACGCGACGCGCGACCTCGTCGCGAGCGCGCTCCGAGACAACGGCTTCGAGGTCGTGCCCGTCCCGAGCGGGCAGGCCGCGGTCGAGCGGGTCGCCGCGGGCGGGATCGACGTCGTCCTGGTTGACGCCGTGATGCCGGGCATGAGCGGCGTCGAGACGGCGGTCGCCATCAAGGCCGTGGAGCAGCAGGGCTTCACGCCGGTCGTGCTCGTGCTTGCGCGTACCGACACGCAGAGCCGCGTCGAGGGGCTGCGCGCCGGAGTCGACGGCTACGTGTGCAAGCCGATGGAGGAGACCGAGCTGGTGATGGCCGTCGTGGCCGCGCTCCGGGCGCGTCGCGCGCACGAGCAGCTGCGGGCCGCCGAGGCGAGGCTCGCCCGCGTGCGCTCGACCGACGCGCTCACGGGGGTCTACAGCTTTCACTGGCTCCACGCGCGCCTGCGCGAAGAGTTCGACCGCGCCGACCGACACCAGGAGCCGCTCGCGTGCTGCCTCGTCGACGTCGATCGACTGAAGGTCTACAACGAACGCGGGGGCCGGGCGATGGGCGATGCCGTGCTCCGTGCCGTCGCCGGGGTCGTGGGCCGGTCGCTGCGCGAGTCCGACGTCGTGGCGCGCTACGGGGGCGACGAGTTCTTCGTGATGTTGCCCGCGACGCACTTCGCGGGCTCGCTCGTCGTGGCGGAGCGCATCTGGAGGGACGTCGCGACCGAGCCGCTCGCCCTCGATTCGGACGCGGGGCGACTCACCGCGTCGGTCGGCGTCGCGATGTTCCCGAGCCGCGACGTGCGATCCATGGATGAGCTCCTCAACGCCCTCGAGTCGGCGCTGCTCGAGGCCAAGCGACGGGGCGGAAACCGCCTCTGCGTCTTCCAGCAGAAGGGCTTCATCTACACGCCCGAGGGGATCACGGGGCCGGAGCCCTGACACCCGCGGACGCGGCGCGCGGGTTTCGGGCCGCCCAGGCCGGGTCTCGGGTAGGATGGGCGTTCGGGAAGTGCTTATGAGGCTTCTTGGCTTCCGAACTCCGCGCGACCGAAAACGCGCGCTCGCCGGCGTCGTGCGCCTCGCGCTCGTCGCAGCGCTGACGACTGCCTCGAGCGCGCCCGGCCTCGCGCGCGCGGGCGACATGGACCTCGACGACGACGAGCCGACGCCGCCCAAGCCGGCCGCCGAGCCGGCGCCCAAGGTCCCCGTCTTCGTCCCGGCCATCGCCACCATCCGACCGCGCGCCTACACGCTCTCGGAGTGCCTGGCCCTCGCCGACCGCAACCACCCGAACCTCTGGGCCGCCAAGGCGCGCCTCGCGGCCGTGCACGCGCAGCTCGACGAAGCCAAGTGGACGCCGTACTCGTTCTGGAGCGCCTCGGCGACGGGCGGCGTGCTCCCGCCTCTCGGCGGTACGCCCTTCTACAACGCGACCCCGTTCACCGTGCTCAACACGGGCCCGGGCGACGGGTGGCAGCCGTTCCTGCAGTTCAACGTCCGCGGCACGATCCCGCTCTTCACGTTCGGCAAGATCGACAACATCGCGCGCTCGGCCGCCGCCCAGGTGCGCTTCAACGAGTGGGACCTCGAGAAGGCGCGTCAGCAGGTGCGCATGGACGTGCGGCGCGCGTACTTCGGCCTCATGCTCGCGCGCGACGCCAAGTACATCGGCACCGACGTGCTCAGCCGGCTCGACCGCGGCCTCGAGGGCCTGACCAAGAAGCTCCGCGCCAACGACGCGACCGTCGAGGAGATCGACAAGCTCCGCCTGCAGGTCTACCGCGACGAGATCGTCGCGCGCCTCGCCGAGGCCAAGAAAGGCGAGACGTTCGCGACCGCCGCGCTCCGGTTCCTGACGGGCATCCAGGTGGCTTTCGACATCCCCGACGAGCCGCTCTCACGCCCTTCGCGCCCGATGGGCCCGGTCGTGCGCTACCTCACCGCGGCGCGCATCTTCCGCCCCGACGTCAACCTGGCGCGCGCGGGCGTGGCCGGTCGCAAGGCCTTCCTCGACTACCGGCGCTCCGAGCTGTTCCCCAACATCGGCCTCGGCCTCGGCGCCACCTACGCGGTCGCCCCGAGCGCCGTCCAGCAGACGACCGCGTGGATCGGGGACGGCTTCAACCGCTTCGGCGTGTTCGCCGGCCTCGGCATCGAGTGGGGGCTCGACATCCTGCCCAAGCAAGCCCGCATCGCGTTCGCCGAGTCGCAGCTCGAAGAGGCGCGCGCCCTCGAGCGCCTCGCGCTCGGCGGGGTCGGGGTCGAGGTCGAGAACGCCCACGCGGTCGCCGTCGAAGCGTCGACGCGCGAAGAGATCTGGGAGCGCGCCGAGCACCGCGCCAAGCGCTGGATCTCGATGGTCCAGGACGCCATGGACCTCGGCACCAAGGACGAGCGCGCGCTCATCGAGCCGTTGCGCACGTACGTCTTCGCCCGCGCGAACCACGTCCAGGCGCTGATGGACTACAACATCGCGCTGAGCGAGCTCGCGCGCGTCACGGGCTGGGACGCCGCGGCGCCCAACTGACGGTGTCATGCGCGCTCGGCGCGCCGTGAGCGGGGCTCAATACGGGCAGGTCGCGTTCGAGAGCACGGCCAGGATGCGCGCCTTGACGAGATCGAACTCCCGGAGCGCGAGGTTGATCTCGGCGTCGCGTAGGGCTTGCGCCGCCGCGACCAGCTCGAGGCTCGTCCCGCGCCCTTCGGCGAAGGCGGCGCGTGTGAGGCGGTCGGTCTCGTTGGCGAGCGAGCGCGTCTCGGCCGCGACGCGCTGGCGCTCCTCGGCGACGGACACGCCGCGCTGCGCCTGCGTGAGCTGGATGACCGCCTGGCGCCGCGCCGCTTCGACGCGCTCGATCGCCTGCAGCTCTTGCGCCTGGGCGTCTCGCCGGCTGCCGTAGCGCGCGCCGCCGTCCCAGAGCGGCACGGTGAGGACCGCCTGGATGTTCCACGTGGTGTTGGGCGCCGCGCCCGTGTTGAGCGTCGTGGTGTTGAGCGAGGACTGCAAGTTGACGATCGGCGCGTACTGGTACTTCACGTCGTTGACCGTGCGTCGCGCGACCTCGGCCCTCGAGCGGAGCGCGAGCACGTCGGGGCGCTGGTCGACGCTGTTCGCCGGCTTGCACGTCTTCTTGGCGCTCGCCTCGAGCCCCGCCAAGTTGACGCTCGGCGGCACGCCCACTTGCTCGGGGACGCCGACCGCGAGCCCCAGCGCCTCGCGCGCCTGGCGCAACGACTCGTCGCCCGCGACGAGCGTCGCCCGCGCGACCTCCACGTCCTGGCGCGCGCGCACCACGTCGAGCCCCGTGAGGCTGCCGAGGGCCATCTTGCGATCCGTGAGCTCGAGGCGGACGAGGGCGTTGCGGAGCCCGTTGCGGTTGAGCTCCGCGATACGCTCGGCCGTCACGACCGCGACGATCGCGTTGGCCACGGTGAGCGCGATGACACGCTTGGCGTCGTCGAGCGACAGGCGCGCGGCGTCCTCGGCCACCTCACGTGTCCCGATGTTGTACCAAGCGCGGAGCGCGAGCACCGGCTGGACGAGCTGGAGCGACCCGGTCGCGAAGTCGGGGAAGGGCACCCGCACCGGGCGGATGTTCGCCTGGCCCGCGGACACGCCCGTGAACTGCGCGCCCTCGTTGGTGATCAAGTTGTGTGTATATGCAACCGTTCCGTTGAGCGACGGGAGCGCGCCGGCGAGCGCGACGCGCGACTGCGCCTCGGCGCGGGCGACCTCTTGCATCGCGATGCGCATGTCGGTCGAGCGCGCGCGGATGTGCTGAAGCGCCTCGTCCCACGAGCGGATGTTCACGCGCGCGGAGGGCACCGTCGCGAGCATCTTGTCGTTGACGTCGGGGGCCGTCGGGGGTGGGGGAGGCGCGGGCTCGTCGGCCCGGGCGAGCGCGGGCAGGGCGAGCAGGGACACGAGGACGGGGAGCACGAGGCGGCGTCGCATGCCGCGGGTGTAGCATCGGCGTCGGGCGCCGGTACGAAAACCGACCGCGCGCGAACGGTCGCGCTCGGTCAGGCGCGTGATGCGTAGCGCGCGTCGCCGGGGAGCAGGTCGAGCCGGGCGCGGAGCTCGGCGAATCGGCCGCGCACCTCCCCGACGGCGGCGCGGAACGGCGCCGCGACGTCGGCCGTCGAGAGCGGCAGTCGGTGCACGTAGACGATGGCGTACGCGACCGCCGCCGCGAGCTCGGCCGTGGCGCGTGCTCCCACGCGACCCGGACGCGCGCTGCCCACGTCGCGCGCGAGGAGCATCGCCTGCGCCTTCATCCGGTCGTCGAACGGGAGCTTGGCGAGCCCGCCGTCGAGCGCGCGCTCGAGCGCCGCCCGGCGTCGTCGCTTGGGCTTCGCGGGGGCGCCGGCGTCGAGCCACGCGAGCAAAGCGAGGATCTCTCCCGACGGCGAGCGATGCGCTGCCGCGGCGAGCAGCTCACGAGCGCTCTCGACGCGTCCGCCTCGCGCGAGCGCGTGAGCATACGACGCGAGCATCTCGAGGTTGTTGGGGCGCGCCTCGTGCGCCGCGCGCAGCCACCCGATGGCCTCGGTCGGTCGCGCGAGCGCCATGTCGAGGATGTGGCCGAGGTTGTGGAGGTACGAGGGGTTGGCCGGGGCGCGCGACACGGCCTGCCGGTATGCGTGCGCGGCGAAGCGGTAATTGCGCAGGAGCGTCTGGCAGAACCCGAGCAGCGCCCACGCGCCGTCGTCCTCGGGCGCGTGCGCCAACACGCGCTTGGCATGGATGGCCGCCCGCCACGGGTGCTTCTCGGCGAGCAGCTCGGCGAGCTGACGCTCCGCGAAGAGCGCGTTCGGGCTCCCGGGCGGGGACGTCCGCGCCAGGCGCGCGAGGCGCGGCAGCACGTCCGCAGGGTCGAAGCCCCCTCGCAGCACGCGCTCGAGCCGTTCACGCTCTGACGCAACGCCTGGTTCCATGTCGAAGCTTAGGAGTAGCTAGCGTAGATGGATCGTGCAACGAATCGTTTCCGCCGCGCGGTTTTCGCTTGCACACTCCAAATCGCGCCGCTCACTCAGCGCACGGAGACGATGCGCTTCTGCAGGAGCTCGTGGAGGATGCGCAGCGCGTCGAAGCGCGGCATGCCGCTGACGTCGAGCACCATCTCGAGCGTCGAGACGCCGTCGATGAGCGAGAGCATGAAGCCGGCGCGGTGGTCGATGGAGAGCCACCGCAGCTCGTCGCGGGCGATGGCCACCACAGGCACCCCCTCGAGATCCCCGATACGTGCAGTATACATGGCAAGGAGCGTCTCGCGCGCCTCGTCTGCCACCCGCAGCGCCTCGCCGTGCTCTGGGTCGAGCTCGAGGAGCTTCTCGGCGATCTCGAGCGCTCCGGTGTAGTCGCCCAGCGCCACGCGGTCGGCCATCTCGATCGCGCTCGGCGGTCCGTCGGGCCGCGCGGCGGGGGTCTCCGGAGGCACGTCAGCCTTGGACTCCTCGTCGTCGTCGACCACCGGCCGTGGCTCGCTCGGGTGGCTCTTGTCGACCAACGACTGAGGTACGTCTCCGGGCAAGGTCGGGCGTCCGCCGCCGTCGTCGTCGTCGACGTTCAGGTCGGCGAAGCTCGCCTCCTCGCTCCCGGCCGGGCGCGGCTTGGTGACCGGCGGCTCGTCGGGGCGCGCGAGCGTGGGGGGCGGCTCGACCTGGCGGGGCACCGTGGGCGACTCGTCGTCCCACCCGCGATCGAGATCGCTCAGCTGCTCGGTGAGGACGGGGACGCTCGACGACGGCGCCGGCGGGACGGACGGTGCCTGGAGGTTGGCGAGCGAGAGCGCTGTGCCGCGCGGCCCGTCGCCCATGGACGCGAGCCTCGCCGCCTCGAGCTCGGCCTCGTCGCTCAGGGTCGGGCGCGAAGGGCGCTTGACCTCTTCGAGCGGGAGGGCCGCGTCCTCTCCGTCACCGAGGATCTCGCGTCCGAACTCCAACGGGTCGAACGTGCCCGAAGGATGTGCCTTGTCACCGGGAGGGCTGGGGCCCGCCTCCCCGCCACCATCGGCATCCTTCTTCGGCTCATCCGACACGTCGGGTTACCCACCATCAAGTCTTCGCGACGACACCCTTGAACATGCGGTGCGTGCGCGTGAGACCCTCGATTTGTTCTTTGACGAGGCTCGCTTCGCGCTTCTCGATGGCCTGGTTGGCCTTGTCGACGATCGACTTGGCCTTCTCGATCGCGTCGCGGCCGAAGTCGCTCGTGGCCACGATCTGCTCGACCTGGGGGAAGAGCTTCTGGATCTCGGCGATGAGCTTCTCGGCCTCCTGGCGCGCGCCCTCGAACTCCTCGGACGTGCGGCGGTCGAGCAGGTCGTCCTTCGCGTCCTCGACCATCTGCTTGATCTCGTCGCGCGTGAGGCCGCTGGTCGCCGTGACCTGGATCGACTGCTCGAGACCGGTCTCGAGGTCCTTCGCCTTGACGCTGACGATACCGTCGGCGTTGATCTCGAAGGTCACTTCGATCTCGACCTGGCCCTTGGGGGCGCGGCGCAGACCGGTGAGGATGAACTCTCCGAGCAGCTCGTTCTCTTCTGCGCGCTGCGACTCGCCCTGCATGACGAGGATCTTCACGGCCGTCTGGTTGTCGCGCGACGTGGTGAAGATCTTGGTCCGGTGCGTCGGCACCGTCGTGTTCTGCGGGATGAGCTCTTCGAAGTAGCTCCCGAACGTCATGATGCCGAGCGCGTGCGGCGTGACGTCGAGGAGCACCATCTCCTGCTTGTCGTCGACGAGCGCGGCGCCCTGGATCGCGGCGCCGAGCGCGACGACCTCGTCGGGGTGCACGCCCTTGTTGGGCTCCTTGGCGAAGAACGTCGCGACGGCCGTTTGGATCTTGGGCATGCGCGTCATGCCGCCGACCAGGATGACCTCCTCGATCTCGTCCTTGCCGAGCCGTGCGTCCTCGAGCGTCTGCCGGCAGATGTCGACCGTGCGCTCGGTGAGGTCGTCGCTGAGCTCCTCGAGCGTCTCGCGCGTGAGCGTACGCTGCAGGTGGAGCGCCTCGTTGCGGCCGCTCGAGATGATGAACGGGAGGTTCACCTCGGTCTCGCGCACGCCTGAGAGCTCACACTTGGCCTTCTCGGCCGCGTCCTTCAGGCGCTGGAGCGCCATGCGGTCCTGCCGGAGGTCGATGCCGTGCTCCTCTTTGAAGCCCTGCACGAGCCAGTCGATGATGCGCGCGTCGATGTCCTCGCCACCGAGGAACGTGTCGCCCGCGGTCGCGATGACCTTGAAGACGCCGTGCGCGCCGATCTCGAGGATCGAGATGTCGAACGTGCCTCCGCCGAAGTCGTAGACGGCGACGGTCTTCTCGATGTTGCGGCCGAAGCCGTACGACAGCGCGGCGGCCGTGGGCTCGTTGATGATGCGGATGACCTCGAGGCCGGCGATCTCGCCCGCGTCCTTCGTGGCCTGGCGCTGGTTGTCGTTGAAGTACGCGGGGACCGTGACGACGGCCTTGCTGACGGGCTCGCCGAGGTAGTCCTCCGCGATCACCTTCATCTCCTGCAGCACCATCGCGCTGATCTCGGGGACGCTGTACTCCTTGTCGCGGAGCACGATGCGCACGTCGTTGTGCGGCCCCTCGACGATGCGGTAGCTGGAGGTGGCCACCGCGTTCTTCACCTGCGGCGAGTTCCACTTGCGACCGATGAGCCGCTTGGCGGCGTACACCGTGTTCTCGGCGTTGGTGATCGCCTGTCGCTTGGCGATGTGCCCGACGAGGCGCTTGCCCGCCTCGGTCACCGCGACCATGGACGGTGTGGTTTTGTAGCCGCCCCGGTTCGGGATCACGACCGGTGTGCCGTTCTCCACGATCGCCACGCACGAGTTCGTGGTGCCGAGGTCGATGCCGATGACCTTCTCCATTCGCGCAGTCTCCTAGCTAACCCGGAAACCCCATCGTACGATTGTCCCGGCCCAAGATGTGGTTTTTTTACCCTTTTTGGGCTTTCTTCAGCAGAGCGGTGAGCGTCGGGTCCTTGGGCTCGAGCTCCAATCCGGCCTCGGCCTCGCGCCGCGCGGCCGTGTACAGGCCCGCCTCGAGGTACACCGTCGCCAGGGTCGCGCGGTAGGCCGACACCTCGGGCTGCAGCGCGATGGCCTTCTTGGCATAGTCGGCCGCCGCGTGCAGATCGCCGCTCGCGCGCACCATGCACGCCGCCGCCCGATCGTTGGCCATGGGATCGTCGGGCTTGAGCTTTGCGACGCGCTCCCAAGAGCGGGCGGCCTCGATGTAGTGCTCCGAGCGCTCTTCGTACTGCGCTTGCTTGGTGTAGCTCTCGCTGAGCAGGGCGTCGGCCTGGTTCTTGACCTCTTGGAAGCGCATCGCGAGCGCGACGTCCTCGGGGGCGTACTTCACCGCGATGCTGAGCGCGCTCGACGCCGCGACGATGTCGTTGCGACTCAACGCCTCCTCGGCCGCGTCGGTGTACTTTCGGGCCTGCGCCTGACCTGCGCTCGAGAGGCGATCTTCGTAGCGCCGCTTGAGCGCGTCGACGGCGTCGCTCGCGCTCGCGTACCGGCGAGGGTCGGCCGCCGGCTCGGCGGGAGTGGTCGGCGTCGACGACGCCTGGGTGGGCCTGCCGCCTCGGAGCCGCGCGGCCAGCGCGCTGCGGCGCGCCTGGAGCTCTTCTTGGCTCGGCCCGGTGGGGGCGGCGGGGGCCGCTTGGACCTGCGCGGCCGCGTGAGCCTGCACCCGCGCCGCGTCGGCGAGCGCGCGCTCGAGCATCGCCTCCATGCCGCGCGTGGTCGCGACCTCGGCGAGGTACGCGTCGTACTCCTCGCGCTTGTCCTTGTCGGTGAGCGTGTCGTGCGCCTCGGTCCCGCGCTCGAACACGGCCTCCATCTTGGTCTTGAAGGAGCCGAGCTGCTTGTTGAAGTAGCGGTCCGGGTGGAGCGTCGAGGCGAGCTCGAAGTACGCGCGCTTGATCGACTTCTTGTCGGCCTCGCGCGTGAGGCCGAGCAGCGTGTAGTGATCGACGTCGTCGAGGCGATAGAAGAGGTCGAGCAGGAGCTTGCGGCGCTCGACGGGCAGATCGCACTCCTCTTCGAGCTCCTTGGGGTCGTACTTGGGCTCGAGGAGCGACACGCCGAACGCGACGCGCGCGCCCTTCTCTTGGGCCGGGGCCTCTTCGGTCGTGGGGGCATTGAGCTCGGCGAGCTCGACGACGCCGAGCTTGATGAGCTTCTCGAGGGCGCGCTCGACGCTGAAGTCCGGGATGCCCGTCTCGCGCGACAGCTCCTTGGGGCCGAGCTTTCCGTCGATGCGCGTGAGGAGAAACCCGTCCATCGGGTCGAGCTTGAACTGCCGGATGTCGACGCCGGCCTTGATCCTCGGAAGCTTCTCCGCCACGGCGCCAGGATAGAGCAGGCAGGAGCGCAGCGCGAGATCACTCCTGCCAGCGCGGATGCATCCACGGCCACGCGTCCGGGGCGTCCAGGATCCGCCGGCTCAGCCGGGCGTTGATGCGCGTGGTGAGCTCGAGCTCTCCCGCGTCGTCGGCCGCGAGGCCCGAGGTGTCGACGTGCTCGACCGTCACCGCGCCCAGGACGTCGGCCCCTCCGTCGGCGGCGTCGACCGGCATCGGGGCGGCCGTCGCCACGACCACGCGCGCGCGCCGACGCAGCGCGATCCGCGCCGGCCCCACCGCGGTCGGCGCCAGGCGTCCGAGGAAAGGCGCCATCACCGACGGGACGCGAGAACGAAAATCCATTGGAATTCCGAGTATTTCTCCGCGTTTGAGCACGCGGAGCATCGCGGCGCCCGCGCCCGGCGCCCCGCGGTAGATGCAGCGCACGCCGGCCCTCTGCCGGACCGCCTCGAGCACGCGCGTGAGGCGCGCGTCGTACGCCTCGCGGCGCGCGAGCAGCGCGTC